>CAXTSI010000694.1:0-3549 GCA_964246695.1 uncultured bacterium
GTCAAAAGTTTTCCTTTGTCAATTCGCTACGAACTTATGCAAAGCTGTACTTAGTTGGTTAGAAGATTATTTATTTCTCTAAAAGCAATGGGTATTATTGATACTCCGGCGTTTGCCCTGGCATTGATCATCATCTATCGTTAGCGATGTTTCTTTTCTTGTTGTTTCTTCTCTGAAGTACAGTTTTTCTACTGAGATAAGAATTTAACCTATCATTATCGTTCCTTTAATCGTTGAGTAGCAAAATATTATTGGAGCTTTCTGAGGCAACGGTTATGAAAAGGTTAATGCTCGCTTGCAAGCATAAGGGACATCTGCTAACCCTACTACTGGCAACCAGCTTGGGTGTGATGCCATCGGTTAGTGCTCGGACGCCCAATCCTGTCGGTAACTTCGATGGTGGCTCATTACTACCCACAGGTCAGACAATCACGCCTGCTGCGGCACCAGGCTCGACTTTTGATCGCCTTGCCACTGGCGCAACTCAAGATGGTGATGCTGACGCTGCCGAAGCAGTAACAACTGCTCTGAGCCCAGACGGTAAAACCCTGCTAGTCCTGACCAGCGGCTACAACCAGAATTTCAAAAACGAGACAACCGGAGCAAACATCACCTACCCAGTGCTCGATCCAGTAACTGGGAAACCAGCCACTGACCCAGCAACTGGAACACCACTGACAACCACAAAAGCAGAGTGGGTGTTTGTCTTCGATGTGAGCAGCGGTAGCTTAGTTAAGCAACAGCAGATCAACATTCCTAATACTTACAATGGCTTAACTTGGTCACCGGACGGCAAGAGTTTCTATGTGTCTGGTGGGATAGACGACCGTGTCTATGTCTACACTCTCAACGGGAACAAGTACGTTGCAGAAGCTCCCTTCATCCTGCTAGGTCACAATTCGGATCAGACAGCCCCCTTTCCTAAATACGATGGCGGTCTGTTAAAAAATACTCCAGCAGGCGTTGCGGCACCTGTTGGAGTCACAGGTGCAGTTGTGGCAGGACTTGCTATAAGTAAAGACGGCAAGACATTGGTGGCTGCCAACTTCGAGAATGATTCCATATCAATCGTTGATGCTTCCACCCGTAAGGTGCTCCAAGAAATCAACTTCTTTGTGCCAGGTGGTAAGGTTGCCACAGGGGAATACTCTTTTGATGTTGCTGTGAAGAGCAACAAAGATAGCGGTGCAGCTGTCACAGCCTTTGTCAGCAGTCAGCGTGATGATGAAGTCCTTGCGGTTGACATTGCGAGTAAGGCAGTTACCCGCATTCCTATAGGTGTGCAGCCGAACAAGATGCTGCTTTCGCCTGACCAGAGCCTTTTGTACGTAGCCAACGGCAATGGTGACTCGGTTTCTGTTATCGATACAAACACCAATAAGGTTGTACAGACCATTTCCTTGTCTCGACCCGGCGACAAGTACAAAGGGGCTAATCCCAACTCTCTTGCTCTCAGCCCAAGTGGAGAAACTCTCTACGTCACTCTGGGGGGCGAGAACGCTGTAGCTTTAGTAGATCTGAAGAAAGGTCAGGTCATTGGACGCATTCCCACAGGCTGGTACCCCAACTCTGTGAGTGTAAGTCAAGACGGTCAAAGACTTTACGTCGTCAATGCCAAAAGCAACTCTGGTCCCAACCCTGCAAATAGCCGGACTACTGAAGCGGGAACAGCGACCAACACCACGTTTAGAAACGAGTACAATTGGGCTCTAGAAAAAGCTGGCATTTCGGTGATTCCGGTTCCCGACAGCGGAACGCTGAATACTCTCTCCGAGCAGGTTGACAAAAATAACCATTTCGTCAAAGATTTTGCCAATCGGCGTCCAGATCCGTTGCTGAAATATCTCAGCACCAAAATCAAGCACGTCATTTATATAGTCAAAGAAAATCGCACTTACGACCAGGTGCTTGGTGACTTGCCCGTCGGCAATGGAGATCCCTCACTAACCTTGTTCCCACGAGCTATCTCGCCAAACCATCATCAGCTAGCCCTCGACTTTGTGACTTTTGATAACTTTTACGATAGTGGAGAGTCGAGCGGTGTAGGCTGGGGCTGGTCCACCTACGGTCGAACCACGGACTACACTGAGAAGAGCCAGTCAGTTCTCTACGGCAATGCCAATTTTAACGGCCTGACCTACGACTATGAAGGGACTAACCGGAATATTAATATTGGTCTACCGGAAACTTCGTCTGATCCCTCACAACTAAATCAGCGGTCAACAGGGCTTTTAGATCCTTCCGGTAGCTCGGCAATTCTACCTGGAAGCAAAGATGTTAATGCCCCAGCAGGTGATGGCGACCTAGATCCGAATGCTGTTGGTGGTTACCTTTGGGATACTGTGCTGCGTGCAGGCAAGACTGTGCGTAATTATGGCTTCTTTATCGATCAGGGCTACTACGACACTAATCAGCCCGATCCGACACAACCTGACCCAACTAACCCACTCTACATCCCCATCTCCCCAACCCCCTTTGCCTCAAATATTCCTCAGGCTCCAGTGACAAAACCAGTGCTAAGGGATAAAAGTGACCCTTACTTCCGGAGTTACGACCAGAAAAATGCAGACTTCTACCTGTACAACGAGTGGGCACGCGATGTAGAGCAGAACGGTCTGCCTGACTTAATGTTGGTACGTCTTGCTCACGACCACTTTGGTAGCTTCACCAACCCTGTGGCTGGGCTTAATACTCCCGAGCTGCAAATGGCCGATAACGACTATGCGGTTGGCTTGTTGGTACAAGCAATCTCTAGATCCCCGGAATGGAAGGAGACGGCAATCTTTATTATTGAAGATGACTCTCAGAACGGGCCTGACCACGTCGATTCCCACCGCTCCATCGGCTATATCATCTCGCCGTACACCAAGCGGGGTGTTGTAATCAAAAATAACTACAACACCGTCAGCATGATACGTACAATGGAAGACATATTGGGAGTTGACTATCTCGGTATAACTGATGCCAACGCTGAGTCGATGTCGGATGCATTCACCCGAAAGCCCGACTTTACCCCCTACACTGCGATTTTACCGGGAAATTTGTGCGCTGCGCCTGTGAACCCCGATTTCATTCCGGCTTGTAAAGATCCAAGTCTAGTCACTACGCCAGCGATTCCCTCCTTACATGACGGTAATTACTGGGCGGAGAAAACCAAGGGCTTTAACTATTCACGAGAAGATCTGGTTGAGGCTGATGTATTTAACCCCATTCTCTGGACAGGGATTAAGGGTGATGGCGTTCCCTACCCGAGAAAACGTAGCGGCGAAGATCTTAGTCAAAACCGCGATCAACTGCTAAATAATGGTGGCAAGTAGGAAAGTCGCCCTAGCTACAGCACCTCTTTTTTGGGTTTTGTTGCAAAAACTGGTGGCGGTCTGGTAAAAGTAGTAACCCAAGTTGCTGGTTACGCGAAGAATGGATTCTCTTCACCCGATCGCTGACTAGAAGTCGCGGTTGTGCTATGCGCCACCGCGACTTCTAGTTAATTAGTTTTAGGACTTACGCACAAGACACATTGACCATCATATGTATGGCAGTTCAAAATCT
>CAXTSI010000695.1:0-3521 GCA_964246695.1 uncultured bacterium
TTTTTTTTTTTTTTTCTTGGTGGGGGTTTTTATCCCCCCCCCCGCACACTTTATCATCAGCGATCGCCAACAATCGACATCATTCAGACCCCAATGACAATGAAGAGTATTGGGCTTGGAAATTTCTCGGAATTTGTCAGACAGATTTACCAGAGCAACTAGCGCTCAGGCACATGTCGGCTTACCTGGAAAAATTCGTCGTCAACCCAGCCAGACGAGTTCATAGAAAGTTGAGCAATTACCAGCAATACACTCAACACCAGTACGACATAGGTGATGTCTTACAGATAGGCTTGTTAATCGCTTGTGATTCAAAGCAATTTTTCCCAAAGCAATTTTTCAGCAACTTTCATCAAGGGCGTCCATTAAGAAACTATGTCTGTACAACAATGGAGCGCAAAATCGATGAGATGATTCGCCAACAGATGGGGCAAAAGAGACTTTCGGACTGGGGGTTATTGAAGTTTAGTTCTCTAATTTACCTACGAAAATCTCTGCAAGGGGTCAGTCAACTACAGCTTGACTGCTATTTATTAGCCTACAAATGTTTCAAAGAAATTTATGCTCCCCAAAAACCAACTGACAGCCGTTCCCTACCAGAACCTACGGATCAACAGTTGCAGGAAATGGCAAATCTATATAACCAGCAAGTTACGAGTGGCACAGCCGATCGAGCGCAGATGAAACAATGGTTGTGGGACTGCATTAATGCGTTGAGAAACTATCAAACATTAGTAGTTGTCTCTCTAGATGCCCCTAGTGGTGGAGACGAACATTCGGCTTTCTTGTCTGATATAATTCCCGATCCTACCTCTGGCTCTCAGGAAGAGCGGTTAATGATGCAGGAACATACTCCGCGACTAATGGCTATTTTGTCAGAATTCCTAGAACAGATAGACCAAAAAACTGATAACTATCTGCTACTGAGGTATGGTGTAGAAGCAAAGTATCGCCAGCTTGCCCCCATCTTCCTAGTGGACTATACAACCATTTCTCGCCACTGCAACCAAGTGAAGCAGAGTCTACTCAAACTAGTGGCTCAATGGGCTAAACAAGAGTTCAATATTACGCCAAACTCCGAAATGCTTGAGCAAATGAATGCCCCACTGGAGGAGTGCCTCATTTACTATTACCAAAATTCAATTTTTCACTTGGTGTTTCAGCAAGTATTTGGCAAGCTTGACCGACAACGCCGACAAGTACTGCACCTTAGCTATTTTTGGCTAAAGGATGAAGCAGCGATCGCCCGCGAGTTGCAACTAGATCAATCAGAAGTGAGACAAGGACTAGAAACAGGCACTCAAGAGTTAGCAGATGCTATCAGCAACTGGATACAACAGCGACTAACAGTTCCTCCAGATTTACTCAATCCGCTTGCTGACAAAATTGCAGACCTTGTACGGACTCTCGTGAAAAATTTTTGTGACCCGGAATTTTAATATCACTGGTGAAAAAAATGTCAAATATTTTAGAAGCGCTTACAACCCTTTACCCAGACCAGATATGGTTAGAAGTCTCAAGAGAGCAGCTTGAGCTTTCGATCGCTAATGAGCAGAAATATTCTTATGATGTAGCTCGCTCGATTGCCTCCAACAACCGCCTAGCTCTGGATGGCTTTTTAAATTGGTTCAGAACAGAATCGGGTATAGAAGACGAACAGCCAGAGGTGTGGTCAAGTCTAGATGTTTTACCTACTATCTGGGATGTGGTCAATGGCACAGCAATTCAGCTAGGAAACACCCGAATTGTACTGATTCCAAACGACGAAATTGACACTAATGAATTTTGTGTGCCAGCTGAATGGATAGATATTCCTAGCTGGGCTGCGGACTATTACCTAGCAGTGCAAGTAAATACTGAAGACTGCTGGATACGCATTTGGGGATACACTACCCATAAGAAGTTGAAACAGCAAGGGCAATATGATAGTATTAGACGCACTTACTCGCTCGCTCAAGACTCTTTAATTGAAGACTTAAATATTATGTGGGTGGCACGCTCCCTTGGTGGCGATCGCAAAGTAGCGGTTAAGCCTCTGCCTTGGTTGTCACAAGCACAAGCAGAAGACTTGTTGGCACAGCTAAGTCAAAAGTCTTTGTATTCTCCACGATTGAAAGTGGATTTTGAACAGTGGGCAGCATTGATAGAAAATGAAAAATGGCGGCAGCAGTTGTACAACCTGCGGACACAATCTGTGTTGGTCAGCTTGAGCCAATGGTTTCAGAATCGGTTTGAGTCAGGTTGGCAAGCTGTTGAAGATGTCTTAGCTCCAAAAAAAATGAGTCCAGGTTGGGTAACTAGAAGCTTTTTTCGAGGTCAAGAAAGTAACCCTGGTAGCGAGGATGCGATCGCAACTATCATTCCTCTGTTACAACCCCATAACGATGAGTTGATTCGTAAACAAGCAGCTGGAGTTTTAGGAAGAATTGGTGTTGGCGACCCTAAAGTAAGCAAAGCTTTGACTGAGTTGTTACATACGGCACGGGATGAGGACACTCGTTGGCAAGCTGCGATTAGCTTGGGAAGAGTTGACCCAAACAACCCAAAAGCAGGTCTTCAGAAGGCTAAGCTTGTTGATTTAGGGATGCAATTGTCAGGTCATGAAGTTGCCTTAATTATGGCAATCATGCCCAAAGATAATGAAACAATTGGTGTTTTTATACAGGTAAAACCTCAGAGTGAGCAAGCACTTCTTCCGCCTCATCTTCAACTCAGTGTACTTCCAGAGTCAGGTGAACCAGGAAAAGCCGAAGCAAGAAGCGACTCTCAAGGCAAAGGCAAAGATAAGCTCATTCAACTGTGCTTTAGTGGTTCACCAAGAGAACGTTTCCAGGTTACAGTCATATACAATGATGTCAATTTCACCGAAAATTTTGTTATCTAGATAGATAAACACCTGTGGGGGAGCAGTTATGACTAGGGTAGTTTTGTGGATGAGTTCTACAGACCCTCAAAATAGTGGGTTTGAAAGTGGGTTTAACGTCTCCCAGCAAATCTATAGGAATAACGAGCACCCCACCAGACTGATACAAGGCATTTTACCAAGCTGCCCAACAATCCGTCGCTTACATAGTCTTTGGCTGACAGAATATAACAGTTTGAATGACCGAACACGCACTATTTTGCTAGAGGAAAATAACAGTTTAAATAACCCAACACGCATTACTTGGGGGGATACAATGCCAATTATTGCTATAGCTCAAAGTGATATTGAAGCTTGCGGAAACTCAAGGAGAGAATTGGAAGAGGAAATGCAGCGATGGCTTAATAATACAGACAGCGGCTGGCGGAAAATCAGAGAGGAGTTACGGGGGGAATTAGGAGATGGGTCATCAAAAGCTGAAATTTGCATCTTGATTCAAGCCGACGAAATACTAATTTGGCAATTGCCTTGGCTGTTCTGGGATCTGCTGTCTCAATCCTCAACTGGAAGAAGAGTCCGAATTACCTTCGGTCACTTATAGTTTGTCAATCGCTTCGCTCAAATTAAAAATTAAAAATTAAAAATTAAAAATTAAGAA
>CAXTSI010000696.1:0-3499 GCA_964246695.1 uncultured bacterium
ATAGGAATCCGATTTGATTATCGAAAAAATACAGGTTCTGTAGGGTGGGCACTGCCCACCACATCTGGGCTTTGTAGGGCATAGCCCCACCTACGTGTATTTCAAAAATCAAATAGTAATCCTATATTGCTATTTGTAATTGAAAAATTAGATTAGTGTATTCTATTTGTCATCTAGCACACTGTGTCATGAGGTATACATTTAATTAAAACAAAAATTCATCCAGTTGATTGAGGAGCCAATAGTTTACCTTTGATAGCTTGAAGTTGAAGTAAGAGTGTATAGCCCACATTCCGCACGGGCACTGCCTTGGCACATCGGCTCGGTGTTTCTCCTGGTAGTATCAGTCGCAATAAGCATTCATGAGAACTTTGGGACATGGACTTCTCAACATGACCCAGACGGGATATCTTGGCACTTTGACGGTCAAACGTTTCAACCACAAGTTGGTAACTCACCACTAAGGTGATCATAATTGCAAACCGCCTGCAATAGCCGCGCCTATTGCAGGCGGTTTGATTTGTCTTGAGAGCTAATTATTCAGATTTGACAGGTACACGGCGGATTTTAGAACGCAGGGTCTCTAAAACGGCTGGTCGTAGTCCGACCAAGGACCACCTGGTACGTCTTGGAAAGCCTGAATAATACCCTTGTCTCGCCAATAGTAAACGGTATGAATTCCAACACCTAGTTTTTCAGCTAAAGCACTCGTGGAATAGTAACCTTCTGGACTAATGCCCTGGTGAGCGACTTTTGGGTCACTGAAAGGTTTTGCAATGCCAAATCTCCAACGAATCCAAGCTATCGAGTCAGCAGTAAAAGCACGACCCCTTCCACTGACCAAACCTCGGCTATTAAGTTCATGGGCAATTTCGGAATCAGTTCGACCCACAGCTAATTCCCTAACAAGTTTAATAACTTTATCAGGTGTTCGCAATTTGTCTGCTGTTGTTTGGCGTGTTGCGACTAACACCGTGGTAGCTTCTGTATGCCAGAGTATTTGGATACGAGTAGTTCTTTCTGGATGATCCACGGGGGTAATCGCAACTTGCGTATGCCTGCAATCCCAGCATCTGTTTACGCTCTTGGTCAGTGGTGGTTGGGGCGTGCCAAATTGTAGGAATATCCTTGGCTAATTGTAAAATTTGTTGGCGCTGCGTTGCAGTCAATTCCAGCCTTTGTACAAGACGTGCCTCGATGTATGCAACTTCAAGTTCCGTCAGCTGTTGTAATTTTTCATTCCAGCGTCGTTCCAGTGTACGAGCCACTAAACGATTTTCTGGCTCTACAGCATCATATTGCCGGAAAGCGATCGTCAGCCTCGTAGCGGGATCTTTCCAGCCTAAGTTGCCACGTCTTGTCTATTTCGGCAGCGCTGTGTTCCAGTTCCTCCAATACCGCCAGGGAAATGTCAAGTTGTTCCGACGTCATAGCTTCAAGGACGTGGGCTTCAACTTTCTCATCAATTGCTGCTCCTGCTACACTCCAACAAATACCTACGCTACCGTCTTGCTTGCGACCTTGGCTACACACGCATACGCCGCTCTGTGACCACCAGTACCATGATATCTCGGACTCATGCGCCGTCCGCATTTGCCGCAAATTACTAAACCCTGTAATAGGGCAAATCCCTCTCTGGGTGTGCCAGGACATCCATCAGACCTAGAAATTGGGTGATTTTGCCTTAATCGCTCACAATTAGACAAATATTCCTCCCAACTAATATAAGCCTCGTGAGCGTTGTGGATTATGACTTTCCATTCATCTTGAGGCAACTGCTGAGTTCTCAACCTGGTGATTTGCCCTGATTCAATTACTGGCAAACTGCGGCGTCTGCCATAGACATAAGTACCTGTGTAAGTTGGGTTGTGCAGGATAGCTGTGATCCGGCTGTGGTTTACAGATCCCCAATGGAGAGTACCCATTTCCCCAAGTCGCCAAAGTCTTCGTGGAAACGGAATCTGATTTTGGACAAAATAGCGCATGACCTTAAACGCCGTTCCCAACAAGCTGAACTGTTGGAAGACTAACTGCATAGCTGCCACCACGCCCTCATCGGGGTCTAACACTAAGTGTCCTTCCGGGTCATATACGTAGCCCGTGGGTGGAGAACAGCGCAGTTCCCCTTTTTTGGCTTTATTTAGTTTGGCTCCTTGTAAGCGCAGGCGCATACCGTGTAGTTCTGTATGGCTCCAAGTGCCTTTAAACCCCAACACTACCCTATCATTAAAATCATTTGGGTCGTAAATGCCATCATGGTCAACCATTAAGGTGTCTGTTAGGGCGCAAATATCCAAAAGTTTGTGCCAATCTGCTTGAGAACGAGAAAATCGCGAGGCTTCCAGAGCCAGGACTGCGCCAACTTCTCCTAATCCAACAGCAGCCATTAATCGATGAAAGTCTTCTCGTCCCGTGGTGGTTTGACCGCTTTTGCCCAAATCCCCATCTAAGACTTCAAGTTGACTCTGATCCCAGCCCAAGCTCAGGGCACGGTCAGCAAGGGCATACTGTCTTTCCGTACTTTCACGGTTTGATTCAACCTGAGAGGGCGTAGACTGTCTTAAGTAAACTACAGCACGACGCTCCAGATGAGTTTTTCTGATTTTAGTGTTCATTTGGTTTACTCCTCGTCTGGGCGTCGGGCAGGCTGGTTGTGGAGAGCATTTTGTCCACTAACCGTGCTGTCAGCTTGATCAGGCGTTTCATCCGTTCTTCGTTTTCGGGCAGAACGCTTGATTGTGAATGCTTTTGTGTCATTTGTTTTCCTGTGTTCTCCTAATTCATCTTCTGGAACACAAGAAAACTTCTCTGTTAAAGATTTTGAATGAGCCGTCACCCACTCACTTAAGCGCAACAATTTCTCTGGCGAGAATAATCGGATTTTGTCAAGTTGACGATCGCTCACTTGTTGAACAAACAGGTTCGTTTCATCAGCAGGCATTGACAAAAATCCACCAAAGGGACTTTCCACAATGACTTTGGTCTGCTTGCCTACTTTACGGATCTGCCGTACCACCACTGACCGACCGTACAACGGATGGATGGGATTAGTGACGGTAACGCTGCTTCCCAAAAGTTCATTGAAGTTGTGTGTAGTCTTAGTATATCGTCCCCACAATGTACGACCGCGCACTACAAGCTGTAGTAAAAGCTGCGCTTGAACCAGAATGGGAGGCGGTCTTTGAACCAAATTCCTATGGCTTTAGACCCGGAAGGTCATGCCATGATGCGATAAAACAGATTAAAAACTGTATTCAAAACAAGGCAAAATACGTGCTAGACGCGGATATAGCCAAATGTTTTGACCGCATCAACCATGAAGTATTGCTCCAAAAGTTGAACATCAAAGGCAAAGTCAGGCAACAAATAAAAGCTTGGCTTAAATCCGGAGTAATTGACCAAGGGGCATTCACTGCCACATCTGAGGGTACGCCACAAGGAGGTGTCAGTGCGCTACGAAGCGCATAGTGGTAATGCTTAAAGTCAAATTAACAAGGAG
>CAXTSI010000697.1:0-3493 GCA_964246695.1 uncultured bacterium
TGCTAATTGCTAATTGCTAATTGCTAATTGTCCTTGGTTATCAATGACTAACAACCAACAACTAACAACTAACAACTAACAACCAACAACTAACAACTAACAACTAACAACTAACAACCAACAACTAACAACTAACAACCAACTATGATCGTGATTTTTGATATTGATGGCGTTGTGCGCGATGTCGGCGGTTCCTATCGACGGGCGCTAGCAGATACAGTAGAGCATTTCACAGACGGGGAGTATCGCCCGACACCAGTTGATATTGACCATCTCAAGTCTGAAGGTATCTGGAATAATGATTGGGAAGCATCCCAGGAATTAATTTATCGCTATTTTGAAACTCACCGGACATCCCGTCAGCAACTGCAACTTGACTACAAAGCTGTTGTCGCCTTTTTTCAATTGCGTTACCGAGGAGCAGATCCCGACAATTGGACAGGCTATATTTGCCATGAACCGTTATTGTTACAGCCTAGCTACTTGGAGCAACTTACTTTAGCTGGGATTCGGTGGGGATTTTTCAGCGGT
Source organism: uncultured bacterium (assembly GCA_964246695.1). GTDB lineage: Bacteria > Cyanobacteriota > Cyanobacteriia > Cyanobacteriales > Nostocaceae > Stigonema. The sequence goes on from CAXTSI010000697.1 coordinate 532, forward strand.
GCTACTCGTGCTTCCGCTACCTATGTTTTGGAAAGGCGTCTCCAATTGATGTCGCCAGTGCTGATTGCAATGGAGGATGCACCAGGTAAACCAGATCCTACCGGACTTTTTGCTACCGTTCGTCTGTTAGAAAATGAACTTGACAAAGACACACCAGTAGTGTATGTAGGAGATACAGTAGCTGATATGTACACGCTAGAGAAGGCGCGTTTACTGGAATCTTCTCGAACTTGGATTGGTGTAGGCGTTTTACCACCTCATGTGCAGGAAACAACCGCTCGTCGTGACGCCTATGCTGAGACATTACGTAGAGCGGGAGCGGCGGTAGTTTTGAGTAATGTAGAGCAGTTGACTGAACTCAAAATTCAGGAACTATTATTGTAATATCTAACCAGCTAAGAATTATCAAACCAAAGCGTTAAACTCGGTTGAACGTTCGAGGTGCGGGTGGTGACCACAATCGGCGCAATTCTGCTTGGACTAGGGCGGAGCAATTTGCCAACACAGGGAGACGAGTCTCGCAAACGATAGCGAAGCGATCTTCCAGTACTCCGGCGTCGGAACGAACGTCAGGGCTTGCCTCTATTCCATCATCCTCAACCTTTTGTCTTAAAATGTAAATATGAATCGATTAATTTTTGAGTGGGATAACGAGAAGAATCGAATAAATCAAAAAAAGCACAGTATCTCATTTGAAGAAGCAGAATCTGTATTCTACGATGATAACGCCATACAGTTTTGGGATGAAGATCATTCCGACACCGAAGACCGATTTTTATTGCTTGGCAGAAGCTCCAAAATGCGAATATTACTCATCGTTCATTGTTACCGAGAACAAGAATCGGTAATTAGAATCATTTCAGCCCGAAAAGCCACTAAAAACGAAAGTAAACATTATGGAGGATAAAACCATGAAACAAGAATATGACCTTGACCAATTGAAAAGCCGACCGAATCCCTTCGCAAAACAATTGAAGCAACAAGTAACTTTACCCTTGGGGATTGACGTAATTGAATATTTTGAGGCAATGGCTCAAGAAAAAGGAATGTCTTGCCAAGAATTAATCAATTTATACCTTCAAGATTGTGTTGCCACCAAACGTGAACTATCTTTTGAGTAGCGATCGCCTGAGGGGGTGACACGCGACTCGCGATCTGCTTGCAGATCGCCAGACTTGTCCGAAAACTCCTCAATTGTGAAATAGGGAAGCGGTAAGCGCGTGCAAGTCCCGCCCTTGTTGATACGCTTTATGTTATACACCTTGCTCTTTAATTACGTAAGCTTATTTCTGATATAAGCGTTAATTTATTACACACACATTTGAGTATTAGTGGTTTACCCGTACAGGTGCAAGATATAAGTTGAAAGACTACTGAAAGATTATTTGCTGACATTTGGTAATTATCAAGCAAAGTGATGTAATGTCAAGCTTTGTTTCAAAGTAAAAACACCCTCATAAAAGTCTTGATAAATTGAAGATAGATCTTGACACAAAATAGAGGGAGATGGTAAAGCAAGACTCACCTTTAAGCTTTTATGACAAAGATAGTTAATAGGGTGAGGCAAGCCACAGGATTTGTCTGAGGTTATCGCAATGATAGGAATATTTTGGTTTTCAGTTTTCTGCTTTCTTTGGTTAATTGGCTTCTCACTTCTTGTAGAAATTTGGTTTTCTGAAGAGGAGGAGCAGTTTTGACGGCAAGTAAGGCTAAAAAAGTCCTTCCTCGGTTCTGATGATTGTCTATTTCAGGCGAACGCGCGAATTTCAGTCAGGTAGACCACAATATAACCGTAGGGGCGCGGAAACCGCGCCCTGACAATCTGGTCAATTCAATTGGAAACTGCTGTAATTGATTGCAGCCTTACTACTAAATTGGTAGATTCAATAAGATGTCGATCGGTGAAGCTGTAAAGCCGATAATAGCTTCACCGTTCGCCACTGTCAAACAGCATGGATGCAAAATTGGTATCTGCGGTCAAGCGCAAGCGCGATTAAAAATTACCTATATTGTAGGGGAGGCAGCGCTTCACTTGGGGAAACCCCAAGTGAAGCGACTGCCGTTGTGTTAGGACGCAGCAGTACGGCACCATGATTGAACGAATGTGCGAGACATTCGGGGCAAGCCGCACTCGTATGCATCGCTTGTGGTGTGCCACACAAGGTAAAACTTTAGGTAATTTAATGGCGGGAAAGGAGTAGTCTCAACCTTGATGAAGGTGTTCAGGTCGCTGCTACAGAAAAAAGAGTGAGGAGTTATGAGTATTGAATTTTAAATTAATAACTTAATACTTATAACTCAAAGCTTCTTACTAATAACAAAGGACTAATGACTATGTTTCACAAGATTTTAGTTGCTGTAGATCATACTGAAATGGATCGGCACGTTTTTAATGAAACGGTATCTTTGGCAAAAGCAATGAATGCTCGTCTGATGTTGCTGCACGTTCTCTTTCCCTTCGATGAGCAATTCCTCACCCCTTTGTTTGGTGACCCATATATTATCTATCCCACTTCATATATTGAAGCAAAGAATCAATACATAAAACAGTGGGAAGAAATGAAACAAGAGGGAGTAAATTTTTTAGCATTGCTATGCAATCAGGCAACCGCTGCAGGAGTGACAACGGAATTTACTCCCAAGGCTGGCGATCCAGGTCGCACGATCTGTGAAGTAGCTCGTACTTGGAAAGCTGACTTAATTATTATGGGTCGTCGGGGTCATAGTGGACTTAATGAGCTTTTACTGGGTAGTGTCAGCAACTATGTGCTGCATCATGCCCCTTGCTCAGTCCTAACAGTACAAGGAGGTATTCATGCAGCAACAGCAGATGTTGCTCAGATGCAAGCAGCATCAACGCTAAAATGACACAAAATCTTAAAAACTTTGATGTTGTAGGGTGGGCATTGCCAGCCCTTTCAACGCGAACAAATGTACTAAGAAATCAATGAAAGAAAACTGC
>CAXTSI010000698.1:0-3492 GCA_964246695.1 uncultured bacterium
CTACTCCCCCTACTCCCCCTACTCTCTTTCGTCCAGGGTTCATCACTCTTGAATTTCCAACTGACTATCGGTTTGTCTTGGCTCTTCTAAGAAACTAATACCAGACAATGGTCGATATGGGTAACTTTGGCGAGGAGTTTTTTGGATATCTTCTTTTATGGCTTCTAAATCAATATAGCGATCGGAAACATTGATTAAGCTGTCGCTTGTCATTGCTCGCAAACTAACCACCTCTACCCGCACGCCGCGATAGCTAACCGAGTTAACCGCGTATGCCAAATCGCCATCGCCACTCACTAAAACTGCTGTATCATAGGAATCTACTAAAGCCATCATATCCACTGCAATTTCTACATCCAAATTGGCTTTTTTTGAGCCGTCTGGCAGTTGTACTAAATCCTTGGCGATAACTCGATAGCCGTTGCGACGCATCCACAGCAGAAAACCCTGTTGCTTCTCGTTAGTCCGGTCTACGCCTGTGTAGAAGAAAGCACGCAGCAGCCTAGATCCCCCTGTTAGACGGCATAATAGCTTTGTATAATCAATTTCGATTCCTAGTTGCAGCGCCGCATAAAATAAATTTGAGCCATCGATAAATATGGCGACACGACCCCGATTTTCCAAAACTTGTTCTGGCGTAAAGATTGAGTCGTTGTCCAAATTATTCAACATTCTTGTCATACCTCATTTTTTATTGTGTAATAATTGTTATTTGTCTTCTAAGTGTACATGCACCTTAGAGCAGCTTATGATAATCTTTCAGGGCTAATAAATTCAGCCCTGACAAATTTAAAAAAACAGACTTTGGACTTTGAAAGGATTAATCGTTTTCAGGCGGTTCTATTCGCTTAAAGATTGGACTGGGTGAACCCAACTTTTGTTGACTGCTGAGTACTCCCCATGTACCATGAATTGCAAAAGGAGCGATAATTGAAGTTTGTATTTGAGCGTTAAAATCTATTCCGAAGCCCAGCTGCTGGTAAATATCGCTACTGATATTAGGAATAACTGGAGACAGGAGATAAGCTGCTAGTCTCACTGATTCTAGAACTGTATACAATACTTGTTCCACCACTTCCTGCTGTCCTTTTTTATACAATGACCAAGGAGCTCGATCGTCAATAAACTTATTGCTGGCTTGCACTAGCAATAGGACAGCTTCGCAAGCTTGATTGAAAGCTAGCGCTTCATAAGCACTTTTTACCTGTTCCCCTAGACGTAAACCAATGGATTTCAAAGGATGCTCAAAAGGAATATCTTCATTTTTGATTTGCGGCACATTCCCAGCGCAGTATCTTTTCACCATGCCTAAAGTGCGGTTTAGCAAATTACCTAAATCATTTGCTAAATCTGCATTCACAACATTGATGAATCTACTTTCATTAAAATCGCCATCCTTGCCAAACTCGATTTCCTTAAGGAAGTAATAACGAACGGCATCAGCACCATAGCACTTAATGAGCGATATGGGGTCAAGGGTGTTACCCAGACTTTTACCCATCTTCTGACCATCTTTAGTCAAAAAGCCATGCCCAAATACTCGAAGCGGCAGAGGTAAGTCAGCTGAAATCAGCATTGCAGGCCAATAAACTGCATGGAAGCGCAGGATATCCTTACCAATTAAGTGCAGGTTGATTGGCCACCATTTCGCTAGAGCATTTTCTAAAGTTGGTTCTTCATCTGGTTCTAGCAATGCTGTAACATAGCCCAGCAGCGCATCAAACCAGACATAAATAGTGTGCTTGGGATTAACTGGTATGGGAAAACCCCATTCCACATTCACCCGCGAAATAGAAAAGTCCTGCAACCCCTGATTCACAAAGTTGAGAACTTCATTACGACGACTTTCAGGCTGGATAAAATCAGGTCTAGATTTGTACAGTGCTTGCAATTGAGATTGATATTTGGATAAGCGGAAAAAGTAGTTTTGCTCGTCTCGCCACTCGACTTCTTTGTTCGTGTGGATGGAACAACGGTGTCCCTCTAGTAGTTCTCGTTCCTCTTTAAATTCTTCACAGGAGACGCAGTACCAGCCTTGTTGTTGTCCCTGGTAAATGTCACCACTTTCCCATACTCGCTGGAAGAATTCTTTGACGATCGCTTCATGCCGACTATCTGTAGTCCGAATAAAGCGATCGTATTCAATGTTTAGCAACTGCCACAGAGAGACGAAACCAACAGACATTTCATCGCTAAAGCTTTGAGGATTAAGCCCTTTGCTTTCGGCAGTCCGCTGAATTTTTTGTCCATGCTCATCTGTACCTGTAATCAGCAGTACCGAATTTCCCAAAAGTCTTTGAAACCGTGCCACTACATCTGCTGCCATTGTTGTGTAAGCACTGCCAATGTGGGGTAAATCGTTTACATAATATAGGGGGGTCGTCAGAGCAAATGTCAATTCTTTTTTATCCACTAGATTCACACAAAATAAAAATAACTTGTTAAGACTGTTTTCAATCTTACTTGGCTCGACAAAACCCCGTTATTATATAGTATAACTACCAATTTTTCAAGCAGCACCCTAATACTAGCAAATTTATCCAATTTGGGATTGTAGAAGAATAAAGAATCCCGATTTGCATTCTGGATTTTGTTAACTTTGTAGAACACACATTTCTACCTAAGGGCAGTCGTCTCCTAGCTCAGGAATGTAAAAACTAGAAGATACACTGGGATATTTGGTAAAAATTTATATTTAAAAGGCATGAGAGTAAATAGCCCCCTGGAGATTTCTCGCTACTTACTGGCGGCGCTGTCAATGAAAATGTTTCTCTATTATGAGGATCGCATTCCCCAGGATGGTAGTGTGCTGGTAGTAAGCAATCACCGCAGCTTTATGGATGCACCGATTCTGATGGCAGCGATATCGCGTCCGATCCGTTTTGCTTGTCATCACTACATGGGGCAAGTGCCAGTCATGCGGGAGATTGTCACCGGACAATTGGGATGCTTTCCTTTGGAAGCAACTGCTGAGCGCAAGCAAAGCTTTTTTGAGCAGTCACAAACGCTTTTACAGTCAAAACAGGTTGTGGGGGTGTTTCCTGAAGGAACTCAACCAATGGTAAAAATTACCCAGCCTAACCAAGTGGGGGAATTTCACCGGGGATTTGCCCATTTGGCATTGCGAGCTTCTGTACAGGATTTAGCAATTTTGCCGATCGCAATTGCCTCTCTTGAAGAAGTTAACACATCCGCCGTACCTCTAAAACTTTTAAGTTTTTTTGATCCTTCAGAGCCTTTATTTAATCAATCAGGTTGGCACCCTTTGGTAATGTATAGTCGCGTAGCCGTTTTCATTGGTCGTCCGTATTGGATTAAGCCCCAACATCAGGAAAAATACCACGGTCGGGGAGCGAAAACAGTTGTAGGGGAACTCACAGATCACTGTCAATCTGAAATTGCTAACTTGCTACATAAAGGTTGTTATTAGAACCTTTATTAGTTGTTAGTTGTTAGTTGTTAGTTGTTAGTTGTTAGTTGTTAGTTGTTAGT
>CAXTSI010000699.1:0-3488 GCA_964246695.1 uncultured bacterium
TTGTCATTGGAACCATATAATGTCCTTTCCTGCCAAGTTATCGTTCCAGTGACATGTATTTCAATGCATTAAACTCCAACATAGAGCCTGCAAGGATTTGAGACATTGGAAGCATAAGCGTGCCAAACGGCAATATTATCCTTCCACTGACAATTTTTTATTAAAATGTCTTAACTGTGTTTTTGGTTCCGTTGCTACTCAGACCCCAATCCCTAAAGTTTTTTGCCAAATGGCTGCTCATGACAGCTATGTGTCTGTCGGGTGTAATTTAGACAAACATTCCTTCAATTTTTTAACTATTAAGTGACGTATTATACAGCGCTTCTGTTGAAAATAATTTTATCTCTGCGCCGATTATTTGCCAGCTTTAGCCATTACGGTTTTTCTGTATTTCTTAGTTCTAGTACAGAAGCTGGCTAAATCATTAAACACCAAAGGAAAACCATACCTTAAAAGGAAGTAACAAACATGGGCGTTCTAATACATCCAAATGTTTTGTTTCAAGAGGCTCGTATCTCTATCGAAAATTCAGGGGTAAAGATAGCAGAAACCGAAGAGCACATAAAAGTCTATACAAAAACTAGCGACATTACATTGCTAGTGGATGGAGCGACTGCTAAGTGCTTGAATGAACTGCATCATCCTCCTGTATACACAGTTTTGACTTACGGTACTTTTTTAACTGAGAGGTTTGCAGCAGCCCTTTGCTCAATTCGCTCTGTTGTTCAAGAGGCCAAGTCTAATGAAAAAACCGCGTTTGCTTTTGTTGATTACGGTAATGAAGTTAATTGTTTCAATGGATTTATGGCGTTTATCGGAGATTTAAACCGTCTAAAAATCCAGTATCAAAATTTCGACTTTTGTATCGTGAACAATGAAAATTGCAAAGGCTTAATGCAATATGCGGCAAAAGCCCGTTTCGCTGTTATAGCGTGAGATAGTAGCGACAAAAGGACAATTTACTAAATTATATTAGTAAATTGTCATCATAGTGTTTTATACTACAAAAAGCCTTCAGTGTTTCTCCTTGGGAGACAAGTGGAGGCTTTTTGTTTTACAGAAAACCTCCTCTATTCAGAGGCTACTACTTCATACACTATATAAATAACACGTCACTTTTTCCAGATCATCACAGGCATGAAGTATAGGTCTTTCCTTTTTTCCCCGCGCTATGGAAGTAGCGTAAGGTTATATCGTGGACGCAGTACTAACCATTATCGTTATCTAACCCGCATTAGAATGACCAATATACAGTGGATACAAAATATATAAATGCGGGTAAGGCAGTATGAAGGTCACGGTCATTGTAATTAGGGTTCGCTATAATTTGAACCCACTATAGTGTTTATAGTTGTAGTGTATTTCTATCTTCTAAATCCTTCTATAGAAGCGAGCTTATAAACAGATTTCAGTTCTGTATTGCCCCGTATAACAGCAATGTGCCTGTTAGGCCTACAAGTGCTGATTGGTTACATGCGGGTTTCTTCTGATGGCGATCGCCAGACAACTGACCTTCAACGGGACGCGCTGCTGGCAGCCGGCGTTGATGACCGTGATCTGTTTGAAGACAAGATGAGCGGCGCGAGGGATGACCGTCCCGGCTTGAAGAGAGCGCTCGACTTTGTGCGCGAAGGAGATTGCTTAGTTGTTTGGAAACTGGACAGATTGGGGCGCTCCTTGCCGCATTTGATCGAAATCATTAATGAACTGCGAAAAAAAGGCGTGGCTTCCGCTCGTTGACGGAACACATTGATACGGGAAGCGCCTATGGTGAGCTTCTATTCAACCTTTTTGGCACACTGGCACAGTATGAGCGGTCATTGGCACGAGAGCGGATCATGGCTGGACTGGCAGCCGCCAAGCGGGGCAAGAAAGGAGGACGACCACAGGCAATCAGCGATGAGAAATTAGAAGCAATTATCCAAGCACTCGAAGGAGACCAAAGCAAAGCGGCTGTTTGCCGAAACTTTGGGGTGAAGCGTTCCACGCTCTATGATGCCCTTAACAGATCTCAAATGTAATCTATTGGTTTTCCTCCTCAAATTGTCTTGTGAGGACACCATAATTGGAATCTTAAAATTATCTTAGTGCAACGTGCTTTGTCCAAAGCGTGTTACCAACTCCTCACGAGAAGAGGTGAGCAAAAGGCTGGCAACTTCATCATCCGGCACTTGTGTTAATGGCTCAATGATCAATGAAAGCTCTTCGTCAAGAACACCAAATCGGCTCTTGAGCAGGCTTTGAATTAAATTTTTTGCCTTTTCGTGTTGTCCTTCTTCTCGTCCAATACGCTCAATGCTGCTAATATAGGGCATTTGGTTTTCCTCCTCGAATTTTCTCAGTTCATCCCGCAAGGTCAATTCCAGCGGTTCTGGCAACCGCATCATTCTATCCAGTATCCCAAATATCTCTCTTGTTATCTTGTCGGCTGTACCCGCGTCTGTAAAGCCCTTTGATCAGCCGCAGTTTCCATTCCAACCGCTCTCTTGCTGCCTGGGTCGTAACCTGGGTTTTGCGATGCGCCATCACCACCACAGCAAAGGGGTTAGTGCTTGATTCCAGCGTTTCCATTGAACCAATACCCAGTAAGCATCCTAGGGCGTTGAAAATAGTGTGTTGTAGTAAGCGTTCTTTTGAACCCGAATATACCACGCCTTATGACATCAACCTGATCGGTGAGTACAACATCGCTGGTGAAATGTGGGGTGTTCTGCCGCTGTTGGAGAAATTAGGTATCCGAGTCTTGGCAAAAATTACGGGTGATGCTCGCTACAAGGAAATTTGCTACGCTCACCGTGCCAAGCTCAACGTGATGATCTGCTCCAAAGCTTTGATCAACATGGCGAGAAAGATGGAAGAGCGCTACGGCATCCCCTACATTGAAGAGTCTTTCTATGGCGTGGAGGACATGAACCGCTGTCTGCGGAACATTGCCGCAAAACTCGGCGATCCGGATTTGCAAGAGCGCACAGAAAAACTAATTGCCGAAGAAAATGCCGCCTTGGATGTGGCGCTGGCTCCCTATCGCGCCCGACTCAAAGATAAGCGTGTTGTCCTTTATACCGGAGGTGTCAAGAGTTGGTCGATGATCTCCGCAGCTAAGGACTTGGGCATAGAAGTTGTCGCTACCAGCGCGAGGAAAAGTACTGAGGAAGATAAAGCCCGAATCAAGAGATTGCTGGGTAAAGATGGCATTATTTTGGAACAGGAAAGTCCCAAAGAAATCCTGCGGATAGTTAAGGAAGCTAAAGCCGATATGTTGATTGCTGGCGGTCGCAATCAATATACCGCCCTAAAAGCCCGCATTCCTTTCCTAGACATCAACCAAGAACGCCATCATCCCTATGCAGGCTATACGGGTATGGTAGAGATGGCACGAGAACTATATGAAGCCCTCTACAGCCCTGTGTGGGCGCAAGTACGTAAGCCCGCGCCGTGGGAAGTGGGGGGAGATGAGGGAGTAGGGGGAGATGAGGGAGATGAGGGAG
>CAXTSI010000700.1:0-3487 GCA_964246695.1 uncultured bacterium
AACAACCAACAACTAACAACTAACAACCAACAACTAACAACCAACAACTAACAACAATCAACTAACCTAAAATACACCCAGCCCGTGGCGGAAGACTTAGAGAAAGCTGTTTAGTTTCTCCTTCAATATTCCACTCAACCTCAGCAGTACCATATAAAAGCTTCTGGGGTTGTGTATGTAAACCTGCTGCATCTACATTACCTTTTGCTGGTGCAGTACCAACGTTAACTGCAACGATCAATTCCTCTGTCCCCAAGATTCGGGCAAAAATATAAAGTCCTCCTTGGGCGAAGAGGACTTGGTAATTACCTGTACGCAAGCATGGGTAAGCGTGGCGTAGGGCAATTAATTGGCGGTGAATATTGAGAATATCTCGATCCCAAGCGGCTTCTAAAGGAAAGCTACGACGCGAGTCTGGATCTATAGCCCCAGGTAAACCCACTTCATCACCATAATAGATACTAGGGGCACCGGGAAAAGTTAGTACCAGTAAAGTTGCTAATTCGACACTAGCGCGATCGCCTCCTGCAATGGTCATCAACCTTGCCGTATCGTGACTTGCAAGCAAATTCAATTGAGTCAGCTGAATGTCCCAAGGATAAAAATGCAGTAGTTCCTGCATTTTTTCAGCGTAATCTGTGGCAAACAAAGGTGGGTAGGGTTTATAGTCGCGACTTTGCACTTGTTCCAGCGCCACGCGATCGCCAGCAGCAAAAGCGATCGTTGGTCCAGCAAACAAATAATTCATCACCCCATCAAACTGGGTGCCATCCAACCACTGACGAGAGTCTCCCCAAACTTCGCCAACAATATAAGCTTCGGGATTAATTGCTTTAACTCGTTCGCGGAACTCCTGCCAAAAACCAGGAGTTGTAATCTCAAACGGTACATCTAACCGCCAACCGTCAATGCCGACTTTAATCCAGTATTCGGCAATTTCCATAATGTATTCCCGTACTTGGGGGTTATCATGGTTAAATACTGGCAAGGCTCGATTTCCACCCCAACCCTCATAGTTAGCAGGAAAATCACCGTTGTAGGCAGAAAGAGGCCATGCTTCTATTTTAAACCAATCTACCCAAGGCGAGTAGGGCCCATTTTCCAAAACATCATGGAAAAAGAAAAAGCCGCGACTAGAGTGGTTGAATACTCCATCAAGAACGACTTTGATATTCCGTTGATGCGCTGCGGAAAGCAATTCCTGAAAAGCCGGGTTACCTCCCAACATTGGATCGACTAGATAATAATCGTGGGTGTGGTAGCGGTGATTGCTTGCCGATTGAAAAATGGGTGTAAAGTAAATGGCGTTAATTCCCAGATCCTGTATGTAGTCTAACTGTTCTATAATGCCCCACAAATCTCCTCCTTTGTAACCTTGGAGTGTTGGCATAGCTTCCCAATCTTCCCAACGCGTCTCATGTACAAGCCGTTTGCGCGGTTGTTTACTTTTAGCAAATCGGTCTGGAAAGATTTGGTAGAAAACAGCGTGCTTAACCCAGTCTGGTGTTTGAATCTGCATGAATGACTCTCAGAATGCTCCAAAGTCATCGTTGCAGATACTAGGTTGTTTGTGACTCACACTTGTGGTAGAAAATATTGGCAACGGATGAGATAACGGATGTAACGGATGATTTATTGGGGTTTCCGGATTGGTAAGGTAAATATGTTGTGGGGTGGGTATTGTGGTACGCGCCTGAGATGGACGGCAACGGATGAGATAACGGATGTAACGGATGATTTATTGGGGTTTCCGGATTGGTAAGGTAAATATGTTGTGGGGTGGGTATTGTGGTACGCGCCTGAGATGGACGGGTGCGATGGCTGATCCCACTAGAGAAAGGCTGTACCTCATTGAAACGAAAATCGTGATAACTATAGGACGACAAGATCAAGCATCCGCTACATCCGTTACAAAATCCGTTGCCAGATTTAAAACGGCTGATATCGCAATGAAAAGTAAAGCCCGTTATCTTGCAGTGTGTCGCCACGATTATTAACATCTATTAACGGGATGCCATAATCTAAACGCAAATTCAAATGACGGCTAGGTTGCCAAATTAACCCCAAACCAAGAGTAGCTAGTGTGTTTGTGCTAGGATAAAACTCGCGATTATTCCAAGCTGTACCAATATCAAAAAAAGGTGCTAGCTGCAATGCTTTATAGTTCGATATAGGTGGAAAGCGAAGCTCAACAGAACCGACAATGCCATTATCGGTAACTAGTTGATTTTGGCGGTATCCCCGCACCGTGTCTAGACCACCAACACTAAATTTTTCCAGGGACAGTAAAGAGTCTCCGGTCAATTGTGCAGTGAATCGCGTTAGCAGTAAAGTTCTTGGTGATAATTGCTGCACCCACTGAAATTGTCCTAACCAAGAAAAAAATCGTCCATCAGTACCTGTGTTGTTAGTTGTGGCATCAAAGGCATCTACACCCAAACTAAACTGAGAACGTGCTGCTAAGACTTTGTTTGCACTACGCTTGACCCAATCTTGAGAAAATCTCAGGACTGTCACATTTGATTTGCCATTTTCGGAACCTTCTGAAAAGGAATAGGGAATGTTGTTGAGGATGAAAGTTGGGTTTCGACGCAAATCTAAGGCTAAACCGAGAGCAAACTCACTGGTTGGGGATCTGTATAAAGGCTGACGATAACTTAGGGAATAGTTTTGAATCTCGCTTCTAATATCTAGACTACGGAAAGGTGCTTCAACGATTTTGCTGTCGCTATTGTTATAACGAAAGCTTACAGTACCGTTATGAGAATTTACAGGAATAGCATAACTGATGTCGTAAATATTCAGTCCTTCTGTGATTCCGTAATCAAAATTGAAGCGATCGCCAAACCCTAGTAAATTATCATCGGTAATAGATACGCCAAGTTGTGTAGAACCAATACTGGGAGATTCATTATTTTCCGCAAAGACTTCTGCGTGCAATGCGGGTGCTTCTTTCACTGTCACTTTTAAAATATTCCTACCAGGTGTACTACCTGTAGTCAACTCAGCGTTGACGCGACTAATTAAAGGGTCGAGTTGCAGTAGTTGTAGTGCTTCTTCCAAGCGTTTCTGGTTTAATGGTGTAGAGACTGCTCTTTTTAGGCGCGATCGCACATAGCCTGCTTGCAACCGTCTTAACCCACCCAGTTCAATTTGCTCTAGTTCACCCTCGACTACCTGGATTTTTATTATACCACTGCTAAGGTCTTGATTATTCGGCAGAAATGCGCCACTGGTGACGTAGCCGTTTTGAATGTATAATTGCGTGATGTCAGAGCGCAGTTGGAGCAATTGCCCGAAAGTAACTTGCTTTTTATCCTCCACGGATTTGACTAAGTCTGCTATTTGGTCTTGCAAAACCGTACTTCCCAACACCTCAATTTTTTTGATGGTGATGAGATTGTCTTGGGGAAAAGTGACATCAGGCGGGTTTTGAGTAGGAGGAGAGGGTAATACGTTCTGAGTAGGGGAAGTAGGGGGAGTAGGG
>CAXTSI010000701.1:0-3485 GCA_964246695.1 uncultured bacterium
TGCTGAGGAATGACTGCGGTACTCTTTATTTTTTATTTATAAACACCCTCTAAGACATGTTGTTTAATCGCTCACGCCGCTTATTTGGCTTATTTTGTGTGCTTGGCTTAATCTGTGTGCTTAGCTTTGGAACTGTGGTAGCTATGCGATCGCCAGTTTTTGCACAGTCATCGCCTGTTTCTTTCCAGACACAGGTTAACGGGGTTGATAACTCTAATGGTGATGGAAAGACGGCTACTGATAATTACTGGACTGCTGAGCGGATGCGAAATGCTCAGCTTCTACCTCTACCTGTGCCTACCAGCAGCAATGTGGAAAAATCATTGAGTTCAAAAACAGGAACTTCAGTCAGTACCAGTGGTAAACCACCGACAGCAAATGTAGAACCCGATCCGGAAAATCTACTGTTTACACCGATTGAACCAGTTAATTCAGTTGATCAAGAGCAATCCCGACCTCTAAAAGCCGGTACATCTGGCACTTATTTCACTAGTTCCCGACTGATTCCACTAACAGCCGATTTAGAGTACCCATACTCAACGGTTGGAAAACTTTTCTTCACTCAACCTGGCGTAGGTGATTTTGTGTGTTCTGGGTCTGTCATTAGCCCTAGAATTGTCCTCACAGCAGGTCACTGCGTTCACAGTGGAGACAGCCGTGGATTTTTCACAAACTTCCTATTTATTCCTGCCTACAGAAATGGTGGCGCTCCATATCAAAGCTGGACTTGGACATATGTGACCACTACACCAGACTGGATTTTTGGTGACGGTAAGTTTCCAAACGCTGCTGATTATGCCATGATTGAAGTAGAAGATAATTCCATTGGTGGAGTTACTCGTAAAATTGGCGAGGTAACTGGCTATTTAGGCTATCAAACTCAGAATCTTATCCCTAATCACGCAACCATTCTGGGATATGCGGGTAATTTGGACAATGGACAGATAATGCATCAAGTCACCGCAGGAAGTTTTCGCAGCCGAGACCCCAACATTGTTGACTATGGTTCCGACATGAAAGAAGGTTCTAGTGGGGGACCTTGGATTCAGAATTTTGGAGTGCCTGCTGTTGGACAAACTGATGGGCTTAATTCTGCTTCAAACCGAGTCATTGGTCTCACCTCATCCGCTCCCACTTCCACCGATCTGCTTTACAATAGCAGCTCTATTCCAGACTCTCGCTTCACAGATTTATACAATAAAATCTGCAGCCATCAAGCTGGAAACTGTTAAGGTTTCTGATTGCCAATACTCCGACATGGGATAGCGCTACTTTTTTCTTTGATATGTGAACCAGGAGTGCTGATTGATGGACTTGAAGGCTCTTTAACATGTGGGTAGGGTACTGAACTAGGATCGTCAGGAACTTTGGGCATTAATGGCTTTGCGTTTTGCATCCGCTCAGGAGTCCAATAATCTAGGATCTCCCTTTGTGTTTGACTACTAGTTGTCTGCTGCACGTTACTGTTTGTCTGTTGAACGTTACGGTCCTCTTGGTTCATATTTCTTGGCTCTCCTCTAGCAATAGGTGAAGTTATTATTACCCCTACTAAGCTTGCAACTGTAAAGGTTAACATCCACTTATTTATACACATCTGTCGTAGCTCGACTTTGTTCTACCTCTATCTTAATCGTTAGTCATTCCAAGATTTTTTATAGCTAGCAAATCCTCGTAGTCTTTTGGTGTATCAATATCTACAACACCTGCCGCAAATGGCACAGAAAAGACCTCGTGGTTATATTTCTGGATAATATGTTTGGCTCCTGCTGCAGCTTTTAAATTCATGAGTTCAGAGAAAAACTTGCGGCTAAAAAGGGCAGGTGCGCCTAACGTTCCAGCATACTCGGAAGCAATAATTTCTTTACCTGTAGCACGGTAAGATTCTACAAGTTGATCGATCGCATCGCTAGAAATGAATGGCTGGTCGCAAAGTGTCAAAACTACTGCTGCTATTTTTTCAGGAGCAGCGCTGATTGCTGCGATCCCGACTTTAATTGAAGCACCCATACCCTCATACCACTGTAAGTTTTCTACCACCTGAACAGGAAGCTGACTAACCTCATCACGCATTTTTTCCGCATCGGCTCCCAGCACAACCACAATTGGCTGGCAAACTGAGGCGACAGTGACCTCTACAGTATGACGCAGGAAGCTACGCCCCTGAAAGTGTAATAGTTGTTTGGGCGTACCCATGCGAGTCGATGCGCCTGCTGCTAGAATAACTGCGCCAACGGCTATGCTAGCAACTTCTGTCTGTGGGGGGTTGCTCATAAGCTAATTTGCTGTAAATCCTTCTGGATTGTCTGAACATCTGGCTCGTGCACCGGATGATGAATCGGTCCGTTTCGGTTTCTTAACAAACCACCTGAACGCTTAGCGATGACAGCTTGAATCTCCGCCACAATGGAAAGAGCGATTTCTACTGGTGTATCAGCCCCGATATCAATACCAACTGGAGCATACAATCTGCTGAGTTGTTCTTCGGTGTAGATGATCTCCTGTGCAAGCAAATCTTGAAGTAATTCTGTAGTTCTGCTTTTTGGACCGAGGACACCTATGTAGCGGACAGCAGAAGGTAGGAGCATTTTGAGGATTTCTCGGTCGTGGAAGTAGTTATGTGTCATGACGATCGCCACTGTATTATCGAACAGCAACACATGTTTATGGGTAACCTCTGGAGAAGAGAGAATAACGTTGTCAGCAGTGGGAAATCTCTCTGGCGTTACATAAGTAGGTCGGTGATCGACTACAGTGACGTGCCAACCTAGCTCTTTAGCAAAGCGTACAACTGGTACAGCATCTTGACCCGCCCCAAAGACGAGCAGTGGTGTTGGCGGCTGAATGAGTTCGTGAAAGACGGATGCACTACCCGCTGATAACTGGTAAGTCTTAACGATTGACTTTTGCTCGTTTTGGGCTATTTGAGCATCAGCAATTACAGCAGATGCAAGAATTGGGTCGGCAATTTCACTGCTCACCGTTTTGTCTTGGAACATCAGGCGATCGCCAACAGAAGCCCGAACCTGACCTTCTACACAGAAAACTGTTGCCAAAACACCTGATTGTTTGCGATGCACACACTCAGCAATGAATGTTAATTGTCGATCTAGGCGCTCAACGAGAATGTGAACTGCTCCATTGCAACCCAGTCCAAGTGCCCAAATAATCTCCTCTGCAACTGCTGGATCGTATTTGATCAAAGTCGGTTCGCCGTTCGCCAAGACTTGTTTGGCATATTCAAAAACGTCATTTTCCAGACAGCCACCACTAATAGAGCCTACCATGCAACCATCTAAGGTCATTAGCATGCGAGCACCCGGTCGGCGGTAAGTAGAGCCTTTGACCTTGACAATGGTAGCAAGAGCTGCTGGTTGACCGCGACTTTTGACTTGCTCCCAGGTGGTAACAATATCTTGGAGTTCTTTCATAGTTTTGCTAATTGCTAATTGCTAATTGCTAATTGCTAATTGCTAATTGCTAATTGC
>CAXTSI010000702.1:0-3470 GCA_964246695.1 uncultured bacterium
TCTTACTTTTGACTTTTGACTTTTGACTTTTGACTTGGAGCGAAGCGACTTGACCTGGATCTTCACCTTGAAGATTTTACGCATTGAAGGCTACTTATTTAAAAGTACTTTTCAACACAACCTTATATCCTCAATTGTCCTGGTTCAGATGGTAACCAATTGGTGTTGGAGTTTTTCATCCGTGTGCTACCATAATCCCATATTAACAGTAAGTTTGGGATTATGCAGAAATACAATCTTCGATTATCTGATGAAGAGTATAAAGATTTGAAAAAGTGGAGCGCACAAGTAGAGCGTTCTATTAATGAATTAATTCGTGAAGCAATTAGAGACTGGCTGGTAGGTTCTGTTGTGGTAATAAACCGCAGAGGCGCAGAGGCGCGGAGAGAAATAAATGAAGAGATTTTTTGCTTTTTGCTTTTTAACTTTTGCTTTGATGTTGTTAATTGCTAGCTGCAAGCCGACATCAAATGGTGGCGGTGGGGGTGATATTGTTGTTGCGTCGAAAGGTTTTACTGAGCAAGATATTTTAAGTGAACTTTTAGCTCAACAAATTGAGGCGACAACTCATTTAAAAGTTAATCGCCTCCGCTTTAATAGTGCCTTGGTCACTCATCAAGCAATTACTACTGGCAAAATTGATGCTTATATTGAGTATACAGGTGTAGCTTTGACTGTTATTCTAAAACAGAAAGTAATTCACGATCCAAAGGTAGTTTACGAAAAGTTAAGACAAGCTTATGCCCAGAAGTTCAATCTAGAAGTGATGGAAACGTTAGGTTTTGAAGATACTTTTGCCATGATTGTACGCGGTGAAGATGCTAGGCGTTACAATATTCAAACTCTCTCCCAAGCTGCTAAGTATACACCTCAGTGGCGCGGTGGTTTCGGGTACGAATTTATAGAACGAGAAGATGGTTTTCCTGGATTGGCTAAAACTTATGGGTTACGCTTTGCCCAATCTCCTCGCGTTATGGATTTGGGATTAATATACCGGGCGATCCTGCAAAAGCAAGTTGACTTTATAAATGGTAATTCCACGGATGGGCAAATTTCTCGCTTGGGTTTGGTGGTGCTAAAGGATGATTTGCACTATTTTCCACCTTATGAAGCTTCCCCGATTGTGCGTCAAGAAACTTTGAAAAAGTATCCTCAATTAAGGCAAGCGATCGCCCAACTTGTCGGAAAAATTTCCGCAGACGAAATGCGGCGATTGAACTATCTAGTCGAGGGCGAGTTCCGTGATGTTAAAGAGGTTGTGCGGGAATTTCGCCTCAAATCGGGTTTAGGCAACGGATGTTGTAGCGGATTTAACGGATGATTGATCTGTAAGTCCCACAGTTAAATAATCCGTTACATCCGTTAGTTCATCCGTTGCCAAATTCGCTGCTATTCTCTAATTTTTTTAATAGATGATTTATGAAGAATACTGTACTCAAAACTCTCAAAATACATTTAAATGCTCTAATTATAGGTACATGTGTGGCAGGTGGCAGTGTCTTTGCCCAAACACTAACTCTGCCACAAAATTTAATTGATTTTAGTTCTCCTGAAGGTGAAAAACTATTTGTTGAGAGTAAAAATAAGTCAGATTTTTTTCCTCTTAGTATGCAGTTTGTCACCCAAGTCAATCAGGCATACTGTGGAGTAGCTAGCATAGTTATGGTGTTGAATAGTTTGAAGATTCCTGCACCGGAAGCACCACAATATAAGCCCTATCATGTGTTTACTCAAGAAAACTTTTTTAACAACGAAGCAACCCGAAAAGTAATAAGTCCTGAGGAAGTTGCTCGTCGAGGTATGACGCTAGATCAGTTAGGGCAATTAGTAGCAAGTTATGGTGTTAATGTCAAGGTTTACCACGCTACTGACATAAGCCTAGAAGATTTTAGAAAGCAGGCAGTAGAAAATTTGAAACACCTAAATAATTTTGTCATAGTTAACTATTTACGTAAAGAAATTGGTGAAGAAAAAGGCGGACATATCTCTCCCTTAGCAGCGTACAATGAGCAGACGGATAGATTTTTAATCCTGGATGTCTCTCGTTACAAATATCCGCCTGTTTGGGTAAAAACAGCAGATTTGTGGAGGGCGATGGCAACAGTTGATTCAGATTCAGGTAAGACACGCGGATTTGTATTTGTAAGTCGAAATTAGTAACCCAAGTTGCTAATTGCTAATTGCTAATTGCTAATTGCTAATTGCTAATCTTACATTAGTATGCATTCTGTGGCAGCAGCCTAGGAACGAGAATAAAACAAAATAGTGTGAGTATGCATATAGTTAATAAATGTCGGCGGGTTACGTTTGCAGCTTTTTACCTTGGCGTTCTATTTTGTAGCCAAGTAGCATCTGCTAGTGTTGTATTACCCTTGCGCACTAAAAAGGGGATGGTGGTTTCGGCTAATCCTCTGGCAAGTGAAGCGGGTGTGGCAATGTTACGCAAGGGTGGCAATGCAGTTGATGCAGCAGTCGCTACAGCCTTTGCTATTTCCGTAGTGGAACCTTTTTCGGCAGGAATTGGCGGCGGTGGTTTTTTACTGTTGCATTCCTCAAAAACGGGCGAAATGAAAGCGCTAGATTTCCGCGAACGCGCACCGCTAAAAGCCACTAAAAATATGTATCTGGATGCACAAGGTAAGGTGCGTCCGAATGCAAGCGTTAACGGTTATTTAGCAGTGGCGACACCAGGAACAGTGGCTGGACTGTATGAAGTCCATCGTCGTTATGGTAAGCTGCCTTGGTTTGAAGTGGTAAAACCTGCGATCGCTCTCGCTCAAAATGGTTTCATCCTCAATCCTCAACCAACTTGGCGTTCAATACCAGCGTACACACAACGCCAGAAGGTTATTCTCAATAATCCAGCGGCGCAGGCAATTTTTACGCGCAAGGGAGAATTAATCGGTCCAGGGGAAAAGCTGGTGCAGCGAGACTTGGCACGGACTTTAGCAGTAATTGCCAACGATCCCCAAAGTTTCTACACCGGAAATATTGCCCGTGCGATCGCCACAGACATGGCAAAAAACGGTGGTTTAATTACTCTTGAAGACCTGAAAGCATATAAACCTATCTGGCGCACTCCCATTTGTGGCAATTTCCGCAAAGCTACTGTCTGTTCAATGCCACCTCCTTCATCAGGAGGGGTTCATCTATTGCAGATTTTAAATATTATTGGTGACACCGATTTGAAATCCTTGGGATGGCATCATCCCGACGCTTTACACCTCATGGTAGAAGCAATGAAGATTGCCTACGCAGATCGATCGGAATATTTGGGCGATCCTGATTTCGTTAAAGTCCCTTTAGCACAACTTATCAGCCCCGCCTACGCTAAAAAACGGCGTCAAGAAATTACTATGGATCGGGCTAAACCCTCAAGCGAAGTCAAGCCCGTAGATAGAGAAACCTTACTGCGGTTTAGCCAAGGTGCTTGGCATCAGGGAGTGGGGAGTGGGGAGTGGGGAGTAGGG
>CAXTSI010000703.1:0-3462 GCA_964246695.1 uncultured bacterium
ATCGCCTGTTGAAATTCAGTCAGAGAGCGGTATTAGCATTTTTCGGAGATGTCTAATAGAAGGTAAAGACTTTAGCTATCTTTGCCTTCTATATTAGCGTTAGCTTTAGTGCTAGATGCTTCCTTGGACTTTCAGGCGATCGCCTGAAATCAAATGAAAACCCTCTCTCGTACAATTGGCGAGAGAGGGTTTTTGCGATCGCACTTACGGATAATTCCTCACTAGCCACAACCATCAAATCTACTATCCCAATTCCAGACGAGATAGATGCAGGTTACGAACCCTGAAAACTGGCTGTTCCTGTGAGGGGCAAAAATTCATATGTCTGTGACTGTCCAACTGGTTGTAGGAGGATTCCTACTTTCTGTGTGGTCAAAATTGCGATACTCTTAACATCAGCCTGAACAGTATTTTTCTCACCTACTATACCCAGGGTAACGAGTGGCAATAGCACACTCAACTTAACTTCAGTTCCTTCTGGTTTACTGGGTTGTTCAAGAACTACCGTAATCAGTGTGCCAATTTCTGTGTCCTGTTGGACAATTTCTTGACCACTGAACTTACGCAACGCGTCGGATGGGGGTTTTCCGTTCAAAACAATATTTCCACAACTAGTGCTGTTATTTCTTTTACAAGACATTGAACGCCTAAGAGATTTAGCACGCTTGTCAAGGAATTGACATTGAAATTTCCAGGTGCAAGATAAGAGTCAATGCCAAGTGCATAAGTTGATTTGATCGACACCTATTAAAGAGCATAGGAAGAAAACCAATGAGATAAGGCAATTAAAAATTCAGTAGATCACAAAGTTTTTTTGAACCCCTGCTCCATGGACATTTCAACAAAACACCCAGACACGAAAAAATAAAGTATTAATCAGCGTTTCAGGCGATACCGTTAGTTACTCTAAAGCGATGCGGAAGGGGGTTACCCCGCCACTACCACGTGGTCAATTCTACTGTTTGAGGGCGATCGTGCGAAGTGCACTGCTATAAGCCCTTTGGGCACGCTGCGAGAACGAGCGAACGCTCTGGTGGCTGAAATGACCGAATTCCGTTATACACATGATACTTAATTTGTATAGCTCAGATCTTGCACCTACCCGTGGCATAGGTGGGGCTATACAAACTAAGTCCGCCTACGCGGCAATACGGAAAATCAAGGGTTTGAAACTCGCTTACTGCTTCGCAGAAGCCGTTCGCGTTAGCGTCTCCGACAGGAGAAGGCTAGGCGGGTGAGGTCTGTGTAGCCGCACCTGTGCCCGGTGCAAAATGTAAGATAGTGCGTAAGTCCTAAACTATTCCGTAACATTACTCAGATCACTACTCTTAAAATGGAGTTGATTTCCCATGACTTCAAGTCAATCATTATCAAATTTGCCAGAATATCCATCAATTCAGCCAGTTAATGGATTTGACTATGAGAAGTTGGACACTGATATCCGAATGGTTGTTCAACAACGCACAAGCGAAATTCAAAATTTGATGCGTCGTACAAACCAAGAAATTATTGAAATCGGACAGAAACTGACTGATGTCAAAGCTCAACTAGGACATGGGAATTTTGGAATGTGGTTAAAGGCTGAGTTTGACTGGAGTGTGAGAACTGCTAACAGATTTATGCAAGTAGCGGAAAGTTTCAAATTGGTCACAGTGACCAATTTGGACATCACCGCTTCAGCACTTTACTTTCTGGCTTCTCCCTCTACCCCCCAAGAAGCTAGGATAGAAGCGCTTAAATGTGCAACTAATGGTGAGAAGATAAATTATACCTTGGCAAAGAAAATTGTTTCTGCGCATCAGAAAACTACCAAGCCCAAATTGGAAAGGTTTGTCTCCTTTGATGTTGATACACAAACTGTGTTCAGCAATTCAGCCAAATTGATAGAGCAAGAGGAAAATGAAACTAATGGTGTTCGAGATATGCTTACTGCTGAGATTGGAAAAGAAGTAGAGACAGAAGTATCTTTGCTATCAACCCAAGATTTGATGCCTGATTCTAGGTTTAAAGATCATCTAATTGTAGAGACATTAGAAAGAAATGAAGAGCAGCTTGAAGACATGGGAGCGACGGCAGCTAGCATCGTAAATTCAACTGTAATCGCTGAAGAAATACCTAAAATAATCGTCAATGAAATTAAGATGAGAATTGAAGAACTGCCAGATGAGGAGTTGGCGCAACTAGCTTTAGCTATTATAAATTATGCCAAAACTAGATTGAGTAAGAATCGTTTCTCAGCTATAATTAGTTTGGAACAACAAGTGATAAATTAGCTCATGTTTATCGCTAATACCCATTCTTTCTACGCCGATAGATAAACAAAGCCGTTGCCTGCCATGGAATTGTGTGGTGGTGAGGACTGGAAATAATCCGCCAGCCTTATTCGGCTGATCGTCTTGTCGTATCTGTAGCTCATGTTTACGAAGGCTGGCGGATTGATTTAGTACTGTGTACTAGAAAAAATGTTGGCCCCAACAGGCGTCCATGTGCTTTCA
This sequence comes from uncultured bacterium, assembly GCA_964246695.1. Lineage (GTDB taxonomy): Bacteria > Cyanobacteriota > Cyanobacteriia > Cyanobacteriales > Nostocaceae > Stigonema. Next base: position 2,496 of record CAXTSI010000703.1, read on the forward strand.
TGGTGGACTAATTAGTTTAAAACTTGGTCGCCTTACATCTTGCACCACCGCTCTTATACCGGGAATATGAGCGAATCAGTAAAGCTGAAACCGTTAATTTATCGTTTAGAAACCCGGTTTCTCGAGCCAAGTTGAGAACAGCCGCAAAATGTGCCTTCGCTACTTTTACGCTTGCATAAGTTGATTTTGTTTGCACCTATAAGTATTCAGAAGGTTGGGCGATTTTGTGTTGAAAACTAGAAAAATTAGTAATCGAGTTGTTTGCGCTTGCCTGTTCGCCGAATGATACCTGTTGAAGTTTTCTACTTAGGAAAAAGAAAGATGAAGGTTGATAAGGTTGTGTTTTAACTAAATCCTTCGCAAGTAAGCTGCGGAATAAAATATCCTTTCATGGATATTGTTGGTTCGAGGAGAATGGTTTTTTCCAGTTGACTTAGGTAAGTAATACCAAAACTTAAATAGAGTAGGAAAACAATGAATATGGCAACAATGGGAAAGTACTGCAAAGCCTACCCACTTAAAAAGCTTCGTCAATTTGGTCAATGGACGGAGCGGCTTGAGAACATCAGAAAAGACAAGCAAGATGTTGATGGTCAGGAAGTCGAGGTGGCAAGGAAGTTAACAGACGATGACTTCCTGTATTTGCAAGAGAACTATGTGGTCACGGATGGCATCTTCCTAGACAAAAACACTATTTTCGACAATGTCACGGCAGAATGGAAGGAATTTTGTCACCAGATGCTCTTATTTGAGATCCACGTTTATGAGGCTGTGACTGTAAACACCTCAGGTACTCAAGAGCAGAGTTAGTCGGTAACGGTTGGGATCAAGGTCAGTGAAAACTAGCAACAATAGAAAGAGACACTTATGAACGAACTAGTGCAACGCTTATCGCTTGGAGAGCATCCTGTTAACTCGACTTTATCCATTTAAGCAGCGTAGCCTAGGGTATCGGTCAACCGTTCCA
>CAXTSI010000704.1:0-3412 GCA_964246695.1 uncultured bacterium
GTGCTGAGGAATGACTGCGGTACTCTTTATTTTTTATTTATAAACACCCTCTAAACACCAAAGAATGTGCCGGGTGTAACCTGAGTGGGGCAGACCTAAAGGCGGCAAACCTGCAAGCGGCAAACTTAGAAGGTGCGAACTTGCAAGATGCAGACTTAGAGAAGGCGAACTTACAGGAAACAAACCTGCAAACGGCAAACCTACAGGGAGCAGATCTGGGCAAGGCAAACCTGCACAGAGCAAACCTGCACAGAGCAAACCTACAGAATACAGACTTGGAAAAGACAAATCTCACAGATGCGAACATCGAGGAGGCAAACCTACAGGGCGTTGATTTGAAAGAAGCAATAAGACCCGAAGGCTTCACCACTCAGTAATTAAAAGTGCTGTGAGCGGTTTGAGTAGCAACAGCGCCAAAAATAGCGCATTGCTAAGTATAGAAACCCGGTTTCTCCCAATACGGTTCGGATAAGATAATTTACGAGCGCGATCACCTCTGTAGAGACGCGAAATTTCGCGTATCTACACGCCCGAATTTCCACCAATAAACCTTAACCGAACCGTATTGCGGTTTCTCCCACAATACCTTCGCTCCTATGCCCTCACTCTATTCGTGTGGGGCTATACAAACTTTGGCTGCCTCCGCAGCCTGCTCCGATTCCAGCCCACGGAGGTGGGCTTTGTACGTGTAGCCCCAGGCTTATAGCCTGTAGGGTCTGATTGGAAATTGGCGAAGGTATTGTCCCAGAAACCGGGTTTCTAGAACACCTTTCCTTGTGGGTGTGAAAAATATGAATTTAGTTTTCTTCTATTTCATCTGAGCGCTCATTATTTCTCACAATAACTATCAAACACACACAACTAGCAACTAGCTTGATTAGATTTAAAGCGCCACTTTTCAAGACAATAAAAGCACCCAATCCTATCAAAACAAAAGGCACAAGCTGATTGCCTCTTCGAGTCAGGAAATCAGCTATGACTCTTTGGTGGCTAAGTTTGTATGCTGTGTAGCACCAAACTCCTATTAATAAAAAGAAGACGACTAGAATTATCGAAAAACTAACATAATCGCTACTGGCAAATAACGGCACGTAGACGCTAATGTTGTCGCTACCATTAGCAACAGTGACAACTGCCACACTGTAAGTTTGGGGAGAAAGAAAACTAGCAATGGTTGAGTCCTCAAATTGCTCTGTTTCTTCCTTGACGAACTCTGGTAAATCTTCTTCCTGATTAACCAAACTGCTAATACCTATAGCGATTGGTAGCATACCCAGTAATCCAATCCAATGTTGCGGTATGATCAACCCACCAAACAAACCTGGAAGACTACTAACGATCAGTGCTGCAAAACCTACATACTGACCCGTAACAATATGCCTAGGAGTGAAGCTAGTATTCACCTGAGAAAAAAACAGCAACAGGATGACGATATCATCGATGTTAGTGGCACTAAAAGCAACTGCTCCTGTGCTAATTGCAGTGACTAACCAGTTCATTCTGGCTCTTGACTCCTGACTACTTCTCTAATAATTAAGCATGAATAAGCTTGTAACAGCTTTCACCGAAGGAATAATCGCCTTCGTAGCGACCAATATCGATGACTTGCTGATCTTACTGTTATTTTTCTCACAAGTAAATGTGAATTTCCGTCGGCGACATATCGTTATTGGTCAGTATCTTGGTTTTGTAGTCATTATCATTGCTAGCTTACCAGGGTTTTTTGGTGGGTTGGTAGTGCCGCAAAAATTTATTGGATTACTTGGACTACTACCCATAGCAATTGGTTTGTTGCAATTGGTGAATAAGGGAGAAGAAACTACAGAAGTTCAGACAGTAACCAGTACTTTTCAGCAGCCATTACATAATAACCCGGTAGTGTCTTTTCTTTTTAGTGTTTTAAGTCCCCAAACTTATAAAGTGGCGGCGGTGACAGTTGCTAATGGCGGTGACAATATCAGCATCTACATACCGTTATTTGCTGGTCAAAATCTTGCCAGTGTGGCAATAATTCTGAGTGTATTTTTTTTAATGGTAATGGTTTGGTGTGCGATCGCCTACCTCTTAGTACGTCAAACTAAAATTGCTGATGTTTTAAGTCGCTACGGTAAGGCTGTTGTCCCTTTTGTGTTAATTGGTTTGGGTCTGTTCATTATGTATGAAAGAGGTACATTCAGCCTAATAAACTAAGTAGCTGTTAATTGCTAATGGCTAATGGCTAATGGCTAATGGCTAATTGTCAATGTTACGATTAGCTATTACCAGCGCTAACTATAAAAGGAGTGCAACTTACGTTAATAAACTAACTTACAACTTGCCATAAGTAAGATTGTATAAATGACAAACCGCAGTGGGCGTTGAGGAGCTATGTGGCAAAGCTTAGCACCTACCAACACTCCAGGCACAGAACCTAACCAGATTGGCAATACCAGACTCCAATCAACTGTACCCAAGGTGAGGTGTCCAAGGGAGGTAAAAGTTAATAAAATCCCTGCCTGTGAAATATCTGTACCCACTAATTTATGAGTATCTAGGTGGAAAAAGGCAATCAGCACCAATGCGAACATCGAACCAGAGGACACACTGGTTAGACCTACCAAACAGCCTAAAACCGCTCCCAAACTCATTGCCAGAACCCGACCCTGTTTGGTTTCTAAGTCTAACTTTGGCAGTTCGGGGAACTTCAACTCAGGGAAAAAAGTCAACAGCATCAATTGTGTCAGCGCCAACAAAGTGACCAATAGAATCATCATCCCAACCATCTCAAGCAGGATGTTATTCAGGTTATCCTCTCCGGTACGCTTGATCAGGTGCAAAATTCCTACCCCCAACAGTGAACCAGGAACACTCCCTAATGCCAGCCATTGAACCGCTTTTATGTCCAGGGTTTTCTGTTGCCAGTGTTGGAAGCCGCCAACAAACTTCATCAATGTCGCTGCCACAACGTCAGAACTCACGGCGATCGCAGGTGGAACTTGGAAGACAAAAATCAACATTGGCGTAATTAGAGACGCACCGCCAATCCCCGTTAAACCAACGACGATGCCAACAAAGAAGCTCAACAGTGGTAGTAATGAATAATCCATGATGCTGTCAGTTGTGCTGGGTATTATGGTCTTTGAGTTCAAACCAAAAGTAAGGAACGTGGATTTATCTCTATTATAAATACACAATTTTGATTGTATTACCGTAGTTTACCTCAAAGAGGTGGATATAGTCCTGCGTAATATCAAGTAAGTTTGAGCATCCGTAATTTTTAGCCTTACCCAACACGGACCATTCTCAATCAGGGTAGTTCGTGTAGGGTGGGCACTGCCCACCAACGCAAAAATAGGCCCTCTAGGTCAATGGTGGGCGATGCCCACCCAGCCCTTTCAACGCGAACAAATGTACTAAGAAATCAATGACTGAA
>CAXTSI010000705.1:0-3406 GCA_964246695.1 uncultured bacterium
GCTTAATTTTGACTTATTACCTTAGCTTTTGAATTTCCCCGAAGGGGGCGTGACTGGGTAGGCGCTGTCAACAATATGCTGGCAGCTTTGCAGGCTATCGCCTTCAACGTTCAGGGAAACCAACTGTCTATTGTTAGTACCGAATCTGTTGATGTTAGAGTTGCGCAATTCCGTGGGGAATGTGAGGCTTAAAGATAGCACATGATGTGTTGACTTCCTATGAGGCGTTTGTCTGGCGAATCAAGGAATTCCTGACGATCAAGTTTTGCAGTACGCTACAGTTTCGGATCGCATCTTGATTACGGAAAATCGCTTGGACTTTATTGATTTACATCGCACCGTGCCCCATCATGCTGGCATTATCATTTTTAAGCACGATCGCGATTATGCTGGAAAAATCAAGGCAATGAATGATTTTTTGAATGAAGACGGTCAATATTTGAAGAATCGTCTGTTGCGGGTCATGAAGCAAAATACGAAGGGGGTCGGACCTAGTTTTGTTGTGCAGGAGTACGGTAGAGGTTGACGTTTATCAAAAGTCACGCAATTTCTCCGTTCTAGTGAGGCACGTATTCCTGACTCACTGCACCAAACAATGGCTCTTGCTGTAAATTACATTACCTCAGATGATGCCTACGAGAAGGTTTAATCACTGTGGTCTATTTACCTGAAAATTGCTGTAATTTAGGAATTTTTAATTACGAATTACGAATTATTCGGTCAAAGCTTGTTCCCCACTGGTAAATCACCAAACTTTGGACTCCACCAGCCTTTTGCAGTCAGAAAGTAAACAGCTTGCTCATGCTTTTTGTCTTTCCTAGCACTAGAATCAGAACAACGCAGCAAGCGTTTTTGTTGTCCTTCCTTCTCGTAAGCATATTCCTCTAGTGGTTTTTTGCAAACTGGACACAGATAAGCCGTTTGTTGGGCGGGTGCAGGGACTTGATTATTCGTTGTCTGTTTTGCCTGGGGTTGCTCCCACTGCTTTGTATAATCACTCCAAAACAACACCACATTTTCACAGCCGCCCACACACTTGAGAAAATACTTCTTCTTCACCTTCTTACTAGGAACCTTTCCCAAGTAATTCTTGCACTGAGGGCAGCGTGTTCTGGACAAGTCTAGCTTTTTAGCAGTAGTATGAGGAGCCGGAGTTGAAGTCAGGTGCTTGGGAATCACCTGTTGGGCTTTTGCCAGTGCAGGAGCAAAATACTCCCGGTTCCAACTTGTCAGGTAGCGTTGCCAGTCTTGCTTACCATGAGAGATCGCGTCCAATTCCTTTTCCATCTGCGCTGTGAAATCGGCTTCCAGCAGATCCGGTAAGGCATCTTGCAGGAAACGATCAACATCCAGCCCCAGAACCGTGGGATGCAGATTCCCTTTAGTCAACTCCACATACTGCCGCTGCTTGAGGATTTGGATCGTGGGTGCATAAGTGCTAGGTCGTCCGATGCCCTTGCGTTCCATCACTTGTACCAGTTTCGGCTCACTGTAACGGGGTGGCGGTTGGGTCTGCTTTTGTTCATGTGCTGCTTGCGCTAACGTTAAAGGTTGCCCCTGTCGCACAACTGGCAGTTCCACCTCGGCACTAAGATTGTTCCAGTATTTAGTGTAGCCGGGAAACTCTATTATTTGTCCTTTTGCCTGCCAAAAAACAGAACCAGATTGAGTGACAATTCGCGTCTGTCGCAAACGAGCAGATTGGCATTGAGAAGCCATTGCCCGTTTCCAAATCATCACGTACAAAGCAAACTCATCGGCAGACAGTTCCAAGCGCAGTTGAGCCGAGGGACGAAATACATCTGTCGGGCGAATCGCCTCGTGTGCCTCCTGGGCGCTTTTGCTGCTACGATGTTTTGCCGTTTTCTGAGGCACATTGTCTGGATCGTTTTCCTCCAGCCAGCGACGCGCTTGCTCGCAGTACTCTGGGCTAAGAACAACGCTATCGGTTCGCATGTAGGTGATCAAGCCGGCTTCGTAGAGTGACTGTGCTACCTGCATAGTTTTCTCTGGACTGAAGCGCAGGCGAGAACCGGCAGCCTGTTGTAGGCTGGAGGTGACAAACGGGGGTGGTGGAGTGCGGCTGACGGTTTTACCTTCTATCTCTACCACTTGATGCGGACACTGTTGTGCGATTTGGACTAAGCGATCGGCTTCTACCTGACTCAACACCCGCTCCGATTCCTGGGCAGGTTTGTCTGCAAGTGCTGTGGCATCGTCTCTTTGAGCATCCTCGGTTGCGGTTGCGGTTGCATTGCCCCTGTAGTAAGCACGGAAGCCCTCTGTATAATCGACATACACACTCCAGTAGTCTTGCGGCACAAATACCTGGATCTGCCGTTCTCGTTCACAGATGATGTGCAACGTCGCGCTTTGCACCCGTCCCATGCTCTTTGCCCCATTGTGCAACTGCCAAAGCAATGGAGAACCTTTGTAGCCTACCAGTTTATCGAGGACAGAACGGCACAAGCCAGAGTTGACCAAATTTTGGTCAATGGTGCGGGGACGGGCGATCGCAGCTTGCACTGCAGCCGGAGTGATTTCGGTGTAGACTACTCTTTGAGGGTTCTTCAGGTTCAAGGCTTGCTGAATGTGCCAAGCGATCGTTTCCCCTTCTCGATCTGGGTCAGTTGCCAGTACCACGGTTTTAACTTGTTGCACCGCCGCCCTCAGCTTTTGAATAGTTTCTTTACCCTGTGAACCCCGTGCCACAAAGCGGCAGTGTACCGTATCGCCGTTGAGATCAAAGCCGAGGGAGTCTTCCCCATCGTCTGCCAGTTCCCGCATATGCCCCATGCTAGCTCTGACCAACCAATCCGATCCCAAAATTTGACTGAGCTTTTTGACCTTTCCCGGACTTTCTACAATCAGGAGTTTCGTCGCCATAACACACTGCCATCTTGACACGAGCGCGGGATACTTTGCGTGAGCGATCGCGCGATCGTTCTTACGTATGACCTATTATATCGTGTCCGCTTGAATACTTATACTATCGCCTAAGCTAGTAATAGGTCAAAATAATTAAAAATTAAAAATTAAAAATGTACTAATTAAAGACCCCATGAATGAATTCTGGGGCTTGTAAAAATCGATGCTTTGCCTTTTTTTGTTTTCCATGTTTAAAAACAGGGTCAACCCCTTCGGGGAAATCAAAAGTCACTCATTCACTCATTCAAAAGTAAGAACCCCATAAATAAATTTAGGGGAACCTGTAATAAGGACGTAGTATTTCTTGCGCCTACTCGATTGAAATACATATTTTTTATTTTTCCATAAATAAATTTAGGGGAACCTGCTACCTTTTTGTTTTTTTGACTTATTACCTTAGCTTTTGACTTGGAGCGAAGCGACGGTCACGCCCCCTTCGGGGAAATTCAAAAGCTAAGGTAATAAGTCAAAATTAAGC
>CAXTSI010000706.1:0-3398 GCA_964246695.1 uncultured bacterium
ACTAACCACTAACCACTAACCACTAACCACTAACCACTAACAACTAACCACTAACTCCTAATTCTTATCTCCTCAGTGCCAAAGCGGTATCCTTTACCGTAGACGGTGTGAATCAGTGGTGTTTCACCAAATCTCTCTATCTTGCGGCGCAGTAGGCGAATTAAAGCTGCTATGACGTTGCTACTAGGTTGTTCGCCTTCTGTCCACAAATGTTGTAGAATCTGCGCGTGAGTCAGGAGTTGTCCTGAGTGTTGCATAAAGTATTGCAGCAACTGGCTTTCTTTTTCCGATAGCTCTATTATCCGTCCTTGGCGATAGGCTAGTTGGTTTTCGTAATCAAGTTCTAAATCAGCTACAGTAAGTCTTTGGGTTGCTGTACCATAAGTCTGGGGACTTGAACGACGCAATAAAGCACGTACTCGTGCTAGTAACTCTCGCAGTTCAAAAGGTTTAACTAAATAGTCGTCCGCACCAGCATCTAAACCTTTGACTCGGTCATCTAAAGTATCTTTGGCAGTAAGAAACAAGACGGGTGTGGTTTTGCCTTGGCGTCGCAATTCCTGACAAATCTCCAATCCCGTTTTTCCTGGCAACATCCAATCTAAAATGAGTAGGTCATAACTGCTGATAAGTGCAAGTTGGCTGCCACTTGTCCCATCATAAGCAGCATCGACAATGTATCCCTCACGAGTTAGTACACGACTCAAGGGGTCAGTTAGTTCAACTTCATCATCAACTACCAAAATTCGCAATATGCTTACTGTTGCACTGCCGAAAGGGGAACTTCTCAAAAATAGCATCCGCCTGCTACAAGATGTGGGATTGGACTTTAGTGCTTTTTTGGATTCAGGTAACCGCCAACTTCAAATTCCCGATGCTAGTGGTCAAGCGAAAGGGCTGCTGGTACGGACGCAGGATGTGCCTGTTTATGTAGAATATGGTCAGGCACAATTGGGTATTGTCGGTTACGATGTGCTGCGAGAGAAAAAGCCACAAGTTGCCCACTTGATTGATTTACAGTTTGGGCATTGTCGAATGTCGGTGGCAGTTAAGCAATCTAGTTCTTACCGTTCAACATTAGAATTGCCTCCTCATGGTCGAGTTGCTTCTAAGTATGTAAATTCCGCACGGGAATTTTTCCACCTGCTGGATCTACCTGTGGAAATTGTACCGCTGTATGGTTCAGTGGAACTAGGACCGATTACGGGTATGTCGGAGGCGATCGTTGATTTGGTTTCTACAGGGCGGACTTTGCGCGAGAATGGTTTGATTGAGATTGAAACCTTGTATGAAAGTACGGCGCGGTTAATTGCCCATCCCCTGAGTTATCGCTTGAACACAGGTAATTTGCACACTTGGGTTGAGCAACTGCGCTCCTCGGTGCTTTCTAGTGTTTAAATTGGAGTAACGATCGGGAAATGTCAGAACAGACTATAGATTTTGATGGCAACCCACCAGTTGCTACCAAGTAGGGGCACAACATTTTTTCTGATGCTAGAGCATTCTATGGCGATCGTGCAAACGCCACCCCATCTAACTAAGCATTACCAGGTGACGGGTTTACGACTGTTGAAGAAACCACCATTAGGTCCACCATCGGGCAACGTAGCAAGCCAGACAGGAGTATCCGCGCCTTCTTCAATACTTACAGGTGCTGCTTCACTGCCCATATCGGTCTGAACCCAACCAGGACAAGCAGAGTTGATCAGAATATTTGTGCCTCGTAATTCTCTGGCAAATAGCGCCGTCACCGCATTCAGAGCAGTTTTGGATAATCGATAGGATGGACCCAGTACACCATCATAGTGGGAGTTTGGATCGCTCATATCCGTAAGCGAGCCGAGGGTGCTAGACATGTTGACAATGCGACCGTAGCCTGTTGCTTTCATCAGTGGAATACAAAGCTGACAAAGTTGAAAAGCGCCATAAAGATTGGTTTGCAGCGTTTGAGTCAGTGTGTCCAAGCCGACATCGAACACGGAGGTTGTCCAGTCAAGCATGACACCTGCGTTGTTCACCAAGATGTGTAGTGTGCCGAATTTCTCTTTAATCTTATTGACTGCACTTTGAATACTTTCGACGTTGTTTATATCCAGAGTCAGGGGGTAAACATCCAATCCCTGCTGTTTCAATTTGTCAGCGGCTTCCTGCCCTTTAGCAATATCCCTCGCGCCGAGGATAACTTGTATTTCTTGTTTTGCCAGTTGTTTGCCGATCTCGAATCCCAAACCTTTGTTTGCGCCAGTCACAAGTGCAATTTTGGCAACATTATTACTCATCATTTTTCTCCTTAATTTCTAACAGTTTTTTGATGATGTTCATTCAGTAGCGCCTGGACACAAACTTCAGCAACATTTTTCTACGAATTGAAAAATTAGCAAGGTGCTAGGAACACGTTTGGGTGCAGATGCGTCCAGATGACTATTGTCTTGTTTGGCAGCAGCATCAATGAGAACGAGTATATCAGCAATTTCATTTATTAGTGATTCGGCTTGAGTCGTAATAGCAACAATTTGCGCACCGTTTTTTTTTAGCTGTGCTGGCGATCGCTGTGACATTTCCCGTACTGCCCGATCCAAAGCAAGCAATTAAGAGATCGCCTTGCTGAATGGAAGGGGTTGTCGCGCCAACGACATAATCTTGCACTCCAAGATGCACAACTCCGCATAGCTGCCATCCGAATCGCTAATCCACTGCGTCCTTCACCTGTACCAAAGATGTGCTTTACATTGAGCAGTGCTTGAGCCAGTTTAGCGATCGCAGTATAGTTAATTGAACCGCTGACATAACCAAATGTCTGCAATGGCGTAGTGACCCCGAAATAAGCCGCTAAACAGAATTTTCATCTGGAGTCCTCACCTATATTTGTAACCAAATTAGGTGGGGAGGAATGATGGGGAAATTGAGGAACGTCCGCAATCATCAGACACGAAATAATCGCACCCCAGCCTACGCGGTCATGGTCATCAATAACAGCGAGAGAGGGTGCTATGTTTTTGGGTATAATCTTGGCTAATGGCACAACCCTTCAATACCAAACTCCTCCAGGGTTGTTGCGAGTCTAGCTTTTATGTACGTTATCGTACTCAAAAATAATTTAGCACCTTAGCAAACTAATATGCTCAGTTGGTGAGTTATTCATATAAGGCTTTGATCCTCCTGACATCTTGCACCTTCGATAGGGAGTGTAGGTGGGCAGTGCCCACCCTACGATCGGCATAGGCGTTTTGGGTTTTGACTTTCGCAACTTGACGGTGGTGCAAGATATGATCTGACACTGGCGGCGATCGCCACCAGTGATAAATGGAAGAAACACAATTCATTCCTTCCTCCCCCACGGACTACTCCCCACTCCCCACTCCCCATGTTTCTTGAAAGCACCCCACGGGCGGCGCACC
>CAXTSI010000707.1:0-3397 GCA_964246695.1 uncultured bacterium
GATTAATTAGGCAATGGGTATGTTCCAGGGCACTCCCCCCTGAACGGTTACAAAACAGTTCTGTTTGACAATATTGCCAACATCCAGTAAAACTTATCAGATGTAATATTAATACGCAGTATGCAGGCAGGGCTATTTCATTCTAAAAATTTGCTTAAGTGTGTCAAGCCCAAAGGAGCATAATCGTTGGGCTTGTGCCATATTTTCAAACATCTGGTTACGATATAAATTGAGAGTAAAGTTACGAGCTATAGCAAAAATCTGAGGTAATGGAGTGGTACGAATTCTCGACTTATCCTCTGCCTGAGTCACGTCTCTAACATAATGTACCACAAGGTTCGCACGCCCCAATAACCACGGATGCGATCGCCAAATTCGCGTGCTGTTGCACTCAATGAAGAGATGTAATAACGGGTTTCATTTTCAAATTCTATGTGATTGTGCCTGATAATTTGACGTTCTGATTCCACTCGAATTAAAGTTTTCAAACCAGGCCAAAAGCGTATACCATCTAGTTTTTGACAAATACTGATGCTACGCTTTTCTATTCGACCATGCCCTTTATTGATTTGTTCATGACTGAATTCCGGGATAAATTTTGTTGTGACATCTTGAAACAAACCTGGTTGGTTGCCTTTCAGGGCAGCGATGTAGTCATTGCCACTAGCAATGATCAATTCACAAGTTTTTTTTGGGTATTATTTGCATAAAGAAAGTAATTATCCCAAAGATACCTCTAAAGATAGATAATTTATTTTTAATTTTTAAGTAAACAAAATAACATATATAGGTGTAAGTAAAAGCAACTTATGCAGTTATGAACATCCTCACGGCTACCCTGACTTTTCACGGGATGTGGAAAGTCAGCACGGCTACCACACCACACACCAGCCAGACAAGTTTCCTACCACACGTTCCAACGGTCCTCCTATCCCAAACCCCCCAAACGTCTCCAACATCCCCACACAGCCCAACACTCCCACAATCCCGCAATAGACGCGAGTTTTTGTGTTTGTCGGGTGATCTATTCTCGGTAATTTGGTCGAAATCTGCGATCGTTCACAGCAATTGGTAAAACGAGAAAGTATCAAATTCTGACTCAGCCCATCAATCACATGCAAAGTGCAATTCTCTGCCCAAACGGAGATGGGCAATTATCCTGATATCACAAGATATAATGCGCCAAACGATAGCATCTTGTCATTCAGAATTATTGCAATCTAGTAACCCAAGTTGCTAGTTATGCAGGAGTGCGATCGCCTAATTGCGATCAGGCAGAACGCTACGAGGGTCGCGAACGAAGCGGTAGCGACCCTCGTAGCGCGACTCGGCAAGCCTGTAGCATCGCTCTCTCATGCACCCGATGGCGATCGCAATACTCGTTTATTGGCAAGGTTGCAGTGGGATGCAAGCGAGCAACACTCTGCTAGAAAAACTTCTATCTGTGAATCCACCCTGATAAACTACCAAACTGTTCGCACATGAGGGTAGTTCAAAATCTTGGCATCACAAGTTACTAAAGGAATTCCGTATCGCCTTGCAATCGCAACCAGAATTCTATCGGCTGGGTCTTTGTGAAAACTATCCGGTAGCTGTGTACTGGCAATAGCATCTAGAGGAGACAAAGGCTCAATTACAATGCCTGAATGCGCTTGCGCCAAATTATACCATTCATCAATTAGTAAGGGTAATTTTAATTTTCCAATACTAGACTTAACTGCAATCTCCCATACCGAAATAGCTGACACCAGCAAGCCGTTTTGTGGTTCCTCTAAATCAACTAAGGCTTGCGCTTGGCTAGATAAATGGGTAGGATCGTGGAGTAACCAGAGCCAAACGTGGGTATCCAACAAAATCATTCGCCCAAAGCGGACCAGAGTTCTGGCATGGGTTGGTCAAAATCTTCGGCGATCGCAATGGGCATTCCCCGTAGTGGATAGTTCTGAGTAGAGTGCGATTTTATGTCGCAAGGAACAATGCGAGCAACAGGGATACCATTCCGGATCATGACAATTTCAGTTTGGGTTGCGATCACTTCATCAAGTAGCGTTGTCAGCGTACTATCTGCTTGTTGAATGTCAAGGTGCTTCATCCTATCAATTAATAGCGTTGCTTTCACACCTCCATTCTAAGCGATTCAAAGTTGCGGAGACTTTACATGTAACGTCTCTACAACTTTTTGTTGGCGATTCGCCTACTGGCAAATATAATTCTAGCTATATTCTTTACCAGGGGCAAAGTCTTTCATGCGTAGTATATTTGTATATTTATTATGCTCGCGATACTGACTTAAGGTTGTAACAGCAAATAATCAGAAGCTTTCTGAACCATTTGATAGGCTTGGAACGAATGACAAAAGTCGCCTTTTCTCAATTCTGTACTTATGGCTTGATTGGGTTAGTTTTCTTCACTGCTGTAGTAGGTAAACATACCTCCGCTTTGACTCAGACAGCAGACAAATCCCTGAATGAGCGATCGCCCAATCCTTCATCTAGCTTAATGTGGCCCAGTCAAGGGATTATTTCTAAAGGCTTTAATAAAAATCGTCATATAGGAATTGATATCGCTGGACCCCCAGGAACTCCAATTGCTGCCGCCGCATCTGGTCAAGTAGTTAAATCTGGTTGGGATGAATGGGGATTAGGTAATGTTATAAGAATACACCATCCTAATGGTAGTTTCACGGTTTACGGTCACAATCGCCGTCTTTTAGTAAAAAATGGTCAACAGATTAGTCAAGGTCAAGTGATTGCCGAGATGGGAACTACAGGTAACAGTTCCGGACCTCACTTACATTTTGAAGTTCATCCCCATGATATGGTATCTGTAGTTGACCCGATTCCTGTGTTACCACCTTTAGTTGCAGGCAAAATCCCATCACAGCGCATAGCAACTATTACCAACAGTAGCTCAGTTTCACAGCAAACCCGATCGCCAGCAATTCCCATACATGTTGAACCTATTCGCACAATATCACCACCAGTCACAACACTGCAAACTTCATCACCATCAATTCCCATACCTGTTGAATCTGCAATGGTTAATACTGGATGCAGTGGTGCAACAGTAGTTGAAGGTGAGACGGCAACCTCTCATGTTAAAGTCTGCCAGGAAAACGGTCAGTTCTTTTATATTGGGCAATTAAAGCAAAACCCAGACAAGCCTGTACGACTTCCGGCTAGGAATATTGGCAATGGTCGATATCGGGCAGACAACGGTAGCTTTTCTTACTTCGTTAGCCCTGAGAAAGTAGAAGTTTGGCGAAATGGTAGTCCGCTTCGTTCTGACAGCTTTTGGGGCATGAGTAGCAATGGAACAGAAAACCGGGATAAGGAAATAAAGTCAAAAATTGTCGTTGTACCCATAATATTGCCGAAATGGAACCATAAGCTTGCCA
>CAXTSI010000708.1:0-3367 GCA_964246695.1 uncultured bacterium
GTTACAACGCGCATTGTTGGGTAGTGTGCCGCAGGCACACCCCCTGAACGGTTACATTTATTTTACTATTTAAGTGTTTACTGTGATGAAGACTTTTAAAATTGTGATAATTCTTATCTGATAAAGGGTTCAGAGCTTTTTCGATAAGCTACAAACCCTAATTCCTGGATGTAATCCTCGCGCCCGTTAATTTTTAGCTGATTGTAAGTTTGTAACCCAAAGATTGTATCTCATTCTTACAGATTAAATCCGAACCAATTCTGACAAATCTCGCCATACTAATTAGACTCCTTTTTCGTGAATACGTGTTCTCAGATAATTCAATCCCTTATCTGTCAAAGTTTCGCCTGTGAGTTCAAGCCAAGCTTGAGTGAGAGTAGCGTCGTTAGGATAATGCCCAAACTGGTCAAATACTCCAAAATACCACTTGCGAATCGTGTAGAGTAAGTCAGAAGATTTGACAGGCTTTGGTTGCACTTCCGGCTCATCAGTTTCGTCTTCTATCTTCTCTATAGTTTCTACCTGTAGTCTATTCTTTTTGGTGAGTTCAAACTGCACAATCTGCTTGATTTCTGGTGATATCC
The DNA here is from genome assembly GCA_964246695.1 of uncultured bacterium. Taxonomy (GTDB): domain Bacteria; phylum Cyanobacteriota; class Cyanobacteriia; order Cyanobacteriales; family Nostocaceae; genus Stigonema. The sequence continues at coordinate 585 of CAXTSI010000708.1, forward strand.
GAGTTACAAAGGGTGTACCTCCCTTGGGCATTATCAAGCCAAAGCGCTCTTTAGCACGTTGAAATTTAAGAATCTCAGTTGTGAGTTTCTGGGCATATTCTTTGTACGGGAAGCTGGCATCTTGCACCCATGAAAGAGCCGCATCACCTAGCACGATATGGGTCACTGATTTGTAGATTTGGCGGTTAAACCCTGAATCGAGATTTAGTGGTGATTGTCCAATTATAATTTCACAGAAGTTATAAGCGGCTCCCTCTTTAATGAGTGCTTTTTCAATGTTGATGATACGCTTCACTTCATTCTTATCAATCTTGTCAGGGTATCCTTGCCCGTTGCCAAAAATATTATCCTGTTCATCAACAATGGTAAAAAGGAACCCATTATCGGCTGATAGACTTTTACCTTGCTTTTTAGCCTCTGCTTTCAGTTCTTGAAGTTTACCGAAAGTGTCCTCTAATCCTGGGAGTACTTCGTTGTAATCCTTGTATCCTGGCTCAAACATCCAGTCACTTTCTGGATATTTAGGGTCGATGAGGTTAACAGCGGTAGACACACCCTGCCTGACTAGTAAGCTTGAAGCCAAAATAATCAAAGCTGATACCAAAGTACTTTTACCTGTCTGGCTACCCCCATGAACTATAAAGTGGTGATGTTTCCGCTTATCTAGGTTTGGTTCGGTTAGCTCGGCGGCGATCTGGAGTAGCCAAGTGATATCAGAGGTTAGTTGAGCAGGTTTTACGGTCTTAATGGGAATTTCTTTATCGCCAGTGTCCAGAACTGCTGTTTGCTGTTGGGGCTTTGGTGGTGGGGCGATTAACCCTTGCAATTGGAATTTATCCTGATACCTCAGTCTGTTTGCGGGAATTTCTAGCCTGTTCACTGCTCCTGCCAGATTTAGCTCACCCCTCATCATCTGAGTAGCAGAGTGAAAAGCAAATTCTTGTTTGATACTGCCTTTCTCATGCTCTTTTCGTAATGCCAGGAAAGACGAGTAGCGATTCTCAATATCCTCTCTGGCTTTGGCTACAACTCCACTAGCGGTTCCAAATACAGAGCCAAACCCCAACTCCCATAGCTTTGATTCGACTGTCTGATTAGGAGTAATTAATGCGGCTATTGGCAAACAAAAAGCTGTAAGAGATATTCCTGCTTGCATTAATCGTTTCTGCCATGTTTCTAACTCTAACTGGTCTATTTCCCGGTTGAAGATGTTACTACGCATTAGTGGTTAACTCCTAAATAGATGCCAGCAATTATTGCAATAGCCAGAAAGATAAAATCAGGAGAACTAAAGCTTAATGCCCAAATCATCGCCTTCTTATCCCGCCCATCTCCAGATTTTTCAATCTTGGAATAAGCTATAAAAACGTTGGCAACTCCATACAGCCCATAGCTGATTATCAGTAAGGAAATACCAAATCGGGTTACAGGGATGATGGTAGCGAGGCAACTTAGGAAACTGATTCCTGTATAGATTGCCCAGTCTCTAGAAAGTTTAAACAGCATAAAATTTTAGTAACTAAAATTTTTGTAATAGAAGCTTGAGCTTCAGAGCTAGGTGGGGAAGTTGCACCCCACTGAATCACTTGACTAGCTAATTTTTGACTAAGATTGTGAATACTTTATTCGTACTTTGGCGGTGTCGGTCGAAAACTTCATAGTAGTCACTAAGCAAACTTTGGTAAGCGTTTTCCCAGCCCTTCAATTTTTCATTTTCAGCGAGGAGGATTTTTATTTGTTCGTGCAGTTCCTCATTTTCGGTAGAAAGTTCAGAGCAACGTTTTGAATATTCGAGGTATGCACCGCGCAAATAATTTAAATATTCTTGTTGAGATTCATAGTGTTCTTTGTACTCGTTCCGACTTTCTACAGCATTGGATAAAACATTACTCACCTGTTCCAACTCTTCCCACTGACTTGTTACTTGTGCAGCATATGAAAGTTCATTAGAAATAACATCAAGGAATTTTACGATTCTGGCTAACATGGTTTTCTCCCTGGTAATCGTGCGAGAGGGGATTGGTTACCCCTCAATAACCTTTTAGAAGTTCAGTAGTCTATCGGCGGTATCTAAAAACTCTGTGAAACCCGCGTGTTGCTCTTGTCCAACCTCCAAATCCAAGAGTTTTGGTGACATCGCCTCTAAGAACTGTTGTGTAGAACCTTGCCATTGCAGTTCTAAATCTGTAGCTTTTTCGGCATGTTCAAGTACGGCGTCATATACCTCGTGTACCCCTTTAGCCGCCCCCAACTTCTCGGCTGACAGACGTTTAACCGTTGCTGCCATCGCCTTGTACTTCCCATGCTTCTGAGCGAACTCTTTGATGGCTCCTTCCTTGGCTTGTTCTGGATCTAGGTCAAGCGCTTGGGAGAATTCACCTCTCAACTTCTGTGTACCTTTAATCTGTGTAGGGTTGTATCCGCTTTTGAGTTTCTCTGAACCTTTGCCACTGGTTGTGATTTCTGATGATGCATCTCCAAACATTGTGGTATTTCCTTTTGATTTGATACTGTTTACTGGTTGGACGTGTTTGCAGGACATACACTGTAAACCGCGTTTAGTCTCGTGTTGTCCTCGAATCTTGTCGCACTGGGGACAATAGAGTTTCATGGGTCAACGTGGTAACTGGTTGCGACTGGTCTTTGATTGAAAAAGTTAGTGATACCGCTCACAACTGTGTATGTCAAGAATACGGTGAGGCAGAGAATACAGCCGACAAATATCATGGTTATGGAATCAATTTGTTGTCTTGCCTGCTGCTTCTCGGATTCGGATTCTTTGG
>CAXTSI010000709.1:0-3330 GCA_964246695.1 uncultured bacterium
AATTAGCAATTAGCAATTAGCAATTAGCAATTAGCAATTAGCAATTAGCAATTACAGTATCATACGACTAACTGTTTGAAATTTTTAGATTGAGAGCATCTATACAAAACGCTCCCACGCCCCAACCTATGCTAAAAACATGGGTTGGGTAATTCTAGTCAGGGTAAAGTTACCCTGACGAGATCCCAATACTATGGTAAATTTTCTCAAAAACGATTGAGCAAAGGAGAACAGATGCGGGCATTTGTTACTGGTGGGTCAGGGTTTCTCGGTCGAAACCTGATTAGAACTCTCAGGGCACAGGGAGTTGAAGTGCGGGCACTGGCGCGGTCGGAACGAGCAGTTGAGACGGTAAAGGATGCTGGTGCCCAGCCAATACCTGGAGATCTCGATGATTTAAAAGCACTCCAATCTGGGATGGAGGGATGCACAGTTGTTTTCCATGCTGCCGCAAAGGTACGTGACTGGGGACGACGGTCGGATTTTGAGAGAGTTAATGTGGGCGGAACAGAGCGAGTCATTGCCGCAGCTCAGTCAACAAATATATCACGACTTGTACATGTCAGCACAGAAGCCGTATTGGTGGGAGAGAAACCGATTATTAATGCCGATGAAACCCGACCCCGTCCAGCAAAGCCACTAGGTCTGTATCCACTGACTAAAGCGATCGCAGAAGAACGGGTGCTTCAAGCAAACTCACCCGAACTTACAACCGTTGTGGTTCGCCCACGTTTTATCTGGGGAAAGGGAGATACTACGTTGCTACCGCGCATGATTGAGAACATCCGCAACGGTGAGTTTGCTTGGATCGAGGGAGGTCACTATCTCGTATCCACCTGTCACGTAAAAAACGTGTGTGAAGGACTGATCTGTGCGGCGGAACGTGGACAGGGAGGTGAAGTCTACTTTGTGACCGACGGTCCACCCGTAGAATTCCGAGGTTTTATCACGGAACTAATGCGTACACAAGGAATCGATCCGGGCACACGCAGCCTACCTCGTTGGTTAGTCCGGGCATTGGCTTGGAGTTTTGAAAGCGGTTGGAAGGTTTTGAAGCTAAATGACTCACCTCCAATCACTCAAACAGCTTTATGTATGATCGGCGAGGAAGTGACACTAAATGACACGAAAGCGCGACGCGAACTGGGATACACCGGATTGGTTTCGCGCCAGGAAGGTTTGGTAGAAATGGCATCGGTGTAAAATTTTTTGTCCGGGGAACATCAACTATTGAACTCTCCCCCGGATTGAATCCCTATATTTCGCTCGCAAAAGTTATTCTAGAAATTAAGTCGAGAAATTTCCGTTGCTTAACCTTGAGGTCTTAAATATGGTTGCTTCTCCTGAAGTCTACCTCACCCCTGACGAATACCTCCAAATGGAGGAACACAGCGACATCAAACATGAATACATCGACGGCTACATCTACGCAATGGCTGGAGCGCTTGACCCCCATATTACCATTGCCGGCAACCTGTTTGCTCTCCTCCGTAATCATGTACGCGGCTCAGGCTGTCGTGTTTACATTGCCGATATGAAAGCTCGTATCGAATCTCTAAATCGATATTACTATCCCGATGTGATGGTCACTTGCGACCAACGAGACCAGGAAACTCCGGCGTATAAAAAATTTCCCTGTTTAATTGTCGAAGTTTTATCTAACTCTACTGAAGCCTTTGATCGGGGAGACAAATTCGCCGATTACCAAACTTTAGAAAGTTTCCAAGAGTACGTTTTAATTAACACAAAACGTCAGCGAGTCGAGTGTTTCCGCCGTAATGATGAAGGGCTGTGGGTTTTGCAATCTTATACAGCAGAAGATAAGTCATTTCGACTACATAGTATTAACTTTAAAGGAACAATGGCAGAGCTTTACGAAGATGTCGTTTTTGAATAAGCTCTTGCCCATTTAAACCAAATTTGCTATTTGCTTCAAGTTTACATTAAGCCGCTGGATTTCTGGTCAAAATTTCACTTTATATTGGTAAGCTTTAATATCAACGCGATCGCATTCCATCCCATCTTCCCAACCACAGTACAAAGTTAAGGTGATGGTATGGGGGTGTTCTTCTTTGTCGTACAGTGCAACGCTTTTACCTGCCAAGCCTTCATCTGGTGATGGCTGCCAGTTGTGGGACTCGCTTTCGATATAGGCGTATTCAGCGAGTGAACCAAGCGCACGAACACCCCTAGGTTTGAGGGGGATTTCAATCTCTTCATCTTCGTCAATAATCTGTACTATCTCAATAATCTGTACTATCTGGTAGCTTGGCTCAATGGCTGTGACCTTAAGGAAGTATTCAATCATTGGGGCAACGGCTGCCTTAAGTATTCCGTAATCCTCCTCTACCATCACTAGCTGACTTTCTCGGTCAGGGTAGGCAATCATTTGATCGCGAATGCTTGCATACCGGTTGTAGATGCCAGAGATGCCCAACCGTAGCTGCAAGTTTTGTACATGCTCTCGAATGCGGTGATAGACTAGAAGGTCTTGCATATCGTCAGTGCCAAACATTTTCCCCACAATTCCATACCATGCTGCACCTTTGTGTATCTCTGGACCAGCTCCTTCCGCCCAGCCTTCAGGATCAGATGCAATCCGCCTGAGTGTCGATACATTGTCCGGCTGGATTCCAGCCAATCCATAGTAAACCGAGGGATTGCGTAAAGAGGGGTAAGTTAACTCAGCATCAGGGAAACGGAGTAAGCCACAATCTGATAGTAGTGTCGATAATCCGTTGGTTGTTAGCAGGTCTGGGCTGTCTTGCTTAAGGATCTCAATTGCTTGGTTGAAAAGAGTTTTCGCGTCTAGCATGATTATTTAGTTAACGATTTGTCTTCAGTCAATCAGCATGTCAACTGCTAGTAGAGTCACAATCCTCACCAAAAACCCAACACCGAATGGTATTGTGTACAATCTAGTACACACGCGGAAGTAAACATACCATTCAAAACAGCCAGAAAGCTCATAATGAAAGATTTTTTAATTTTTAATGTTTAATTCCGCCAAGCGCTACTAGCTATTTATATACCAATTTTTTCCGCAAAAGTACAGCCAAATTTAAAATATCTTTTCCTACTTTTCTTACTTTTCCTAATAAATAATCTAAAAAAAATAATTTCCAAATTAGTTGGAAATCTGGAAATTGATAGCACATCACCTGGTATTTTTTTAAGTAATTTTAGATGCATTTTACCTGGATTAATAGCTATCAGGTTCCTGAAGATTTGAAGCAAGTAATGCGAATTTTAGTGGCAGATTTGAAAGTAAATAATTAGGGCTTGCTGACAATGTAGAAAAAGCTAACGCCGTGCGGATCGTAAAGCTTA
>CAXTSI010000710.1:0-3291 GCA_964246695.1 uncultured bacterium
TGACTAATGGTCAAACCCTTAATCTTTGGTTGAGAAACCCCTTCGGGTGACGCTCAGTAGCGCTCGTCCCTCGCTACCGCAACGCTTACGTCGCTAACGCTAACGCTATCGCAGTCGCCTACGGAGGGAAACACTCATAATGCGCGCTGTCTCACCGGTTTTTTAGGTCTTGTTGAGAATGGTGCAAGATATCAGTTTACCTAATAAATGTTTCAGCGCTTCATGAGAGTTAAGTAAAATTTTGACAAAAGGCCACGAAAGTTGTTCAAAAAATCAAAAATAGCTTTGGGCTAAAAGTATTGCTGAAAAAGACTGTCAACAAATATCAGAATCTCTTAGCGTACAAAATTCCCGTTTTGGTACAGTCCTGCCTACTGCCCCCTTGTTCGACTATGGAGTTTGGCAACTTTTTTAGCACAGGTGTTGGTCGGGAGCTAAATTCTTCAGTGCAGCGATCGCATGCAGTCTCACCTGTGCATCTTCATCTGCCAACATTGCGCTCAATGGTTCCAATGCCTGGATACTGCCAAGCTGACCCAAAGACAGGGCTAGAGCGCTTCTCGTTGAGGCGGTCTCAACTGCTGGGTGTTGGGATCGCAACATTGAGAGCAAGATTTCTGCTGCTTTGTCGGTTAACATCGGACAGTTGACTCGCCCCAAAACCGTAACAATTTCTGGCCACAGTGTCTTTAATTGCACTTGATTAAGTGCTTGTTGCAGAAATTCCAAACCTGATTGTGTTTCCACCCAAACCAAAGCGCGGATGGTTTGCATTTGTAGACTCAGTGGTATATTAGGCGACATCAGCACCTGAAATAAGTGGTAAGCAGCAGTGTCACAACCCATCCTCGAAAGGGCAATCGCCGCTGCACAACTAACGTCTTCGTCTTCGTCATAAAGCCGTTGTTGCAGTCTTGTCACCAAATCTAATTTAAAGCATAAGTCGGGGCGATAACCCAAGCCAAGCACTGCTTCGCGCCTGACGGTCGCAGTTACATCACGCAAAGCATTCAAAAGCACTGGTGGTACGCGTTCGTCATGAAAGCTGCCTAAAGCTTCAATCGCTGCGACGCGTACAGCAATTTGTGGGTCTTTCACCACACTCAACAGAGGTAGTATGGTTTCTCTATGCCGAATGTAGGAGAGCGATCGCACAGCTAACAACCGTGTATCTTTATTTCCTAGGACTTCCGTTAGGGCGGAAATAGCAACAGGACCTATTTGTCCCAGTGCTGCTGCTGCCATTGCCCTGAGTTCTTCATTATTGTTAGTTTTCAGTAATTCCACCAAAGGCGCGATCGCATCTGGGTTTTTCATGTCACCCAAAATCCGCGCTACAGAACAAAGCAATTCTTCGTCTGCATCTTCATCCTTCAAAATATCAATTAGTGGAGCGATGGCGGATTTTCCCAGGCTGCTAAACACCTTGGCTATTTCCCAGCGTTGCTGAAAATCCCCAATCGTTAAAATTGAAAGTGCTAATTCCAGCACATTTTCTCGAATTTTATCTATTTCTGAATGTTCTAAGTCCTCAAGCAAAATCAACTGTTGTAGGCATTGAATCAGCGATGACCAGTCAGCTGCATCATGTGCCGCTTGCGCCTGCACTAAAAGCTTATTATTCATAGTTAGTTGTTAGTTGTTAGTTGTTGGTTGTTAGTTGTTGGTTGTTAGTTGTTGGTTGTTAGTTGTTGGTTGTTAGTTGCGCCACTACTTATTTACCAATTAGCAATTAGCAATTAGCAATTAGCAATTAGCAATTATCAATGACTATTGACTAATACTGAATTGCCTTCAATCTTAACTGCATAAATTTTTAGGGGTTTTTTGGCTGGACCTTTTTGCACCTTGCCATCAACCGCATATTCTGCGCCATGACAGGGACATTGGAATTTTTTGGCATCACCTTTCCATTCCACTGTGCAACCTCTGTGAGTACAGGTGGGGTTAACCGCAATTAAATGATTGGTTTTAGATGTGCCCACTACCAAGACTGGACCAACGGGTGAGTTTTTAGCAAGCAACTGACCTGTTTTATCTAAAGCCCCTAATGTGCCGACCGTTTGCCAGTCCTGAGATGTTTGAGAAAATGTTTGAGAAGAACAAGCTGCAATTGTTACAGGTAAGGAACTTGCTACCCAACCTATACCAACAAAATTTATGAAATCACGACGGTTCATAGTTGCCGAAAGAAGGTTGAAAATTTAACCCTAGTTTGGCATACAGATGGGGAACAGTTGCACCATTAACGCATCACTTCGTCTGACTCTAGTACAAGCGGTGCGCTTGAATTAATAGAATTCAGCTTAATGCCTAAGTTTACGGAATTTTTTGAGAGCGCTGTTCATAAAGTGTTACTTTTATGCACAAAACGCATCAATTCGATACATTTTCCGCATCATTATCTAAAAAAATGTAATATATTATACTTTTTAAAAAATTTTGCAGCCTTAACTTAAGGGTATCTAAATCGTTATAAAAAAGCATCCGCGTTTTAATTTACAAATTTCACCAAATGGACACAACTAATTAGAGTCAAAAAATACCTTTGTTACCGCGCTTACCTCCTAACTTCAAAAAAAGACGAGGAGTAGTCAGCATCTTTCTATTTGCCATTTAGAGATAAATCATGATAGACACAGCAACTACCACTACAGCCAGCCTCAATAAATTTGAGAAAATCAAGGCAGAAAAAGATGGACTCGCCGTGAAGGCGGAGATAGAGAAATTTGCTAACCTAGGCTGGGAGGCAATGGACGAAACCGATCGCGACCATCGGCTTAAGTGGATGGGTGTGTTTTTTCGCCCAGTCACTCCCGGCAAATTTATGATGCGGATGCGGATACCCAACGGTATTCTCACAAGCAATCAGATGCGCGTGTTAGCCGAAGTAGTGCAACATTACGGTGACGATAGTAACGCCGACATTACTACCAGACAAAATATCCAATTGCGGGGCATCCGGATTGAGGACTTACCAGATATCTTTAATAAACTTCGCGCAGTTGGTTTAACAAGTGTGCAGTCAGGAATGGATAACGTCCGCAATATCACTGGCGACCCGTTAGCAGGGTTGGATGCGGATGAGTTATTTGACACCCGGGAGTTGGTGCAACAAGTTCAAGACACGATCACCAACAAAGGGGAAGGCAACGCAGAGTTTTCCAACTTACCACGAAAGTTTAACATTGCGATTACAGGTGGACGGGATAATTCAGTTCACGCGGAAATTAATGATTTGGCATTCGTTCCAGCCTATAAGGAAGGGAGTGGGGAATGGGGAGTGGGGAA
>CAXTSI010000711.1:0-3276 GCA_964246695.1 uncultured bacterium
GTTTTTTTTTTTTTGGGGGGTGCCCTCCACACCTTTTCAAATTTTGGGGGGGATGTCCCCACCCTACAATTGGGTATTAGCAAATTCGCCGACAACATCCTACAGGGTTGCTGTTAATTCATGCTCGTCTGAATGCAATTCTGTGCTAAGCCGCACCAGCGCTGAGTGCATGGCACTGACTCGGCGTACAATCTGGTCAATTTCCATATCTAGCACACTGTAGTCAATCACTGCCTGACGGATCGGAGTCTGCCCGCGAGTTACAGCTAATTCTTGTACGCGGGCTGTTCGCAGTGCTTGCAGGTGAGCATGAATTTTTTGCAGCGTTCCTTCAAGATCAGGCAAAGGTGGTGGGGAAATTCCCTGCTGTACCGAATCAGCTAACTGTTCTAATAGCACCGAAATTTGGCAGGCAAAGGTTTCCAATTCTGGTAGTGGCTGAGTTCTTCGGAAATGGTCGAGGTGTACTGCCAAGACTGTCACCGCGTTGGTAAAACGTCCCATGTACACAAGCAGTGCCATCACAGGTTCTACCAGTCCCAGGGGCCTTTGGGGTTCACCGATCAACCCTTGGTAAGAGGTTTGGGCATTGCTAATTGCCAGCCCAGTTCGTCTTCGTGTGCTGATGATTGCAGCGTAGTCCTCTTTTTCACCCTGGTAGACAGCCATTACTTTCTGAAAGTAGTCGCGGCACTGTCGGAGGGCGGCGGCGAGTTGGCTGGGTAAGCGTTGGCGTTCCCAGCTAGGCCACATCAGGTAGTGACCCCCAAAAGCCAGTCCTGCACCAATCAATGTATTGAACACTCGGATACCAGCAAAGTGCCAACCAATCGGTTGCGTAAGATCGATGATTAGTAAAACGAAGATTGAAAAGAAAAAAGTCGCATAGCCATAGTGAAGGCGCAGCAGAGAAGTGCCAAAAAATACCTACAGTACAGTTATAATACTTAATATAAGCTTGTTGGCGATCGCTGCTGCCAGGACAGCCGCGACAGTCGCTCCCAAGATAGTCCCGCCTACCCGGTGGAAAAACCGCTTGAAAGTTCCGCCAAAGTCAGGTTTGAGGACGATCGTGATTGTCAGCGTCACCCAATACCCCATTTGTAACTTGGCAAGCGTGGCTATTGCCACGCCTACGGTAAGAGTCACACCAAGGCGTAGCGCGTGGCGAAAAATTGCTGAGTCGAAGGTCAGGTTATCCCGTAGTATTCTCAGGGGCTTAAGCTGTTTCTCTTCAACTGCAACGAGTGTATCAACATGGAGGCTCTTGATCTTGATGCCAGCTTTAGTTGTAGCTGTAATATTCGTGTAGTGCAATTGCTATAGGGCGATCGCCAAGTTACCAGGCTGGGCAACTGTAGAAATAAATGACAGTCCGACGACAAGACCTACAGTCGAACCAGCATTACCATACAGCGAAGCAAAACCCGAACCTAGTCCCCAGAGTAATGTCAGTACTATAGCAAGCCAAGGGACTCCCCCCACCAGAGTACCCACAAGCACAGAAATTGCCATTCCTAAGGTGGCAGCTGCCATCGCCGTAGCTTTTATTCGGTAGGGTCCACCGACATTTGCCAGGTTGACAAAGTAAGCGATCAAAGCGACAAATAAGCCGCTTTTCCTATGGTCGGTGAATTGCCCTAGAAGCATGGGAATCCCCAATGCTAATGCTGCCCGCAAGCCATTGGCGATCGCTGGTTTCCCCGGTTCTGGCTGGAGAAGAAATTTGAGGAAATTCGTTCGATTCGACTGCATGAATTGAGGTGTAAGGGATTTAGACTCGTTCCCAGGCATAAGCCCGGAGAATGCCTTAATAGAGGCTGTAAATAGCGAGTAAGGAGTGGGGAGTAGGGAAGAGACGTTCCGCCGGAACGTCTGTACGGGAGTGGGGAAAGATTATTTTCATGCTTGGTGGTGAAATTTTTTCATCGCGACTGCCTATATGCTAAATTGTCCTCGGCACAACCTCCAACTAGGGCGTTCCCCGTAGCACGAAGAATTTACGGAACCAGCCCCTAGCGTAAGCTATGGGATTTAATTTTTAATTTTTAATTTTTAATTTTTAATTGGAGCGAAGCGACTTGACTTAATTTATTGATTTTTGGAAACTTCTGGACTGCGAATCAATATATGTCCCTTCTCATTTTCTTGAATAGCCAACACCAGTGGACGCTCATTGAGTTTTGCCTTTGGGGGTAAAGCTGGAAAAACATAGATCCAATTGCCACGTTCTAGAAGTAAACGCCAAACTCTGGGCTGCTTTTGATTGCTGGTATCATTATCTTCCCTTCCTCGCAGGTTATCAAATAAACCTCTATCTCCAATAATTCGGTAACCTTTTAAGGACGGATCTGCAAAGGCATCGTCAAGTTTGCGCCCCAGTGCAAACTTTTCTTCAGGTGTAATCAGCGCTACCGCAGGCAAGCTCGAATTTTGACCTGCATCTCGTCTAGCATCTGCAATACCTTGCCACCGAGCTAACCAGAATATCACTATTAATACCCAGGATACTATGACTATCTCATTAACTAGCGATCGCACAAACTGGACTGAACGTAATTGCAGTAAACTAAATTCAGCTAATGACTTTATTCTTTTGGCTATCCATGACCGCCGACGTTGAGTAGCGGGAATGAGTCGATGGGATAGAAATTGGTTGAGTATCTTAACGACTTCTTCACTTATGATCTTAATCAACCATAAAGTGATCTGAATAGCAAATGTGGCAAGGATGAAGGCAAGTACGGTTCTGCATATTGCCCAACCATTTCCTAAAAATATCTGTAGGGGAACAAAAAGAAACGACTGTGGAGGGAAGTCGAGTGTGGTGACTTCTAGCTGAAAAAAGTAGAAGTATGACCAGCGGTAAATCCAACCAGCAAAGAAAAGAGTTGCACCAAGTAAGCCAACTACACTGGCGAATTTACTCAGGATGTTAGATTCCTGGCTAGGTTGGGGAGCTTTGGTCACAAGTTTACTCCAAAAGTAAATAAATTGGCAATATAGCAATCCTATTTGAGATCCGAACACCTCAAGCTTCAGAAACCCGGTTTCTTTAAGAAACCGGGTTTCTCTCCGTTTACGAATCATTTAGGACTGCTATAGTAATATCCATCTTATTAATCAAATTTATTGCCTTATTTTACGAAAATTTGGTAAATAGTTGAGAAGTTTAATATTGAAGTGAATTGCAGTAGAAAATACTGTTGAAGCTATGAAAGTTTTGTATCCCCTCAATAATTCGGGGTAGGCAATTATTCTGGATGCCATGACCAA
>CAXTSI010000712.1:0-3273 GCA_964246695.1 uncultured bacterium
GCGAAGAAATCTTGATTGACTCCACCACCTATTTTTCCTTAACCGAGCAGTATTGATTCCACTTCGGGAATTACATCGATCAGGACTTGTCCATTTGACCCAACAGCGGCTAAGATTTTACTACGCCATTCTTGAAGCTTAGTAGCACTTTCGGTCAGTAATTGCCGCATCAAAGCACTAAAAGCCTGTATCAATGATGCATAAGGAATATTACGCTGAAATTGGTCAAATTTACCACTGATGAAGAAACCCTTAGCGCGGGTAATGGGTTTATTTACCTCGTTGACTACAGAGGATTTACCTATTCCCGAATAGCCAGAAACCAATATTAATTCGCGACTTCCCTGGCTAACTCGCTCAAAGGCTTTTAAGAGTAAATCGACTTGTGTTTCTCTGCCATAAAGCTTTTGCGGGATGAGCAACTGACTTAAAACATCTAAACGACCAGGTGTAAAGTCAGTAATTTTGCCTGTGGTTTTTAACTGTTCTCTACAGGTTTCTAAATCGGCTAATAGTCCCTTTGCTGTTTGATAGCGGTCTTCAGCATTTTTTGCCATTAGTTTTCTGACAATAGACGATATAGTACTATCTATTTCTGGGTTGAGTTCCTCAATTGCTATAGGTTGCTTGGCAAGATGAGAGTAAACTAGTTCTAGTAAGTCTTGACTTTGAAAAGGTAATTCCCCAGTCAACATTTCATAGAAGGTGACACCCAGAGAATAAAAGTCAGTCCGATAGTCGAGGGAACGATTCATTCTCCCCGTTTGTTCCGGGGACATATAAGCCAAAGTACCTTCTAGTTGATTGGGGTTGGCAAGTTGGGGTGTTTCTTTACTAAGCCGTGAGGCGATGCTGAAATCAGTAAGCTTTACGACTCCAGTCAATGGATTGATAATAATATTGCCAGGTTTAATGTCCTTGTGGATGATGTGGTAATTATGTACTAAAACCAATGTCTGTACTAATTGAACTGCAATATTAAGAAAACTACTTAGATCTAATTTCTGAGTGCTAAGTAATTGTTTAAGTGACTGTCCCCCAAAATCTTCAAATACCAGCGCCAGACGATTTTTATGGGTTTCCAGCCTTAAGACTTTGACAACTCCTGCTAGATCAAGATTCTCTGTGATTTTGTACTCGTGCTTAAGACGAACAATTGCATTTAGAGAAGGATATTCATCTGTGAGGACTTTCAGAATGACTCTTTGTTGGTCTAGCTGTGATATTCCTCGATAGATCGTGTTACTGGCTCCCTCATGGATGATTTCAGCAAGTTCATAACCTGGAATAGCGAGAGACGTAAGCATCACAAAACCTTTTTTACTCGATTCATGGTGTTATAAGCTTAGGATTCCCAGTTTTGCGATTTTTTAATCAAATCTAAATTTTTTCGATTTCTGCATGCAATGACGATGGTTGTGTTGCAAAAATCGGTTAAGGTACGAATATATTAGGTCTGAACAATATGACCTACGGGGCGGGGTCACCCCCATTGGTGTCAACTTAAGGAGCCAACGCCCAAATTTGTTGGGTGTAAGCCTCAATCTGAAGATGGCGCTTACGCCTTGATTTAATTAGTCCTAGGAGTTGATGGCGATCGACAAGATAGCTGAGGGCATCAGTAGCATCACCACGTAAGACAGCACGGGAAAAATGGTATAAACCACGAAAAACCATCTCCGGAGAAATTCGTTCCAAGGGCTGATTTAGAGCGACTGCAACTTCAATACATAACTGGTTAAGAACTGCATAAAAAATCCAAGTGGCGAGAATTTCAGTAAACCAAAAAGTTTTCTCCGAAGGGCGATCGTTAATAATCAGTTACGTATAGTCAAGTGCTGTCTCACACCTATTTTATTAGTATCGCAACAGGCGCATATCCCGTTCTTGAATATACTGCCTATCTTCCCATAAATGTACAGTAATCCCATCGGCGTAGCTTGCCTGTAGGAAAATGGCAAAATGGAATAAAATAGTCACGACAAGTATCGGAGTAATAGATGATGAGACAAGTGATTATCTATCCAGGAGAAGATGGTTACTGGGTGGCGGAATGCCCTAGCTTACCAGCTTGCATCAGCCAAGGAAAGACGAAAAAAGAAGCTATTGCCAACATCAAGGAAGCTATTGAACTATACATTGAGGTCTTAAAAGAAGAAGGGCGCCCGATTCCAAAAGATAACTTGGAAACAGTTTTAGTCGATGTATGAGCAAATTGCCCTTAATTTCTGGTAAAGAGTGCATTAAAGCACTGGGAAAGGCTGGTTTCTACGTGTTGCGACAAAGAGGAAGTCATATTATCTTGCGTCGGGATGAACTATTTGCAGAAGTTGTTGTCCCAAATCATCAAGAATTAGATAAAGGAACCTTACGTGCAATCATCCGACAGGTTGGACTTGGTGTTGATGAGTTTATCCAGCTGCTGTAATCTGAATTTTCCCAAATCAAGAACAAAAAGTGTCTCTAACTCGAAGCACTCGTATAAAACCGCAACGCAAACCGCCAAAACCAAGAGGAAACAAAAAACAGCGCCAGCGCCAACACTCCTGCACCGAAGATCCCGGTGATTTGACTCCGACCCAGCATCGCTTCTGCTGGTACAGTAGTTAAAAAACTAACTGGGACCACAAATGTGAAGAAAAAGCGGTAAGCAGTAGGATATGCTACCATAGGATATCGCCCTGCTTCCAACAAACCTCGTAGTACCTCAGTGGCGTTGTAAATCTTGACAAACCAGATGCTAGTCGCTCCTAGCATAAACCACAAACTGTATAGAATGACTAAGCCAAAACATAGGGGAATTGCACTGATGAGGTAGTCGCCTATTTTCAAGCCGAGTTTTGTACCTGCGTAACCAATAATCACGCTACCAAAGATTAAATCTGGCAATCCCCAAGGTGAAAGGATGTGGGTGGAAAGCCAAAACTGGCTACGGATAGGTTTGAGTAACACAAAGTCCAGCGTACCTTCCTGCACATGACGGACAATGCGATTCAAGTTCGGGGCGAGAAAGGTTGCCGAAAAGCCTTGCAGCAGCGTAAAAATTCCTAAAACAACTAAAGCTGCTTCCCATGACCACCCTGTGAAAGTGTAGCCGTTACCGTAAAATAAGAAGAGTCCGAACAGGCTACCTGCAAGATTACCCAAGCTGCTGAGAGTCGCTAACAGGAAGTTGACGCGATACTCCAACTCAGCTGCTATAGCAGCACTCCAGAACAGTTTTAGTACTTTGAGATATCTCATTTGAAAATAGGGAGTGGGGAGTGGGGAGTG
>CAXTSI010000713.1:0-3263 GCA_964246695.1 uncultured bacterium
TGAGTCACCAGGCTTGCCCGGTTTCAAGAAACGCTCTTCTAAATTCTTAATCACGACGTATAGAACTGGCACTAAAAACAGACTCAAGATCGTCGAAATCAAATAGCCGCCAAACAGTGCTGTCCCTAAAGACCAACGACTCATCGCCCCAGCGCCTTTAGCAATCACCAAGGGCCAGAAACCGACCAGACCCGCAAAGGCAGTCATCAGAATCGGTCGTAAGCGCTCCTCGGCGGCACGAATTGCTGCTTGGGAAACGCTCATCCCAATTGCTAACGACTGGTTGGCAAATTCCACAATCAGAATTGCGTTCTTACTCGCTAGACCAATCAGCATCACCAAAGCTACCTGGGCATAAATGTTATTGTTAACCACTGGCCAAACCCCACCAGATTGGAAAACCGACGCCCGAAACATCACCGCACCCAGAGCGCCCAAAATTGCCAAGGGCACCGTGATCATGATGATCGTGGGGTCAACGTAACTTTCGTACTGAGCTGCCAACACCAAAA
Organism: uncultured bacterium; assembly: GCA_964246695.1. GTDB lineage: Bacteria > Cyanobacteriota > Cyanobacteriia > Cyanobacteriales > Nostocaceae > Stigonema. The sequence goes on from CAXTSI010000713.1 coordinate 513, forward strand.
AGACCATGACAAAGGCTAAGCCAAAAATGATCGGCGCAGCACCGCCACTAGATTGCTCTTGGAAGGCAGTCCCTGTCCAAGCATAGCCAAATCCTGGTTGCAATGCTGTCTTGGAAACCTCTTCCATCGCTTTGATGGCTTGTGCTGTACTGTAGCCCGGGGCTGGAGCTCCTTGGATTTTGATCGCCGGGTAGACGTTGTAGTGAGTTATAATCGGCGGATAGGTAATTTTTTTTACATGCACCACACTGTTCATCTGGACGAGATTGCCATTTTGAGAGCGTACGTACAGGCGATCGATATCCTCAGGATTAGAGCGCGCCGTTCCTTCTGCCTGGGCATAAACTCGGTAGAGTCGCCCACCGAGAACGTATTGGTTAACATAGCTTGCGCCTAGGTAGGTTTGCAAGGTGTTAAAAATATCGTTGACTTGGATGTTCTGCGCCTTCGCAATGTTGCGGTCGATGCTCGTCTCAAACATTGGACTATTAAAGGTGAATTGGGTAAAAACACCTGCCAATTCCGGTCGCTTTTGGGCTGCCTCTATCAGCTTTTGCGTATTGGATATCAGTGCTTCTACGGGTCGTGCCTGTTTATTTTGGACATAGAACTCAAAGCCACCTGTACTTCCCAATCCATCCACTGGGGGTGCATTCACCGCAATTACCCTAGCTTCTGGCACTGTGGATCGCAACCCAAGGTTTATTTTTTGCAGAACTCCAAAGATTGACTTATCAGCACCAGGGCGATCCTTCCAGTCTTTGAGCTTGACGAACAAGACTGCTTTGTTGCTATTATTCCCCTCAAAACCAAAGCCAGCCAGACCATTAACGTGTTCGACTTCCGGAATCGGCAGCACGACTTTCTCCTCAATCCGCTTGACCAAATCGAGAGTGTAGTTGAGACTCACTCCTGATGGGGCTTCGAGAAGCGCAAACAAATAGCCCTGATCCTCCTCGGGGATAAATCCTTGGGGAGTCACCTGATAGATCCAGCCCGTTGCGACTAAACCCGCGATAAAAACGAAGATCACGACCAGGCGAATTCGGATCATAAATTCTACTATTTTGACGTATAGCCCTTTAAACCAGTCAAAACCGCGATTAAACTGCCGAAAAAACCAGCCCAACGGACCATGCATCTCCTGCTGCCGACGCATGATAATGGCTGACATACTGGGAGAGAACGAGAGGGCGTTGAAGGCGGAAATAGCAATGGAGAAGGCGATGATCAGGGCGAATTGTTTATAAACGATTCCTGTGGTTCCCGGAAAGAAGGTCACGGGGATAAATACTGCCATGAGTACAACTGACGTGGCGATGACTGCTCCTGTCAGTTCTTCCATCGCATCCAAGGCGGCTTGAAGTGGTCTCATCCCCTGAGAAAGCTTGGCAGCGATCGCCTCCACCACCACAATCCCATCATCCACTACTAGACCCGTTGCTAAGATGATGCCAAACAGGGTCAATTGATTGAGGGTAAACCCCAATGCGTAGGCACACGCCATCGCCCCAATCAGGGAAACGGGAATGGCTATTGCCGGAATGATGGTGGTGCGCCAGTCCTGCAAGAAGATGAAGATGACCAAGATCACCAAGGCGATCGCTTCTGTCAGAGTTTTGAAAGCTTCGTCAAGGGAAGCGGCGACAAACAACGTGTTGTCTAAAGCGACTGTCGTTTTCAATCCGGGCGGAAAATTCGGTGCTAGCTCAGCTATTTTGGCTTTCATCAAATTAGCTGTATTCCAAGAATTAGTGCCTGGAAGTTGGTAGGCTAAAAGAATCACTGATGGTGAGTTATCAAACAGATTAGTGGCGCTGTAGTCTTGCGCCCCCACTTCGGCTCGACCCACATCTTTGACCCTGATTAGCGATCCATCCGTACCCGCTTTCACCACAATGTCTTCAGCTTCTTCAGGAGTAGTGAACCGACCCATTGCCCGCAGAGCGATTTCATACTGCTGCTCAGTTGGGGTGGGCTGCTGACCAATTCGACCAGCACCTACCTGGATATTTTGTTCCGAGATGGCATTAATCACATCTTGAGCCGTCAAATTTCTGGCGGCGAGGGCATTGGGGTCGAGCCAGATCCGCATGGCATATTTACGTTCCCCAACAATTCTGGCGTTACCTACCCCCTCGATCCGTTTGATTTCATCGAGGACTTGCCGATCTACGTAGTTGCTGATAAATACGTTATCGTAGATAAACTTACCGCTCTTGTCCTTTTCAGAATAGAAGGCGTAAGCTAAGGTAATGGTCGGGGACTGTTTTTGGGTGATCACACCAGTTCGGGTGACTTCTACCGGCAGTTCTGATTGAGCGACCGAGACATTATTTTGGACGAGAACTTGGGCAGTATTCCTGTCCATGTTCGTCGGAAAAGAGACGTTAATGGTTGTGTCACCATTATTTGTTGTTTGAGAGGACATGTACACGACCCGCTCTGTGCCGTTGATTTGCCGCTCTAGCACCGTGGTGACATTTTCTTCTGCTGTTTTGGCATCGGTGCCGAGATAGTTGGCAGTTACAGAAACCTGCTTGAGAGCCATTTCTGGTAGCTTATCCAGGGGCAGCAGCGGCGTAGCAATCCCGCCGATCAAGAGAATAAGTACAGTGCAGACAGTCGTGAAGACTGGTCGCTTGATGAAAGTGTCAGCAATACTCAGCAGCATAGTCTATTCGATTTTGTTAATTGTTAATTGCTAATTGCTAATTGCTAATTGCTAATTGCTAATTGCTAATTGCTAAT
>CAXTSI010000714.1:0-3256 GCA_964246695.1 uncultured bacterium
GGGCTTGCGAACCTTTTTATTTTTCTCGGCTACCCCAATTTATTGAGCCGATACCTTTAATCTTGTTGTAGAGCATCTCGACACCGTCATATGTGGCGAGATCGGACTGCACCGTTTCAACCTTGGTACCCAGATCCTGGAAGGCTTGAGCAGCTTCGTTGATGCTTGGACCGGTGGCTGTGACTAGGAGGTCAAAGCCGTTTTGAGCGAACTGTTTGGCAAGTTCGTAGCCAATGCCGTTGGAGGCACCAGTCACGACAGCTAGGGGTCTGGTTAATGAATTGTCCACGATCTTCTACTCCTTCTGAAAGGACAATTTTGTGCTGATGTGGTATTTTTTTGAGTGCAAGGGCACTTTAGTAGTAATATAATTTTTTAAAAAAGGGAAGCCTCTAGCCTACGAGAAAACTAGAAGCTGTATGTTAATGTTGTCTTTAGAAATTTACGTCAGTTTTTTAATCCATCTCTTCTATCAGGGGGTGGGTTTTAGGTTAAATTTGCAAGTGTTTAAGAATACAAAACAAATATATTTAATTTGGATTAGGGGACGTTTCTGTTTTTACCCCAAAATTCCCTACTCGACAAACTTCGTGAAAGTTGCAGTACCCGAGTGGTAATTACCAATAGAGAAGGCGCAAAAATGTCTGTTTTGTGTTTAAGTGTACTTCTCAACTTAACGCTAGCTCAGTAATTGGATAGCGTCAGTCAATCGCTTCGCTCAAATTAAAAATTAAAAATTAAAAATTAAAAATTAAGAACCACCCTCATAAATCGCGAAGCGCAGCAGTCTAGGGGAACTTGAAAAAAGGACGCCTTTTTCTAGGTTCCCTTGGGGCGACGCTTCTCAGTAGCACCAGACGAGTCGCGCTACGAACGTCGAAGATCGCAACGCTTACGCGAACGCACTACGTGTCTCGTAAAAAATCAAATTCCTTCTCCATAAATGATAATGGTGCATGAAACCTAAATTTATTAATTCAAAATTGTTTATTTCTTAATCTTAAATTTTTAATTTTTAATTTTTAATTTTTAATTATTTTGGTCAAGCAATATTATGCGTTAAGAGAGCGTCAAGACGGGGGTGCTGACCGCGAGCAACTCATTCAAGAAGCCATCGCAATTATACTTGAAACCACGCTGTCAACGCTACCGCCAAGGCATCTGCTGCATCATCGGGCTTGGGAATATCATCTAAATTCAACTCCCGCGCTACCGCCTGCTGCACTTCATATTTGTCTGCATTGCCGTACCCGGTTAACGCTTGTTTAATTTGGGCTGGGGTAAACTCCACAGTCGGAATCCGACACTGTCCCAGCACCAACATCAGCACTCCCCGCGCCTGAGCAACTAGAATAGTACTTGACATACGATAGAAGAATAATTTTTCTATCGCTACCAACTCAGGTTTCAGTTCTGCCATCAGGGTGTGCAAATCATCGTACAAGGTACACAGCCGCTGTCCCATTTCCGTATTAGCTGGTGTACTAATTACACCAAAATCTAGTAAGCTTACTGATTGATGTTGCACCTTGGTTTGATTTTCTTGGCAGATAATTGCCCCAAATCCTAAAATAGCCAGACCCGGATCTAATCCTAAAATTCGCTTTTCCATTAACTTCAGTTTCACCAAGCTTGGGTGTGGTTTTATTAGGAATGCTGGCAAGTTGGACTACGCCCTCTTAGTCAAATAGAATTGGAAAATTTAATGATTCCATCCTTGGCATTTAAGCCATATGCTGTACATTTTCTGTTAATCATTGTTAGTACCACTGTGGAACAGGTATGTCAATTGGTTTTATCAGACAAGCCCTTAATGCCTTGCAAATGCAGTCACGCCGTCGCACTCCCCATCGAGTTAACCAGTGGTTTAAGTGGTTGTCCCCTGGACTATCGATAAAACGCTGGTTGCTGATTAGTGTCGGAGGTGTACTCCTGACATGTCTGGGGTTGGCGATTTCGATTAAACTGACACCAATTTTTTGGATGATTCGGTTGCTGAGGAACTTTTTGAGACTGATCACCAACATTTTACCCTACTACATTAGTGGACCCGTTGTGTTGCTGGCTGGCTTACTGTTGCTTTTTTGGGGACAAACCCGCACCGTAGGTTCAATTACTCAGGTGTATAGACAAGAAGGCGATGAGGAACTCATTGATGTTTTGCTCGCACATCGGCGATTGTATCGAGGACCGAAAATTGTGGTAGTTGGGGGTGGTACGGGACTTTCCACACTACTACGGGGACTAAAGACGTACAGCGCCAATACGACCGCCATTGTGACTGTAGCAGATGATGGCGGTTCTTCAGGGCGATTACGCCGGGAAAACGGCGTCCTGCCACCAGGAGATATTCGCAACTGTTTGGCAGCACTGGCAGATGAAGAAAAGTTATTAACAGAACTGTTTCAGTACCGCTTTCGGGCTGGGGATGGCTTGACGGGTCACAGTTTTGGCAATTTATTTTTAACAGCACTCAGTGACATTACTGGCGATTTTGAACTGGCGATCGCCGCTAGTTCCAAAGTCCTAGCTATCCGGGGACAAGTTTTTCCGGCTACCCTCAGTGATGTTCGCCTTTGGGCAGAGTTAGCTGACGGTCGCCGGATTGAGGGCGAATCCAATATTACTGCAGCAGGGGGTAGTATTGTCAAAATTGGCTGTATTCCCGATAGTCCCCCAGCATTGCCAGCAGCGATCAAGGCAATAAAAGAAGCAGATTACATCATTATGGGTCCTGGCAGTCTTTATACCAGCGTTATCCCGAATTTATTAGTACCAGAAATTGCCGAGGCGATCTCCGCATCCGTTGCACCCCGGATCTATGTCTGCAACATCATGACTCAGCCAGGAGAAACTGACGGATACACTGTTGCTGACCACATCAGAGCGATTGATGCTGCTTGCGGAAAACCCTTATTTAATGCTGTACTGGTACACAAAAAACCTCCTTCACCGCGAGCACTCATCCGCTACGCCCAACAAAACTCCCATCCCGTATTCCTCGATCGCGAAGCCGTATCCGAACTCGGACGGCGGATTGTTCTAGCTAATGTGATGCATGAAGATGAAACAGCTTGCGTACGTCACGATTCCCCAAAACTGGCACGAGTGTTGTTCCGGTGGTACACTGGAGTTCATCATGGTATGGGAAAGATTGTTAGTAGATAGTTGTTAGTGGTTAGTGGTTAGTGGTAATTCTTCACAACTAACAACTAACAACTAACAACTAACAACTAACAACTAACAACTAACAACT
>CAXTSI010000715.1:0-3248 GCA_964246695.1 uncultured bacterium
GTTACAGCTTGATTGCCGGGTGGTGCGCCGCAGGCGCACCCCCTGAACGGTTACGCCGATATCGAGCAAGGTATGTTCATTGTGTTACGCACAATTGGGAGTGGTGACTATATAATTCCCGTGGCAAATCGCATTTTGGGAAATGAAGCTGAACATCTTAGAGAGTTACAAAAACTTTGGAAAAGTCGTCTGAGGGATGCTGTCAGGTTGAAGAGTTTACACAATGTTAGCTGGGAACTTGTCAAACTAGGTTCCAAACTGGCAAAAACTCAACAAAACATTCGCAATTGGATATCTGACACAAGTATCAGACCTAAGGATGACAGAGACTTTGACGCTATCTTGTGTTTTGTCGATTTAGGAAATAAGTTAAACGAATTTCATGAAGCTGCAAATAAAACGGCAACCATACGCCGTTATGCTGAGCAAGTAAAAGCTATGAAAATCTCACGTATACCCAGACGCGAAGAAAAACTTTGCTACGAGTGCGTGAGGCGCAAAAACAGCGATCGCTTTGCCGAACTGCCATTGCTAGTCAGGTTCCATAGACTTACCTGATGTATCTGGTGGCACTACCAACACCTTATCAACACGATTACCATCCATATCCATCACCTCAAAACGCATTTCCTGCCATTCAAAATGATCTGCGACTGCGGGGATACGACCTAGATGGGTCATGACAAAACCACCCAATGTTTGATAGCTACCTCTTTCATCTTGCGGCAACTCTTCCAGATTGAAAAGTGCAAAAAACTCATCTACAGACAGCATCCCATCCAACAACCAAGAACCATCCTCCCGTTGCACAATTTGTGGATCTTGCTGACTATCATCAGAAGGAACATCGCCAACGATTTCACTCATCACATCGTTGAGAGTGACTAATCCTTGAATCACGCCGTATTCATCGACTACCAGCGCCATGTGAGTGACGGTTTGCTTGAATAACTCCAAAACTTTCAAACCACGGGTGCTTTCTGGCACAAATACGGGCTGTCGCAATCCCACCGTCAAATCTAACTTCTCACCGTTGAAACACCGAACTAACAAATCGGTGACTGGAATAATACCCAGCACATTGTCAAGTTCTCCCTGACAAACAGGATACCGGGAATTGCCACCATCAATAATCTTTTGGCGGTTTTCTTCAGGAGAATCCTCTAAGTCTAGCCAAACAATCTCCGGTCGGGGTGTCATGAAGGAGCTGACGGGGCGATCGCCGAAACGAAACACTCGCTCCACCATATCTTGTTCTGCTTCCTCAAAGGTTCCTTCCTCAGTACCTTGCTCGATCAAGACCCTGATCTCTTCTTCGGTAATTTGTGGCTCTGTAGAGGGTTTAATACCTAATAGCCGCAACACTGTTTCTGTAGAAAGGCCTAATAAATAAGCAATAGGAGAAGCAATTGTTGCTAACATCCGCATGGGGATGGCGACGATGGAAGCAATTGGTTCAGGGTGGTTTAACGCCAGCCGCTTCGGCACGAGTTCGCCAATAATCAGTGTTAAATAGGTAATAATTAACACTGCTATTACCGAAGCGATCGCTTGCCTGTAAGATGCCAGCCAAGGGATAAGACTTAAGATAGGTGCTAATCTCTTAGCGATCACCGATTCACCAAAGGCACCAGATAAAATAGCAAGGAGTGTGATCCCAATCTGAACGGTAGCGAGAAATTGATTTGGCGAAGACGCCAGTTCCAAAGCAACACGGGCTTTGGCATCCCCATGATTAGCAAGCTGTTGTAGACGCACCTTGCGTGCCGAAATAATCGCCAATTCTGACATGACAAACAGACCATTGGCGAGGACCAAAAGAAGAATAATTAGAATTTCGATAGCTGGAGACATTTCTAAAATTGCCGATATCATCAGCAAATTGCACTTAACTCTAACCTCTTAATATCTAGTATCGAGGGTTTTCTTATAATCCAAGGCTGTAAATCTAGAAAAATTAGTCATAAGTCATAAGTCAGTAGAAGCACATTACTATTCCGTATAGAGCGGTATTATTCAGTAGTCATTGTACTAGGGATTAATGACTCTAGAGTCAGACTTTTTCCACTCTTGACACTTTTAAAATAGTTGTAGTGGGCACTTGCATGCCTGCCTGTCACAAAGACTTCCATCTGTTTAGAGACTTATGGCATTTTCTTCCATTGTGCGTGCGTTAGGGCGAGCTCCGCTCACCACTGAACTCCTCTCCAAGTTAAATCGGCAACAAGAGTTGCGCTTAGATGGCATTTCCCGCCTGCCCAAAGGCTTGGTGGCTTCAGCATTGGCTAAAACAGAGGAACAGAATTTGTTCGTGGTTTGTGCCACTCTGGAGGAAGCTGGACGCTGGACTTCCCAGCTAGAGGCAATGGGGTGGCAAACAATACATTTTTACCCAACCTCCGAGGCATCCCCCTACGAACCCTTCGACCCCGAAACTGAAATGACTTGGGGGCAAATGCAAGTGTTGGCGGATTTGGTGCAAGTAGGGAGAGGGGGAGATGAGGGAGATGAGGGAGATGAGGGAGATGAGGGAGATGAGGGAGACGAGGGAGGGAGGGGGGATGCTTCCAAGTCCTCCAAGTCCTCCAAGTCCTCCTCATCCCCCTCATCCTCCTCATCCTCCTCATCCCCCTCATCTTCCCCATCACACCTGATGGCAATTGTCGCCACAGTAGCGGCGTTACAACCCCACTTGCCACCACCATTTGCCTTTAAACCCTTCTGCCTCACAATAAAGCGTGGTATGGAATTTGACTTGGATACCTTTAGTGAAAAAATCACTAATTTGGGGTACGAGCGAGTGCCTCTAGTGGAAATGGAAGGGCAGTGGAGTCGGCGCGGCGATATTGTTGATGTATTTCCAGTTTCCTCTGAGTTGCCAGTACGGCTGGAATGGTTTGGCGACGAAATTGAGCAGATCCGGGAATTTGACCCAACAACTCAACGTTCCGCTCTCGACAAAATTGACCAGCTAATTCTTACCCCCACTAGCTTCACTCCCATCATTATGGCAGCACTTAAAAATAGTGCGGAGTTCCAAATGCTGAGTCCTGAGTTAAATTTAGACTCAGGACTGCTTGAAGGTAGTCGTCGCTTTTTGGGGTTAGCCTTTGAGAAAACAGCTTCCTTGATAGACTATTTACCAGAAAACACCCTGATTGCTATTGATGAGCCAGAACAGTGCCATGCTCATAGCGATCGCTGGGTGGAAAACGCTGAGGAACAGTGGGGAATGGGGAGTAGGGAAT
>CAXTSI010000716.1:0-3236 GCA_964246695.1 uncultured bacterium
TAGCCATTAGCCATTAGCCATTAGCCACTAACCACTAACCACTAACCACTAACCACTAACCACTAACCACTAACTACTAACAAATTTTGGTTGGGTGTCAAACCAAATCTCTGGAGGAAAGGGAAAATCAGGATAGCCGACTCGTAACAAGCATAAGCCGTGGGCGGGTGCGGCATGTTTTACTTCTTCTCGGCGTTGCTGTTTCCAAAGTTCTGTGAAGCTAGCTTCGCTTCTTTGTTGGCAACCTACCTGAACCAGCATTCCCACCAACAGCCTTACCATGCCATACAAAAATCCATTTGCCTGAATTTCAATATGGAGAAATGGTCCAGTCCGATAGCACTCGGCTGCTTGCACCTCTACCCAAGAATGCTCGCGACTTGAGTTTGCTCGGTGAAAAGCTGCTAGGTGATGGCGACCGACTAGAGGTTTGAGAGCTGCCTGAATGAGGAATTCATCTAGGGGTGCATAATAATAATGCCAACTGAAGGGTCTAACGAACAAGTTTGGTAGTTCTTCAGTATAGAGTGTGTAGCGATATCGTCGATACACTGCACTAAAACGAGCGTGCCAACGGCTATTTACACCTGCTGAAGCCCGAATTAATATATCTTTCGGTAGATAACTGTTAAGAACTGTTGCCCACTTATGAGCTGGAATTTTACTTGTGACATCAAAATGGGCTACTTGAGCTGCAGCATGAACTCCGCTATCGGTTCTTCCCGCACCATGTAGTGTCACATGATGACCCAGTACAGTTGAGATAGCGAGTTCTATTTCTTCCTGCACGGTGCGGTGGTGTGCTTGCCTTTGCCAGCCATGAAAATGAGTGCCCAAGTATTGGATTACCAGGGCAACTCGCTCTTCTGGTGTAGGCTGGTGGCTTTCTAACATACTTTTAGATTTGCTAATGGCTAATTGCTAATGGCTAATTGCTAATGGAAAAAACAATTAGCTCTGACCCTCGTTCCTTGCTACCGCAACGCTTACGGGTGACGCTCGTTCCTAGGAACGCGTAAGCGTCTCTCCGAGTGAGAATATCGCTTTGATGATCGCCAGTTCCCTACGACGGGAAACAAGCTGCTCTTTCCTGAACTCACAATTAGCGATTAGCAATTAGCAATTAGCAATTAGCAATTAGACTAATTCAAGGATTGCCATTTCAGCGTTATCACCACGACGAGGCACGGTATGGAGGATGCGAGTATAACCTCCATTGCGGTTAGCATACCGAGTAGGAGCTTGCTCAAACAGAGCATGAACCAGTTGTTTGTCGTATATGTAGCCGAGAGCCTGACGGCGTGCTGGTAGGGAGCCGTCTTTTGCTAGGGTAATCATTTTATCCACTTCTGCTCTTACCACCTTAGCTCGAACTAAAGTGGTGTTGATCCGACCATGACGAATCACTTCGGTGGTCAGTGCTCGCAACAAAGCGCGGCGCTGGTCAGCTGGTTTGCTAAGTTTTTTAACCCGACAACGATGACGCATAATATTAGTTGTTAGTTGTTGGTTGTTAGTTGTTAGTTGTTGGTTGTTAGTTGTTAGTTGTTGGTTGTTAGTTGTTCTACTAACTACTAACCACTAACCACTATCCACTATCCAGTTTATGTGTGTTTAGAGGCTCTTTCCTGCGGTAGGGTAATGCCCAAGCGGCGCTGTAATGCTTCTACTACCTCTTCTGCTGACTTCTGACCAAAGTTTTTAATTTCTAACAAGTCTTCTTGGGTGTAATCCAATAAGTCTGCTACAGAGTTTACTTGTGCCCGCTTGAGACAGTTATATGCTCGCACAGAAAGTTGCAACTCTTCGATAGGAATTTGGGCGGTTGGATCCTCTGAAATCTCCGATCCTATATCTACGGTTTCGAGCGAGATATTTTGCAGCGGTGTAAACAAATCTACCAACAAACCAGCAGCAGAGGAAAGAGCTTCTTGGGGAGTTAGACTGCCATTTGTCCAAATTTCCAATAGCAGGCGGTCTTTTGGTATTCCGGTTTCTCCACGAGATTCCTCGACACTGTAGTTGACTTTCCGCACTGGCATAAATACCGAGTCGATTTGCAGAAAGTCCAAGGATGTGGCTTCCTCACGACCTCGCTCCACAGTACGATAACCCTTACCTCTCTCAATCCGAAATTCCATTTCCAGCTTTGCCCCTTCGGATAGGGTAGCTACATATTGGGTTGGATCGATGACTTCTACTTCACTAGGCAAATCAAAATGTGCCGCAGTGACGACTGCTTGACCTGTCACAAGTAACCGACCAATTTGAGGTTGAGCGGAATAGCTTTTGAGGACAATCTCCTTCATTTTCATGAGCATTTCCAGCACGTCTTCCCGTACCCCTGGTACTGTGGCAAACTCGTGTGAAACGCCTGCAATTCGCACTGCGGTTACAGCAGTTCCCTCAAGATTAGACAGTAAAACTCTTCTCAGGGCATTTCCAACCGTCGTTCCTTGACCACGCTCCAAAGGTTCTAGGACAAATTTACTATACTGGCTTCTATTTTCCTCTGTATTTGAATCTACACATTCAATTTGAAACTGAAACTGCGCCACGGAGTAGCCTCCCTCGTTTTAAGGTCCTGCTAGCAGGCAAATCAATTGCCAAAGATATTTCTTTAGTGCCTTGAATGCTTCAAGGTATATCAAACTGCTTCTGTTTGCGTTCTGGTATCTGACACCTTTAATAGCGTGCAGGCACTAATAATGTTTTGTGTTTTCTGAAGAATAGCCGCCCTCCAAGGAGGAAGACGTTATACTTCGTGTCTAAACTCGACGACGCTTGGGCGGACGACAACCATTATGAGGAATTGGGGTAATATCCCGGATAAGTGTAATTTCCAGCCCTGCCCCTTGAAGTGCCCGGATAGCGGTTTCTCTACCAGCACCAGGACCACTTACCATGACCTCTATTTGGCGCATCCCAGAATCCATCGCTCGCCGTGCTGCGCTTTCTGCAGCGGTTTGCGCTGCAAAGGGAGTTCCCTTTTTTGCTCCTTTAAAACCGCTAGATCCAGCACTTGCCCAAGAGATCACATCTCCATTTTGATCGGTAATGGTGACAATGCTATTGTTGAAAGTAGACTGGATGTAAGCCATACCGTTTGGAACGTTGCGTTTTTGCTTTTTGCTCCCGGTTTTTTTAGTTGGTTGTCGAGCCATATTGATATTGGTTGTTAGTTGTTGGTTGTTGGTTGTTAGTTGTTAGTTGTTGGTTGTTGGTTGTTGGTTGTT
>CAXTSI010000717.1:0-3223 GCA_964246695.1 uncultured bacterium
GATCTACACTGGTACTGGTATTGGCAAAGCCGCTGCGAAGACTATTTAGCTGAGAAATAAACGGCAGGAGTCGTAGTAGCACCAATAAATATGTGAGTAGTACAGTGGAAAGCGAAGAGATTTGGTTTCCAAAGAAGGTGCGACTTAGAACAACAATCAACAGTAAGGCGGTAATACCTGTGACTTCACTCAGGGGTGCGATCGCCTCGGAATTAACCTGAGATTGAAAATCCGCTTTTTCCCGGTCACGAATTAACTGTCTAATCCGTTGATATTCTCTCCCTTCATTACCAGTTGCCTTGACTAAGCGAACTCCACTCAATGTTTCCAGCATAGCAATTGAATAAGCTCTAGACATATCTGAAAGTTGCTTGCCAAAATCCTTTGACCGGGAAATAGCATACTGATTGACCAACGTCACTAAAGACAGCAAAACCGTAGAAGCCAATGTTAACTGCCAGGAAATTGCCAGCAAGAAACCCACGAACACTAAAATCGTAATTGCAACGATAAATATTTTAATGACATTACCTATAGAACCAGCCGCACGAGCAATTTCTCCACCAATAGTGTTGATTAAATCACCAACTTTCGTATTTGAATAATAATCTATATCTACTCCTAATAATACTTGCAACCCTGCTTCTCGCATATCTGATGTTAGCTTTCGTGTTAAGGAACTTGATGCCAACGTACTGGCGTAGCCCGCGATATTTTTTAAAACAATTGTAAGTATGATTGCCCCTGCCATTACCCATATGCGGTAATTTTCAGGAACGTTATCAAAGGGAAACGTGATTACTTTGAGAATGGAAGGAGCGGTGGTTAAATCCACTTGTTGTCCTACGATTTTGAGAATCACTGGTACAATCAGTGCTGTACCGATCCCATTGAATAAAGATCCAGAAAACCCTAAAAATATCGTTAGCAGAATCCAGCCGGGATAGGGTTTAGCAAATCTTAGTAGTAGTTTGCTTGTAGACATGGGCGATTTTAATCACAATTTACTAGTTATTAATATTATTCATAGCTCGCAGCGCGGAAATCACGGGAATGCTCACAAAAGAGCAATTACCTTGGCGAGAGTAGACGCCATAGTATCTGTACTATATTTTTCTACACATCTTTCTCTTGCCTGTCTGCCTCGTTCATTTGCTGACTCTAGATTTTCAAATATCAATTGAATTGTCTGAGCAATTTGCTCGGGAGAAGCAGGGTCAACTAGATAACCTGTATCTGCTAAAATTTCGGGTATATCACCTACTCGCGTTGATAATACAGGTTTAGCCATTGCCATGCCATCTGTCAACTTTAAAGGAAATTGAGCGCGAGCAACTACCGTGTCTCGCTGGGGAACAACTACAATATGAGCTGCTGCTACAACCTCAGGCATGACCTCTACAGGAAACTTTGGTAACTTGATAATCCAGCGTCCCCATTTTTTAATGAGCTGTTCGTCATAGTCATCGTAAGGGCTTCCACCCACAATCACAAGTCTTAAATCTGACTGATTTAACTTGTCTAACGCTATTAAAACATCTTCAACTCCTTTATGAGGTCGTGGTGCGCCGGGAAACATGAGAATTCGATACTCAGAAAGACCATAACGCTTACGGCTAGCCGTAGGATCGTACTGATGGGGGTTAAATAAGGAAGTATCTTTGCCATTAGGCAAATATACACCGCCAAATCGTGACTGGAGAAACTCAGTGTCGATAGTGACCGCATCTGCTTGCTGCACAAAGTTTTCCATCCACTGAAGATAAAGCGGATGGTCGGGAAATCTTAATGCACCATCTTTCTTGAAAAGATCCCGATAAAATTGCTTAGGATTCGGACGATATTTCCATTCAAAACCTCCATACCAACTGAGTTCCCAGTCATCCATATCGAGTAGTAACGGACGACGGCTGGTGAATTTCTTAAATAGAGACAGACCAAAGCTTGTGAACTTAGGTTTGACTGCATAAATAATGTCTCCTTGCAGTTGGAGCAAAAGTTTTTGTGCTGATTTTAGAAATTCTGGATAATTTTTGCCAGGAACAGAAATAATTGGGATTTCTTCAGGAGGAATTGCATACAATTCCTTACCAAACAAAAATCCGACAATTTCTACTTTATAATCAAGTTTTTTTAGGACTTGAGCCAGTAAAAATGCCCGAATTGACCCTCCTCCAGATAAATCACTAACAACTAACGAGACTTTTTCTTTCATTTTTTAACGAACCGCTAAGACGAGCAACGGATATGAACGGATGTAACGGATAATTTAACTGTGGGACTTACAGATCTTGCATCCGCGCTCATCCGCTATATCCCGCACCTTCACCGTTGCTCAAGACGCTAAGAGGAGGACAGTTCGCAGGAGGGAAACCCTCCGGAAGAAACTGTCCGTCGCGAAGGAAAGAAAGGCAAGAAAGAGAAGATTTGACGAATCATTTAGGACTGCTGTAGATAAATTTAACTTTAGCCCAATCTTCTCAACACTTCATACAACAACGAGTTGCCCTCTATGGGGAAATTCTAGGTGAACTTGTATAAATAAATTACAAAACTAATTTAACGCAACATCTGCTGTTTTCCCTAGGGAAATTTTACTGACTAAAATTTATGTGTTTTATAAGACATTATATTTATTAACAGTTAAATTACGGTTGACAAGATAATAATTTAATGGTCTAAGTATAAAGTTAAAAAAATTCAAGTAAAAAGCTTACCAGTATCACCCAGGCTGAGGCAGGCTGATATGTCTAGTTGTAAGGGCGGGGGTACCCCGCCCCTACGGTTATATTGTGGTCTATCCGACTGACGTATGGCAGGAAAGTCCGCCTTATGTTCGTTCATTAAACTGGTACACAGGGCGCGGAAATAAACATACTATTCAAAACAGCCAGAAAGCTAATTTTTAATTTTTAATTTTTAATTCCCCAAAACTACCTAGAATTGCTGGGACATCAGCTCCTTCAGTAGGTATGGTGTCTGTCAGTTCACATGGAAAGCCATCAGCCTTGAGACGAATATAGGTTTGTAAAGTCCAGGCATATACACCATTATTTGGTTTGCTTTCATAAAGAAGCCAGTTGGTATCAGCATTTACTGGTATTTCGCACTCAGGCCAGTCAGATTTAGGAATATAAAAATAAACCGGTGGTATATTGGTCATAATAGTACTAATTGCTAATTGCTAATTGCTAATTGCTAATTGCTAATTGCTAATTGCTAA
>CAXTSI010000718.1:0-3208 GCA_964246695.1 uncultured bacterium
CACATAACGCAAACAATTGGCGATTTGTCAAATAAATTTAGATGCGTTTACCCTGATTAAATATGTTGAGCGTAGTAAAAGCCGCAATTCAGTTGAACAGATTCTTGAAAGTGACCTGAAAACTATCTTTCCCGCAGATGTTGTCACTCAACTAGAAACATACAGGGATGAAATAGCCACAAGACAATATCAAATCCAAAATGGTAAAGCTGAAAATCCAAAAGTCCTAGCACAACATCTGCAACAGTTGCGACAGCAGCGAAATGAATTGCAAAACCGCTACTTACCCGTTGGTTATGGTTTCAAATTTGACTCATTCCAGGCTACTTTGGATGAGGATACAGCCATTATCGAGTGGTATTTTACCAGCACTGCTTTAGAAACTTTTATTATTACTCGTAAAAACCTTCAGCGCCTGACTATATCTCTATTGAGTGATAATGTGGAGGCTTTAACTAATTGGAATAATGATTATTTACAGGCATATTACAACAACAAACCTGAGTGGACACAGACTCTTGACTCTCGCCTAAGTCGTCTTACAGAAATCTTACAAATAGAATCTATTCTCAGATTAATACCAATAAAATGCTCACGTCTTGCTCTTATTCCCCATCGCTCTTTACATCTATTTCCTCTCCATGCACTTCCCTTGGTTAATGGGGAATTTTTATGCGAAAAATTCTCCAAAGGTATAAGCTATGCCCCCAGCTGCCAAGTATTGCAACAGCTACAAATCCGATCCCGCCCAAATTTTAAATCTATCTTTGCCATCCAAAACCCAACACAAGACCTTGATTACAGCGACTTGGAAGTAGACAGCATTTTAAATCTTTTCTCCACCCATCAGGTTTTGCGCCACGAATACGCTACCAAAGCCTCACTACTTCAAGAAATGCCACAGCTAAGGGAGGCAAATTGTCTACATTTTTCTTGCCACGGTTTATTTAACTTGTCCTCTCCCCAAGATTCTTGCTTAGTGCTAGCAGAAAGCATTGACGAAACTAATATCTTAGATTTAAGTAAATGCCTCACTTTAGGTAATTTATATGAAATAAATTTTGCTCTAAATCAATGCCGTCTTGTCGTCCTCTCTAGTTGTGAAACAGGCTTGGTTGATTATACAAATCTTAGTGATGAATACTTGGGTTTTGCCAGTGCTTTTCTTGTCGTAGGTAGTACAAGTGTTGTTGCTAGTCTCTGGTCAGTAGATGACATGTCAACAGCTTTGTTGATGATTAAGTTTTATCAGAATATGCATGCAGGTAATACAGTAGCAGCAGCCCTAAATCAAGCCCAAATGTGGCTTCGATATATTACAGTAACTGAACTAAAAAAATGGATTGAAGACAATATATCAATTAACGCTAGGTCGAAACTACAAATCAACCGCCAACTTAATCAGTATAAAACAGAACAACCATTTGGGAACCCTTTTCACTGGGCAGCTTTCTGTTACATAGGTAAGTTGGAGTCCCAAGAAATGTCACCCTACCAAGAAAATATTCTAACTTTTGTATACGTATTACGAAACAAACCTGAGCTATTAACCGTAGAAAACCGCACTGAGATTCTAGAATTGCTTGCAACCCTCCCGGATGATGTTGAAGAAATCTCCAATGCGATCGCCCTCTGGTACCAAACCCGTCCGCAAATTTTAGATGCTATCCTCAACGTACCAATTGAGGGTTTAGACAGTTTACGAGCTGCGGACGGTCGTAGTACTCCCATCACAGGTGCAGAAAGCAAGGAGATGATTGAAAACTCTGTTACTGAAAGTAGTAAGTCAAACCAGTCAGACTCTTCGTCATCTCAAACTAAAAAAGAATCAAATTAAGCCAGTAAGTTCTTTCGCTTTTGCAAAATGTTGCAGCTAGATTTTCTATGTATAATATAATATATTTATCAGGCATTTAGATAGTGATATGGCAGGTATCCCCCCACAACTGCTCAACCGATTGCGTCAAGCACTGTTACAGTGCGAACAATTCATCCTATTTAACTAATTTAAAACAAAAACTCTTACATTTACAAGCGTTTTTATTACCCCAGTCTGTCCTCTGGACACTCGGTGGAGGTGGTCAGTTATCATATGAAATTCTTTCACCATAAAAAACATAAAATTTCTGTATTGCAAATTACATAAATAAAATTATAAGAAATTTTAAGCATTCATGTCATTAGTCTTGCATTATGCAAGGCTTAATATTGCATGGTGCAAACCTTAATATTGCATGGTGCAAACCTACCTTAGTCTGTACAAAAGTATCCGTCAAAAATGACGCAGTTAAGTACACCCTCAGTTGATGAAAGAGTTTCAAACTTATCGGAGGACAAAACATATCAATGTCATCCTCTAACTCTACTGTAAATTTAGATACATTTGACCTCACTCTTACTCATGATAGTGAACAAGTGGCGTTAAATAAGAACTGCACTTCAAACAAGGCTAATGGTTCTCACCTGCTGAGCATAGAAGAAAATCTACGAGAGCAAGGCTGAGGCACTAGAACTAAGGAGGTTAGAGGCTAGATTGAACTCTCCCCCGTTTGAAAACGAAGGATTCTGAATCGTTGTGGTTACGGCGAATTTTATTCACCGTAACCACTCCTTCTTCCCTAACCGTAAAGTTAGGTTGGACAGGCTCAAACTGCCACTATCGGACTCGGCTAAGTTTCCTCGCGCTGTGCCGTTACCTGAATCTTCTACCTTCAAGATTTTACGTACTAAAGGCTACTTCTAAAAAGTACTTCTTAGTACAACCCCATATCTTGAGTTGTCCTGGTTCTGTTTGGCAACCAATTAGTATTGGAGTTTTTCATCCGTGTGGTGCCAATATCATTCTATCAAAAACACCACCTGTTAAAACTAGGTGTTAACCTGAGCAGAACCGGATAAAATCCGGAGGCGATTGCCATCTGTTCGGTAGAAATCAGCTTAAAAGCATTTTGGGAGATAGGACAAGCCTTAAGTCAGATTCGAGATAAAGGTCTTTATCGGGAAAACTACAAAACATTTGAAGAATATTGCATCACTCGCTGGGAGATGTCTCGGCGTTCAGCTTACCAGTTGATCAGCGCTGCCACTGTGGTAGAAAATGTGCGCAATTGCGCACATTTTCTACCCCTTAATGAAGCTCAAGCCCGTCCTCTGACTGTACGTTCGCTCATTTAAGAAGGCAAGAGGAATTAATGCCTTACTGTGTAAG
>CAXTSI010000719.1:0-3192 GCA_964246695.1 uncultured bacterium
GTAGGGGAAGTGAGGGGAGTGGGGGAAGAAATTACTTTCTCATCTCCCATTACTCCCTCATCTCCCTCATCTCCCTTATCTCCCTTATTCCCCACTCCCCAAGAAGCCGCTGACTCAAATCCAAATTGACAGGCTGGTAACTCATTTGGTATTGAGAAAATTATCTCGTCTGTAATTTCGCCTGGTAGTTGGCAACAAAAATCTAAGGCTTGTTCTAGGGTTTCAGAACCAAACCAGCTTATAGGAGCAATTTCTCCCCAACTTGTACCTGTTTCATTGGTGAGGCGCAGGATAATGCCATCGCGGTGACTCCAGATACCGTGGTTAGTCGCCAGCGATCGCACAAATTTCCGCTGATAAGGACGAAACTCAAATCGATAAATCATTAATTATTAGTTGTTAGTGGTTAGTAGTTAGTTGTTAGTAGGAAGTAGAACAACTAACTACTGTACGGGCGAACGGCCGTTACTGTACGGGCGAACGGCCGTTCGCCCCTACTAACTAGATGTCAGCAGAAATCCTAAACCGAACAGTAAGCAACTACAAAAATGCAGCGCTACGGCAATGAATTTACAGTTACTGACTTTTTCTGGCTGGTTATGATATTGCTGGACGTGGCGGCATAACTTTACGGCGAAGGGTAAACTTGCCCAACTCAGTAAAGTCCACACTGGGAAAATTGAACATAGGACAAACACTGAGGTTAGGGCATAAATGCTGCCAGTAACCCAAGAAAGGAGTTGGGCTGCTTTTTGCGTTCCCATACGGACGATAGGCGATCGCTTTCCGGCTGCTATGTCATCCTTAACTTGGTGAAAGTGGGAGCAAAACAAAATTAAACTGGTGGGAATTCCGACAATCACCGAGGCTGCTAAACTGGTCATTGACCAAGTTTGGGTTTGACTGTAGTATGCTGCTGCCACTGCCAAGGGACCAAAGGCAAAAAAGCAAATTATCTCTCCTAAACCTTGGTATCCTAAACGAAAGGGTGGTCCTTGGTAAACGTAGCCCAAGGCACAGCACAACACAATTATCCCAATCACGGTTAGGTCTTGTTGCCACCAGGCGATCGCCAGTATTCCCAGCAAACCCAAACATAAAAACGAGTTTCCTAACCAAAATATTAATAGTTTATCCCCTGTCAAATTCACCAAAGAATGTTGTTTATTTTTATCAATCCCTGTTTCTGAATCAAAGACATCATTACTGAGATTTTCCCAAGCCAGAATTAAAATCGCCGCAGCTAAAAAAGTTGAAAATACTGCTCCATTAAAAATCTTAGTTTCCGCAAAAGCTACAGCCGTTCCTACCCAGATGGGCATGATGGCAACGCTGTACATTGGCGGTTTAATTGCCGCCATCCATAACTTATTATTGGGGTATGAAATCAGCTTTGTAGTCATCATTCAAGATTATAATTTGTCAGCAACTTTTGATGCCGTACCTTATGGTTTTGAAATCCACCTGATTTAAGCAACACATTCCAGAAATCCACTTTGTGTGTACGATCTAGGAGTTATAAGCTGCAATATACCAAGTTAACCTAGCTGTGGTCATTCCTTCCCCTCAAATTCCAGCCCAAAACTGGGCAATATCATCTAGGGTATTGCCTAGCCCTACTCTGGTGAAAGGACGGCTCTTTGTGCTACCTGTAGAAATACGACCACGAATTAACACTCTTTAGGAAGATAACTTCAAAAAAATTTACTATTTTGAGATCCATGACAGTTTCACCTTGTCCTGCGGACTTCGTTGTATATAATAGGGAAATCTATCAATTTCTTTTAGAGCAACGGAATGGCATAAAAAGTAACTTTACGCAAATTGTCAGTATTTCGCTGGAGATTGACAGAGTTGACCCTTTGGTAGTACTTGATAAACTGGCACAACCAAATCAACTAAATTTCTACTTGGAGAATAAGAGCAAAAAAGAAGCGATCGCTGCTCTTGGTGCTGTAGAAAAATTACAAATTGCCGCGAAAGACCGTTTCATTAAATCTGAAGAGTTTATCCAAGAGTGTCTTCACAAAATAACTTCTTTTTCTAAAACAAATTTACCTTTTTCCGGTCCACAGTTTTTTTGTGGCTTTAGCTTTTTTGATAAAAATAACCAAGCCGATGAACCATTTCCAGCAGCTACAGTTTTTCTGCCTCGTTGGCAAGTAGGTGTTAAAGATGATCGCTGTACATTAGTTGCGAATACAATTATCAATGCCGAAGTAAATATTCAGAGTATTTGGCAGAATTTATGTGAAAAAATTGAAGTCATTCATTCTTTAGGATATCACTCCCCACATTTTGATTGTTCTCCCGCTAAATTTAGGAAAAAATCTGTTGCTAATCCTGAAAAGTTTAAACTTTCAGTTTTATCAGCTTTAGAAACTATTCGGTCTAGTCATTTAAGTAAAGTTGTTCTGGCAGATGTATTAGATGTCAAGTCAAAGACTTATTTTAACTTATTTAAATCTTTAAACAATCTGCGACAACTACATCCTAATTGTTATATATTTTCTTTAAGTAACGGTAAGGGACAAAACTTTATTGGGGCAAGTCCAGAACGCTTAATTAGTATTCACAATCAACAGTTAATCACCGATGCTTTGGCAGGTTCTGCACCACGGGGTAAAACACCCGATGAAGATGCCGCCAATGCCAATCTCTTAGTGAACAGTGATAAAGAAAGGCACGAACATTCGTTGGTGATTGATTTCATTAATCACAGTTTATCTCAGCTAGGTCTATCACCCCAAATCTTAGCACCTCGCTTGCGACAGCTATCTAACATCCAGCATTTGTGGACTCCAATTAGCGCCATAGTTCCTGCCAACGTCCATCCCTTAAAAATTGTTGCCCAACTGCATCCTACACCAGCGGTTGCTGGTGCAGCACGAGATGTTGCTTGTAGAGAAATTCGTCGTTACGAAAGCTTTGATCGGGGTTTGTATGCGGCGCCGTTAGGTTGGGTAGACGCGAACGGTAACTGCGAGTTTATTGTGGGAATTCGTTCGGCGCTGATCGATGGCGATCTCGCCAGACTTTACGCAGGTGCCGGAATCGTCGCTGGTTCCGATCCTGACAAAGAACTTGCAGAAGTTCAACTTAAACTTCAAGCATTGCTGAAAGCATTGGTATAAAGGTAATAGCTAATGGCTAATGGCTAATGGCTAATGGCTAATGGCTAATGGCTAATGG
>CAXTSI010000720.1:0-3138 GCA_964246695.1 uncultured bacterium
TGGCTCCCCCATTCCCTACTCCCCACTCCCCATATTTCTTGAGAGAATTCACTATCCAGCCTCGTAGCCTCAAGATGCAAATAGAAAGATTACACAAACTTATTCGTCATCTCAGCAATCGGGTTAAAAATATTGAGCGAGAAAATCATGAACTACATCTTGCTTACGAAAAGTTAACACAATATCAGGTAAAAAATGACTGGGAATTAGACAATAGCGATCGCACAAAAGGTATTAGCAGTAAATGCGATTCTTTAGAAATAGACTGCTGTAACGAACTACACATTCTGTCCCAAACATTAATAGAGAACGTTGTTAAGATTCAAGAAATTACAACTAATATTCAACTCAGCTTGTTAGATACAGATCAAGTTAACTGCTTACTAAACAAAACAGCTCTCGCTTTGCAAAACTCCTGCACTCAAGTACAGATGCGCCCACTTTCCGATCTCGTCGAGAGTTTTCAGAGAGCCTTGGGCGACATGAGTATGGAGTACGGCAAAAATGTGCAGTTGAAAATTGAGGGCGCTAACATCCTGATTGAGCGCAGTATATTGGAAGCTTTGAACGAGCCTTTGATGCACCTGTTGCGAAATGTCTTCGAGTACGGCATTGAAGATCCTGCTACTCGCCGTACCTACGGTAAGCCAGAACAAGGATTGATTGAAATTAAAGCCGCTCATCACGGAAATCGCACGCTCATTTCTCTTCGGGATGATGGTCGCGGCATTTCCCTAGAGAAAATTCGCGCTCGTGCGCTGGCGATGGGCTTGGCGCAAGCTACAGATGAAGAACTATTATCGCTGATTTTTGAGCCTGGGTTTAGTACATCCGAGCAAGTGACGGCATCATCCAGTCGCGGTGTGGGGATGGATGTGGTTCACAACAAGCTGAAACTTGTCAGAGGAGATATCAAAGTTAATACAGTCCCCGGAGTGGGAACTACCTTTACGTTGTCAGTGCCGTTTACAGTTTAGTTTGTGGCAACGGTGAAGGTACGGGATGTAACGGATGCTTTATCTGTAAGTCCTACAGATAAAGTAATACGGTTCAGTTAAGGGTAGCTGAGGTCTTAGAAACCCGGTTTCTCGAAGAAACCGGGTTTCTGGGCTGGTACTTAACTAAACTGTATTGACAGATAATATCATGTCCGTATAAACAGTTACGATATACCGACCGATGCCCCCGTCCCCTCTCCCATGCTTGGGAGAGGGGTGCCCAGAGGGCGGGGTGAGGGTTCATATAATAACCGCTACACGGACATGATATAAAGCATCCGTTACATCCGTTACATCATCCGTTGCCAACCGGACGACAACCAGATAAAACTGTGTGCATATTTACCACTGCACCAACGATCGCAATTGCTGGCGCTCCAAACCCAGTTGCCTCCAGTTGCTCTACAATCGTCCCTAATTGACCAATCAATTCTTCCTGATCGGGTCGCGTCCCCCAACGTACTAATGCAATAGGCGTTTCTAAACTCAACCCAGATGCTGTTAACTGTTCCACGATGTAAGGTAGGTTGTGAATTCCCATGTAAATCACAATCGTTTCTGAACCGTGGGCGATCGCCTGCCAATTTACTGCAGGTCGATACTTACCAGATGCCTCATGTCCAGTTACAAAAGTTACCGATGAACTGTACAATCGATGTGTTAAGGGAATACCTGCATACGCTGGGGCGGCAATTCCTGATGTGATTCCGGGCACAACTTCCACTAATACCCCGGCTTGTACTAATTCTTCCATCTCCTCGCCACCACGACCAAATATAAACGGGTCGCCTCCCTTCAGCCGCACCACTATTGCATGCTCCTGCGCCATCTCAATCAGCAACTGCGTGGTTTGTTCCTGCATCATTGAATGACGACCCCGACGCTTGCCTGCATTAATTTTTTCTGCTTGAGGATTAATCATCGCCACAATCGCAGGACTCACCAATGCATCATAAATAACGACATCAGCGCACTCCAACAATCCCTTACCCTTAAGAGTCATCAACCCCGGATCTCCCGGTCCCGCACCCACGAGGTAGACCTTTCCCAAACACGTCTTCTCCTGTTGTGTGGAATGGGCATCTTGCCCGCCATCTGCTTTGCGGTTCATTTTTCTATCAAATCCCAAATCACCTCGGCTAATTCTGCACTTGCTCCCAAAGGTTCAGTAAGTTGAAAACTCACCTCAGGGAATTGTAATTTTAGCTCTTCAAGCCTACTCGCGATCGCATCAGTTATTCCACCTGCAAACAGAAAGTATGGCACAATGGCAATTTTACCATACCCAGCATTGACCAACTCTTGTACCCGCGATTCTAAACTAGGAGGTACAGCCCAATAAGCCGCCACTGCTCCCAAAGTCGCCGCCAATGCTTCTACTGGACTTGGCGATTGAGGGCGACGGCTTCCATGAGCTAAAAGAATTTTACCGAATGCTGTTGTCGCAGCCAACTGCTTCAACAGCAAGTGTCCTAAACCGGGGTGACTACCTAAATATGGCTGC
This sequence comes from uncultured bacterium, assembly GCA_964246695.1. Classification (GTDB taxonomy): domain Bacteria; phylum Cyanobacteriota; class Cyanobacteriia; order Cyanobacteriales; family Nostocaceae; genus Stigonema. Next base: position 2,503 of record CAXTSI010000720.1, read on the forward strand.
TGGTCTATCATGATATCTTGACCTAGAGCCTGTTGAGCGCGTACCACTTGGGCTGGAATATCTTCCATGACATGCACCCCTGGAAGAAGAAATAGGGGTAAGATTTTTAAGCGATCGCATCCCTGTGTAATAGCGATCGCGGCAAATTTGCTAATTTGTTGGTGCAACGGTTCAGGATTGAGTTCCAAGTATGCTGTTCCTACCAACGTTTCGCACCTTGGTGACGCCACACCACTACTTATAACATTTTCTTGGTAGTTACCTTCAACTAAGTTGCTTTGCGCCTTTTCACGTACCAATTCTGCTAATTGTTCCATAGCGATCGCCGGACGCGGATCGCGACTACCATGAGATACTAGCAGATACGCAGACAGCATAAGCAATAATATAACTTAAAAATTTAATCTAAATATAAATTGTTAGTTGTTAGGTGTTAGTTGTTAGTTGTTAGGTGTTAGTTGTTAGTTGTTAGTTGTTAGGTGTTAGGTGTTAGTTGTTAGGTGTTAGGTGTTAGGTGTTAGTTGTTAGTTGTTAGTTGTTAGTTGTTAGGTGTTAGGTGTTTGTTATTCTTTGTCAATAACTACCACTAACCACTAACCACTAACCACTAACCACTAACCACTAACCACTAACCAC
>CAXTSI010000721.1:0-3137 GCA_964246695.1 uncultured bacterium
AATTAGCAATTAGCAATTAGCAATTAGCAATTAGCAATTAGCAATTAGCAATTTTAGTTTTGAATTCTTAAGTGGGAGATTACTGTGTGCGGCATTGCTGGGATTATCTACCGAACACCGGAATTATATGGCAATCTTGGTAGGGATTTACTTTCCCTGATTCAGCCTCTGACTAGCCGTGGTCCTGATTCTTGTGGCGTGGCGGTATACAGCCCCACTATTTTATATAGTGTAGGGCAAGGGGTGGAAATTTATAAGGAAGTTGGAGGAGTCGAAAATTTAGCTCAAAAATATGGGTTGTTGAGTTTTTCCGGCACTCATGGGATTGGTCACACCCGCATGGCAACTGAGTCAGTGGTGGACACAAACCATTCCCATCCTTTTACTGCTGGTAATGATTTATCAATTGTCCACAACGGTCAATTGTCTAACTACTACAAGTTGCGCTATCAATTAGAACGCAGGGGAGCCAACTTTGCAACTAATAATGATAGTGAGGCGATCGCTCACTACATTAACTATCTATTACTTGAAGGCAAATCTTTAGAAGCAGCCTTGAATCAATTACTAAATGATATTGATGGTACTTATACTTTCTTAGTCGCCACTTCGGAAAAAGTTGCCCTTGTGCGAGATAAATTCGCGGCAAAGCCTGCGGTGATTTACGAATCATCAAATATGATAGCTATAGTTTCAGAGTACCGAGGGTTGTTGAACTTAACCAATTTTGACCCCACTGTAACCATTCGTGAGCCGGATGCAGGAGAAATCAATATTTGGTCGGTTGTGAACACGTCCGTGGATTCACCGAGATTAACAAATGCAACAGCACACCACGCCAACTGATAAGTTAACGAGTATAGACTGTGCGGAATTAACAACCCGTGAAATCAATCAACAAATAAAAGCCCTCGTTAATCTTGGGATTGCGGAAATAGATGTTTTCAACCCCGCAGGACGGCACAATTTGGCTGTGGGGCTGGAGGATTCAATTAAAATTCGCTTTCATGGTTCTGTCGGATACTACTGCGGTGGTTTAGGAGATGGAATCTACATTGAAGTAGAAGGTTCGTGCGGTTGGTCTGTGGGCGAAAACTTGATGTCTGGAGAGATTGTAGTCCGTGGCAATGCTTCTGCAAATGCCGCTGCATCAGCTCATGGTGGTAAAATATGTATTTTAGGCAACGCTGCGGCTCGTGCTGGAATTGCTCTTAAGGGAGCAACTTTGATTGTCACGGGAAACGTAGGTCATAGCAGCGCTTTTATGATGCAGCAAGGGCGCTTGATTATTTGCGGCAATACTGGAGCTAATTTGGGCGACTCCATGTATGAAGGCGAAATTTTTGTGGGTGGCAAAATTGGGTCGTTGGGAGCAGATGCAAGGCATGAGATGATGAGTAGTGAAGATTGGCAATTTCTCAGTACTGAGTTAAAGCCGTGGGGTATTGCTGCTGTTGATTATGACTTTAAAAAGATTGTTTGCGCTCAACAGCTTTATCACTTTCAAGCCAAGGATTTTGCGAAATGGAAAGACGCATATTAAGCACCAGCAGCACTTTTACTCCTGAGGTCATTCATGCGATTCAGGAACGGGCTTCCTTGGGTCGCTATGCTATTCGGGGCTTTGGTGCATTTCGCAATGTTCCGAGGTTTGACGACTTAGTTTTCTTAACTGCTTCCCTAACTCGCCTTCCCCTAGAGGGCTACCGGGAAAAGTGCGATACCAAAACTGTGCTGGGGAAGCGCTACGCTAAGCGTCCAATAAAGTTGGATATTCCAATTACCATCGCTGGTATGAGTTTTGGCGCACTCTCTCGCAATGCTAAAGTCGCTTTGGGTCAAGCTGCTACATTGATGGGTACATCCACCACAACCGGAGATGGTGGGATGCTCCCAGAAGAACGAGAAGCCTCACAAATGTTGGTGTATCAATGCTTGCCTTCTCGTTACGGGTTTAATCCTCAAGATTTGAAAAAAGCAGATGCAATTGAAATAGTCGTCGGTCAAGGAGCAAAACCCGGTGGCGGTGGCTTACTATTGGGTCAGAAGGTTAACTCCACAGTCGCGTCCATGCGGACATTGCCGGAGTCTGTGGATCAGCGATCGCCCTGCCGTCACCCTGACTGGATTGGTCCTGACGACTTGCGAATTAAAATTGAGGAATTGCGGGAAGCCACCGACTGGGAAATCCCCATCTACGTCAAAATGGGTGCAACCCGTGTCAAAGATGATGTGAAACTTGCCGTCAAAGCGGGTGCTGACGTGATTGTGTTAGACGGTATGGAAGGCGGCACGGCGGCTACTCAAACCATTTTTCAAGAAAATGTCGGTATACCCACCCTCCCGGCGCTTGTACAGGCAGTAGAGGCGTTAAAAGAAAGCGGGGTATATGGCGAAGTCCAGTTAATTATTTCTGGCGGGATTCGCTCTGGACCGGATGTTGCCAAAGCCTTGGCATTGGGAGCGGATGCGGTAAGTATTGGTACTGCCGCGATTATTGCGATGGGTTGCAATAAGCCGATTTACATTGAAGACTACCACAAGTTAGGTACAGAACCGTATCATTGTCACCACTGCCATACAGGGTTGTGTCCTGTGGGAATTACTACCCAAGACGAAGAATTGATGGCACGCTTACCTATAGAACAAGCGGCTACCTCTGTTGCCAACTACTTGCAAGCAATGGTGATGGAAACCCAAGCATTAGCCCGCGCCTGCGGTAAGTCAAATGTCCACAATTTGGAACGAGAAGACTTGGTGGCATTAACCCTAGAAGCTTCGGCAATGGCAAAGTTACCTTTAGCGGGAACTGATTTTATTATGGGTCAGTAGCGGTTGAACAGTAAGCTTTAAATATATGAAAATCTAGTTAATCTTGGTTTTCCCAGTTGACTAACCAGATTTCTAGCTCTTTTCTTAGCTTAGTCTTCCAATCGGGAATTGCCATAATTCTTTCTCTGAGTCCTGGCTTTAGATTAATTTGTAATGCCCTGCGGTCTAGCGGGGCATTTGACACAAAACCTTTGTTGTGATTTTTCTGGAAAGGCATTGACATATTTTGCAAGTATTGATATAACAATATATCCCACATTCCGCACCCAAGGGTGTCACAATCGGTTATTACTGAACTAAATGAA
>CAXTSI010000722.1:0-3109 GCA_964246695.1 uncultured bacterium
ACTCCCTACTCCCCCTACACTCAAGACACGATGGCGATCGCGGTCTAGCGGTGCCCAACGATTTGGTTCAGAGTTGGTAAAAATGACAACGCTCTTAACTTGCAAAGCTGCTGCTAAATGTGATACACCAGTATCATTACAAACCAGCAATGCTGCATGACTTAAAAGCTCTGCCATTGCGCCTAAGCTGGTACGACCAGCCAAATTAATTGATTGTGCTTGCATCATCTCTGCCACAGTCTTTGTTAAATTCGCTTCTGTTGCTGTGCCAGTAATCACTACCTGGAAACCACGAGCAGCAATCAGATCGGCGACAACGGCAAAATTTTCTGGCGACCAACATCTTTCTGGCACACTTGCTCCTGGGTGAACACAGACATACTTTCCTTTTTGGAGGCGGCGCGCTTCTTCAACTGTGTACAAATCTGAAGAATCCTGTTTACATAAGGGAAATTCCAGTTCATCGCCTTGAAGTGGGATTCCCAAATAGTTCATTAAGCGCAGGTGACGCCATACCTCTGGTTGATCGCTGGGATACGGCAGAAAGTAATCTGGATCTGGACAGTAATGACCAGGCAGATAAAAACCGGCGTTGACCCTCGCGCCAAGTAAGACGATAAAGGAATTGCTGACAATACCACTACCGTGCATTTGCAATGCCAAGTCAAAGCCTTGCTGCTGGACGCTGGCAAAGAACTCTGGTAATTTGTGGGGTGGTGGTACTTCTGGAATGCCTGGATAGCCAGGAAATTCTAAGAAGTCATCAAGGTAATGGCTAAAACGTTCTACGAAAGAACGCGCGATCAAAAGACCAATTAGGGTAATTTGGGCTTGCGGGAAAGCTGCACGTAGCGCCCTCCAAGCTGGTACAGCACAAAGTAGATCGCCTAATCCAGGAAGCGATCGCACAATCGCTATGCGAGCGAGCGGTAGATGCTCACTGAGTCGATGTCGTATTACTAAATAACTCAATTTCGGAGTAAAGCGGGGTTGATTGTAATTCGTAATTACTAATTCGTAATTCGTAATTAAAAAAGGGTTTGATACCTGAATGGAGACAGGTGGTCATTTTTCCTTCGGGGTTTAAATCCCCGTCTGAAAAATAATTACGAATTACGAATTACGAACTACGAATTTTTAATGGGGCTGTATATCGGGCTTTGCCGTGCGACTGGCTTGTGACTACTTTAACATTACTCAGCCTCAAAGCCGAGTTCATTAGGCATTTGACCAAATAATTTTTGCCTTTTACTCATTGCAATTGTGCAAATGCACAAATATAGTCGAGTTGTGTCGCGCTCACAGGCACAGTAATCATAAACTCCGTTCCCTGACCAAGCTGGAAATTAACCGAAATTTGACCTTGATGCTTTCAGTTTCTTAATCACTTCAGAGGGAACAGGGAACAGGGAACAGGGAACAGTGCATCCCACGGATGGGCGCCGTGGGATTGAAAAAAAGATGTATTTCTTGCGCTTGCGCTCCTTGCGATCGGACATCTTTTTTTGAAGTGGGTTGTCAACCACAACGCGCATTTTTTTTCTTTTCCTGTTCCCTGTTCCCTGTTCCCTGTTCCCTGTTCCCTTTTTTTATCAGGTTAACCTCGAAAGAACCTATCGTTAAGATATCACTATGAGTATAAACGAAAACTCTACTCAATCGCATCCTCACTTGCCAAATGCCTCTTCAGGAAAGTGGTGGGCAATGTTCGGTGTAAGATTGGGTGTACTAATGTTTACTTTAGACACTAGTATTGTCAACATTGCTCTACCCACTTTGGTAAAAGTCTTCCACACCAGCTTTGCCACAATTCAATGGGTCGTTTTGAGCTATCTACTTGTTGTGACTGCCTTGGTGTTAAGTGCGGCTCGACTAGGCGATATGGTCGGTAAGAAACAGTTGTATCTGTTCGGGTTAGTGCTGTTTACCTTTAGCTCGCTGCTATGTGGGCTTGCACCAGGAGAAGGCTGGCTGATTGGGTTTCGCACCCTGCAAGGACTGGGAGCAGTGATGATTTCGGGTCTGGGGGCGGCGATCGTCACCGAAGTTTTTCCCAGATCGGAACGGGGGCGGGCAGTGGGAATTATCGGCGCGGTTGTCTCTGTTGGTATTGCCCTTGGACCCACAGTCGGGGGATTGTTGATCAGAATTTCTGACTGGCGCGCCATCTTTTTGGTGAACGTGCCGATTGGGATATTTGCTAGCTTTGTGGTTTTCCGCAGTGTTCCACCCAGTGTTATCAACCCCGTTAAACAAAAGTTTGATGGGCTAGGGGCATTCATTATGACTGTGACGTTGGTTTGCTTTGCCTTAGGTATGACAGAAGGACAAAATCACGGCTTTGGGAGTCCGAGGACATTGGCGCTATTGGCGATCGCCACGGTCGGTTTGATAAGTTTTATCTGGGTCGAATCTCGGCTGAAACAACCAATGTTGGACTTGCGGCTGTTTCGCAATTTGCAGTTTAGCCTCAGCTTGTTAACAGCGGTGCTGGTGTTTATCGCGCTTGCAGGGGTGATTTTTATCGCTCCTTTCTTTCTCGAATTAGTTCTCCACTATCCCACCCAAAAGGTAGGATTATTACTGGCAGTGTCACCTGTGTTGGGCGGTATCGTCGCCCCTTTTTCTGGGAATCTGTCCGATCGGTTTGGACCGCGTATCATCAGCTTAATTGGGTTGCTGCTGATGACTGTTGGCTGTCTTGCAATCAGTACCTTCAATGCCCAGTTGACTGAACTAGGCTATATTGTAAGGGTTGTACCCTTTGGCATCGGGTTAGGAATGTTTCAGTCACCCAACAATAGCGCCATTTTAGGCGAGGTTCCTCCAGAACGCTTAGGCATCGCTTCCGGGTTACTGTCTTTGTCCCGGACTTTGGGACAAACCACCGGACTAGCAGTGATGGGCACTCTGTTTGCAGTGCTAACCCTCTCCTTTGCCTCTGCTGTTGACGTTACAACCGCCCCTGTTGAAGCACTAGTGTTTGGCTTCCAAGGAACCTTTCGCATCGCAGCACTTCTGTTGCTCACTGCAGCAGCATTGATTGCTTTTTTGTGGAAAATGAAGCCAAGCAAGTAGAGGAAGTGGGGAATGGGGAGTGGGGAGTGGG
>CAXTSI010000723.1:0-3109 GCA_964246695.1 uncultured bacterium
AAATGGCGTCTAGTATCTGATATTGTGACTAATGGCGCTATGGGTCGGAATTTCATGGGTGCTGACCTCAGCAGTGCCAACCTCAATAGTGCTAACCTCTACTATACCAACCTCAGCAGTACCGACCTCAGCAGTGCCAGCCTCAACAGTGCGGACCTCACGGGTGTCAACCTCAGCAGTGCCAACCTCAGCAGTGCCAACCTCAAAAGCGCTAACCTTAACAGTGCCCACTTCTTGAATACTAACCTCAGCGGTGCCAACCTCAACGGTGCTAACCTCAACGGTGTTGATCTGAGTAATGCCAACTTATTTGGCAGTAACTTGCTTGGTGCTACATTGACAAATGCTCAGGTATACTCTAATATGGGAGGTCCATCTAGTACACAAACTACCATTATTTCAGGTACATCAAACCGTGACGTGCTTACGGGCAATTGGAGCAACGATGTCTTGATTGGCAATGGCAGCAACGATGTCTTGATTGGCGGCGCAGGTAAAGATACGTTTATTATCAACGATTTTGGTGGTGGAAAGAGTACAGACTACACCACAATTCAAAATTTTGATTGGAATCAAGACAGCATTGTTCTCCAAGGTGCACGCAGTGAATATACAATGACTGGGCAAGGCAATGCTTTCCTGTTAAGCCGAAATGGAACTGAAATCGCTACCGTCCAATCTGCAGCTACAGTCAGTCCGATGCCTTTTGATTTAAATAACTCAGCATTCCATTACTTCGGGTAATACCTTCAAGCTTCAGTTAAGCACCAAATCAGAAACCCGGTTTCTAAGAGAAACCGGGTTTCTTTGCTCCCACCTCTAAGAGAAACCGGGTTTCTTTGCTCCCACCTCTAAGAGAAACCGGGTTTCTTTGCTCCCACCTATTCTTATATCCTTAACTGAACCTTATTGTCGCCTGTGTCTAACTCTTTCACCTTTTACATTAACAATGGTACCAGAGTCAGTTTGGGTGAGAGCGAATTTATTCTCGTCGGCGAAGATAGCACCGCTATAATTAGCAGTTGTCCCGTCGCTTCTAGTAGCAGATTGAGTGAAGCTACAATCACTATTCACTTGGTATGTGCCTTGAGTGCTAACATTGGTTACCACGTTTCCAGCAATACTTCTGACTAAAATAGTTCCACTAAAACTTCCATTGCCATCATACGTGACTAAACTATTTAAGGCATACGGATCGGTATTATTCACATACCCACTAGCTAGAGCTTCATATGCTCCAGACAAACTTTTATTTGAACATGCTTTTTCAGCTTTTACCTGTTGGGGATTTAGAACAACTGAAGTGGCAACTGTTGATAGAACACATAGCACCAACGTCGCTAAAGATTTCATCTTTTTCATTTTAAGTCTCTCTTGCAAAAACAATAACAGCCAATCTAAATTGGATACAAAGAAAAAAGAATGTTTTCTCAGTATTACTTCAGTTAAGTGCTGTAGGCGTCTACCTTTTCATAAGTTATTGTACGCGAAATTATTTTTCTTTTATGTACTTTTTTAAAAAATCCCTACTTTTCCTCTTCTTTTCACCATGAATCTCAGGACGTCCAGTACCTCAGGGCAAATGCATCTAAATTTACTTGACAAAATATTAGAAAACATGCTTTCAGCAATTCAAAAGACATTGTTGTCCCTTTCCTCTCTCCCACTTTGGCAACTTCATCACTTTATGCATTCCCTTAAACACTCAGCAATACGTTTTGCTGCTCCCGGTTGACCCATGCGACGCACACCATTTTCAGCAATCATATGCAATTTATCTGGATAAGCTAGGAGCGATCGCACCACTTTAGCAACTTCCTCAGGCTGTTCCACTAAGATCGCAGATGCTCCCAACAAGCGGCTTTGCGCTTCCGCAAAAGTATGGGTAAATTGAGGACCTCTTCCTGGTATGGTAATTGCAGGTTTTCCCAAACCGACAAATTGCTCTGTTGCTGTTCCTGCCATGGCGATCGCCAAATCTCCTCGATGTAAGCAGTCATTATAGGCATCTTGTGTCAAAACAAAATATGCATTTTTTTGCTTAAATGTCAAGGCACTGGCATCAGAAATATTGACTGGACATTCTGAATGAGGACGCCAGCCTTGGGATTGGAGAATTTGGCGCATACTGTCATAGTGTAAATTGGGAGCGATCGCACCCAAAAACACCACCGTTCTATTCGTGTGTCTAGCGAAATCTCGCCCTTGGAAAAGTGCCATCAATGCAGACACGGCAATCATAATTTGCTGCCAGTTGGCATAAGCTTCTGGTGGACGGGAACCAGGTAAAAGAGTCACTACCATTGGTCTAGCTAATTCTTGCTGTTCTATATCACCGCTGTAAACTCGTTGGAGTGGAAATTTTGGTTCCAGACCATCCATCATTGGGTTACCCAAATCAAAAGCAGGAATCTGCCACTTTTTTAATATTTCCGTAGTCAACGAGTCTCTAGGAAACACCGCCTTACAGTGACGCTGACTCATCAACCAACGTTCCCAAGGATGGTAAACTGAACCGGAAAAGTTTTCCCAACGCGCAGCTTTTGCTTTCCGTTTTAATAACCCAGCTTCATCTCGGACGTAGTATTCCGATTTCGCTGTACCCACAAAAGCATAATTTGTACCGCTCAAAAACGCAAACAATAGCGGCACAATATCTCCCACTGCTAAGATGGCATTCTTGTTACCTAATTTTTGCTCTCGATTTACCCAGTGGCGGATAGCGTTAATCTGGCTAAAGGTAAGTTGCAGTAACCCGTCACGCACATCTCCTATGAGTTGGCGTCCATCCATGTAAATAAAACCACCAGAGGGCATGGTGCGTACTGAACCAATCAGGGGGATATCTAACTGTTGGTAGGCGTGTCCTTCACCCACTAAGGGTAAAACGAAGATCTCTGGCGGGTTGGGTTGTTGCTGGAGTTCCCGCAAAATTCGGACTGCGATTCTATCCTCCCCATGACCATTGCTTAAAACGAGTAATCGCAAGTGAGAAGTTGCAGCTTGCGGGTAGGAGGTTAGGGGTAAGGGCGATACATCACTCATGAAAAACAAAAACTCGTAACTAAGTAGTGGTCTGTTTCATTAATTATGATGGGTGAAGCTGGGG
>CAXTSI010000724.1:0-3106 GCA_964246695.1 uncultured bacterium
CCCTTAGGCGTCCCCCCGCCCTTACAGGAGTAGTCCGGGGATAAGAGACATTCCGCCGTAACGTCTGTACGGGGTGAAAGAAGAATTTCTCTCTCCTTGTGAGTCATGACTTTCTCATACAGGGATGCAATAGCACTCGTTACCTGTTTCCAGGTAAACATATTATGAGTGCGTTGTATTGCTTGACGACTAAAGACTTGGCGTACTTGGGGATTTTCATAGAGATAGGCAATTCGTGCGGCGATCGCGTCTGGGTTATTTGGCGGTACAAGATACCCTGTTTCACCATCTTTGACTGTAAATTTAATTCCACCAACATGAGAACCGATAACTGGCGTTCCACAAGCCATCGCCTCTAAAGGCGTAATTCCAAACGGTTCATACCAAGGAGTCGTAACAAACACATCAGCGGCACTGTAATAATACTTAAGTAACTCCCGGCAGCGGCGACCGACAAATGTCACTTCCGACTCAACGCCTTCTTCAATTGCAATCGCCTGCAAACGACTGATTTCAGGTGTAAATCGAGGATCTGGGTCTTCTGATTCACCACCCACAATTAGGAGCCTTGCCTGGATATGATACTGTTGCTTGAGTTGCCTAAAAGCACGAATGACCGTATCGACGCCTTTACGCGGTACCAAACGCCCTAACTGGAGGATAAGACGCTCTGACGACGGTAAATTGAGCATTTGACGAGCAGTAGTTTGATCGACTTGCCAAAACTCACCAGCATCAAAACCACAGGGAATAATAGTGATTTTCTCTTTTTTGGCATGGTACAGACGCAGCAAGTCTTCCTCATCCTGAGGACATTCAGCGATTATGTAGTCAGCCTCTGCAACAATGCGGTCTTCAATAGCAAATCTCTCATCAGGAAATTCGTCTGCGTCACCTTGCCAGAAACGCCGCACACGACCGAGAGCATGAAATGTGACAACAAAAGGAATACCTAGTATCCGCTTAATTTCCGCCGCCACTATTGCTGACATCCAGAAATTTGCATGGATCAGGTCATACTTGTGTGCTTCTTTACAGGAGGAATAAGATCCATTTTGACAAAAACTTAGAACATAATTGGTAAATTCTTCCATATACGGCAGCAGGTCTTCTTTACGCACGTATATAGGAGGACCAGCGGGAACGTTAACAATCCGAACACCTTTCATCCATTGAATAACTTCTGGCAATTCGTCGCTATCCCGCCTTGTAAAAACATCAACTTTGTAGCCTAAAGCTCCTAGATGTTTAGCTAGCTGTCCTACATACACATTTTGACCACCGCTATCTGCACCCCCAAAAGTGCCAAGCGGTGAGGCGTGTTCGCTAATTAGGGCAATAAATTTAGTCATTAGTCAACCCCTTCGGGGAATTAAAAATTAAAAATTAAAAATTATTAATCTTGAATAATGTTGCGGAACACCTCCAAGTTTTCCATGTTTAAAAACAGGGTAACCTGTACCCAACTGAGCAATTCAAAATTATTTCTGAAATTTTGAATTTTGAATTTTGAATTCACAAAATGGTCATTAGTCATTGGTGATTTGTCAATAATTTGGACTATGAAATATGGACTAATGCTTCGTTCCAGTCGTGGCTGAATCTTTGGATGTTGAAGCGTTTTTGCGCTGTCATTAGTGCACCTTGACTCAGCTTTTTTGCCTCAGTTGGGTCGTTTAAAAGTTGGCGCATTTTGGAAATCAGCTTTTCAATATCGGTATCGACATAGCCAGAAACTCCGTTTTCCACTACTGTGACCATTTCTGTAGTTGCTAATCCAATTATCGGCAAACCCACCATCATCGCTTCGCACACGGCAAGTCCTAAGCTGGTGTAGCGGATGGGATTAAAGAAAAAGCGGTAGCGTGAAGCAAATGCTGGTAGTTGATCGTGTGGCACCTCGCCTAATCCACCAAGTTGTTCTGCACCCATACCAACCAAATCTAGAGGAATTTCTTGACGGACACGTTCAAATACATCTACACCTAGACGACGACCACGCGATCGCAAACCATTTACTACCACCAGTCCCCGTTCTAGTTCACCCGTGTAGCGAACACCATCGGTTACCATCACACCATGTTCAATGACACGAGTCGGCGTGCGGTTGCTGTCCCACATCAGTTGGTTAAACTGGGTCACATGAACCAGCAGCGCATCTGGATCATCTACAATGTGGTGCGTATCTGTTGGGTGTTCTCTTGGAGGATCGTGTTCCAGGTAAATTTGGGGAAGTCGTCGCTGTGACTCTGAGAGAATATCGTATTGGTCTTCCAAGTAATTCTGGCGTGACTGAAATAAAATACAGTCAAACTGAAGATTTCTAACTTCCTCCGCAAGAACGTCATGAACGTTATCTGACCAAGGAAAATTACCATTACGACCGCCATAACCTTCAGGTCGTCCTAGTTTAACAGGCAGGTAAAATTGATGGTGACTTTGCGTTAAGTAGTAGAGATAGCTGCCGTGGATGTGCCAGGTGAGGATGCGTAATGGTCGCATATTTCAGTGCTGAGTGGGTAATGGGGAAGAGACGTTCCGGCGCAACGTCTGTACGTTTGTGGGGAATGCTGATTCGAGTAGGAAGAGGTGTTGATCTTCTGCGCTTTGCTCCTTTGGCTGTGGCTTTACCCACACGGAAAGTAATCCACCGCCGAACTCTTGCGACTGACCGATACGTATGGGAATTCCTGCTAAATAGCAGATATAAGCTAGGGGGTAAGGTGACTCTGCAAGTTTCGTGAAAATGACAGATGCATCAAAAGCGCATTGGTGAAGCTTGGAAATCAAAGCTAATTCACACTCAGCATTGACAAACTTTGCGTCAATACCCTCATACACCAAAAGGTCATCTACCCAAGGCATTTGTAAACCCATTTGGCTACTATCAAAGGAAACCATCAAAGTGATGGCGGCATTGGGAAGCAATTGGCGCAACCTTTGGAGTGCAGGAATGGTCTGCATTAAGTCTTGCTTACTACCTACTTGCATCACCAGAACTCCTCGCACATTCTGCCAATCAGGTAACACTCTTCTCCTCCTTTTTCAGTAAATCTTCCACCTGAGTCATTACCATTTGGGGAGTGGGGAGTGGGGAGTAGGGAGT
>CAXTSI010000725.1:0-3098 GCA_964246695.1 uncultured bacterium
TTCATTTGGGTAGACCACCTTACCGTAGGGGCGCGGAAACCGCGCCCTTACCACGTCGTCAATTCTACGGGACACAATTGATACCGCTATTCAGAGGACGCTATGGGATCGCAAAGCTCCACTCAAAGGAGGCAATGCAAGTAAATGTCAGCTTAGCAAGGAATCTACAGTTCAGTCCACTCCTAAACCCACGCCGAATGGTGGGGTTTTACCAAAGAGTAAGACCAGTCAATAGTCAATACTCAATTAGCTTTCCAAATAAAAAAATCGCTAAACTAGTCACAAATCTGAAATAATATCAGGTAATAAGTAGGTAGGCGAGAAAATATCTAAATATGTAAATTTATGTAAAATGTTCGGAGTGGCGCTGAAGCGCAACTACAAACCTTGATTGATCTGGGCTTACCTGCTTAACATGAAGAAAAACTTATTCATGTAAATTTTTTTGACATTTTCAAATTGTTATTTGAAATATTATTTGTTTTACCTATTATATTAACGAATCTGAATCCATGCCATCCCTAAACCTGGCGATCGCCCGTCTCATCAACACCGGCACAGATAACTTCGCCATTTGGGTGGTGAACGCTCCCTATCCCAGTGGTTATGTTTTACGTGACTGTGTATGGCCGCAACACCTTAGTCAAATTTGGCTTGAGTGGCAGCAGATGTTTGCCGGTCACAGTCACTTAGATATTTCCTCAGGATCAAAGTCTCAATCAGCTAATCCACTCCCATTAGATTTGGGAACACCAACTTCTGGTCGTCAGCCGACCGCTTACACTGTTCGTCTCATGCAACAGTTGGGAATTAACCTGTGGCGCTGGGTATTCGACGGACCAATTCTTGGTAGTCTTGAACGCAGTCTTGGCATTGCTATGGGTCAGCATACACGTTTGCGCTTTCAGTTGGAAATTCGTGACCCAGATCTGATCGCCCTGCCTTGGGAAATTATGCAGCGCCCTGGTCAAGCGGCAATGTCCCTATCTCAACATGTGCTGTTTAGCCGCACGACTAGCGAAGTTGAACCGCTACCGAATTTGCGAACAGAGCAGGTTTTAAACGTCTTGCTAGTTTTAGGCGAAGATGAGTCGCTGCAACTAGAAAAAGAAGCCGATCTTCTCCAACAAACCCTTGCAAATGGTAATTTGATGGGCAGCAATTCCCAAGGATATGCTCCCTGCTTTGTGAAGACACTGCTGCAACCAACTCCACAGGAGTTGATTCAAGAGCTAGATACAAACACATACAACGTTTTCTTTTACGCTGGTCATGGTAAGCCAGGACCAGACGGAGGGCTGCTTTCGTTGCAAAAAGACATGCCCTTGAATGGCATGGAATTGGCGCAAGTTTTGACTCGTACAAGTGTGAAACTAGCAGTTTTTAATGCCTGTTGGGGAGCACAACCGGCTGCTATTGAACATCAAGCTATGCCCCACAGCAGTTTAGCAGAAGTGCTGATCCGTCAAGGTGTGCCAGCAGTTTTAGGAATGCGCGATGAAATTGCTGACCGCGAAAGTCACACCTTTATTCAAGCCTTTGCCCAAGCTTTACGCTCTCGTAAGCCAATTGATGAAGCTGTGGCGGATGCGAGGCAGCAGTTGTTGGCAATTTATAGGTTTAATCAACCAGCTTGGACGTTGCCAGTTCTTTATCTGCATCCAAACTATAATGGTGAACTGATTCAGAGTTTTGATGAAGGAATTACGGAAATACCCGAAACTTCCATGTCCGGCATAGCTTCAATGCGAACTACAGCCAGCTTGCGTAGTCTCTCCCCAGGAGGGCAGAGTTGGTCATTGCGCCCTGGAATCACTCGGATCGGTCGCACGATAGAGAATGATATTGTGATCCCAGAGCCGTCGGTTTCAAAACGCCATGCCGAAATCTTATGTCGGAATATTTTCAGTGGGTCAACGTCGGTGCGAACATATTACCTCCACGATTTATCTACCTATGGCACAACCTGGATTTTGCGCTCTGATGATTGGCAACAAATCCCCCATCAGGAAGTCCCTTTAGAACCGGGAATGCAGTTAAGGTTTGGTAGTATGAGTCAGTCTTGGGAATTCCAGATCGAAGATTATTGAGATTACACCAGCTTTGCCCGGTAGACCACAATATAACCGTAGGGGCGCTCTTTACCCCACGCTGACAATGCGGTCAATTCTTAGTACGCGCAACGCCGTGACTGTAGTCGTCAGGTATTTTTGACCGCCTTGGGATGCACCAAGCGCCACAATCATCAGAAAGTGCTTTCAGCCTTGACAAAATCAAATCTTTTTGCGGAAATGAAATCTTGGCAGATGTAGCTGTAAATATCGCTAATAAATAAATAAATTAGGAGACGACAGATGGTTAATAAAATCAACGATTCAGAAACTTTTAATTCCTTACCGTCTCAAATGGAATTAGAGCTACTAGAAGCGTTACTGGAACCAGATGATGCTACTTATCCTTGGAATCCAGCTTCGGAGGAATCAGAAACTTATTTTCTTCAATTAGAACAGCAGTCCTGGATGCAGGATGTGTTGGACTCAGAACTGACTACGCTCGCGCAAGCTTTTTACACCCAGCTTGACCAGATGTGGTTAAATTACAAAAACTACGACTGTAGTACGGTGAGGATTACTATAAATACACTTAAAGAAACTTTACATAGTAGCTTTGGCTCATCTATACCCAGTCAATGGCTTGACGCGATCGCCCACAAAGCTACAGAAGTTTTTAACTCTCAGCAATCAATGGGCGAGCAACTTATTCAGTGTGTTCAAGCTGTCTTGCCAACTTGGGGAGCAGAAGACCTGCTAGTGCTAGCCCGTCCTTTTGCCTATGCCATGCGCAGCAGCGAACCGCAAAACCTAGAATCTGTGCTGGCTAAACTTGACAACTGCGAGTGGACAGCTTTATCCCAAATCGAGCAAGCAAAAGCGAGTTTGGCGATCGCCTACTATGCCTTCAGCCAACTTAGCCAAGTTGATTGTTGATTGTTAATTGTTAATTGTTAGTTGTTAGTTGTTAGTTGTTAGTTGTTAGTTGTCTCTTCCTACTCCCTCATCTCCCTCATCTCCCTCATCTCCCCCTACTCCCCCTACTCC
>CAXTSI010000726.1:0-3086 GCA_964246695.1 uncultured bacterium
TGCTTCGAGAAATTGAACAAATTGCTCAAGTACTTAAACAACGTATTGACCGACATCAAGCGTCGGGTCGCACCTTAACCTTAAAAGTGAAGTTTTCGGATTACCAACAAATTACTCGTAGCAAGACATCGCTCGTTCCAATTAGTGATTTGAGTGCGATTAGCCTGATGGGAAAGACTCTCTTTGAAGGCATTGAACTGGAGAACCGCAATATTCGTCTGTTGGGGATTTCGCTATCGAATCTTGATAATGTTAAGGATTCTGTTGTTATTCAAATGCAGCTATTTTAAAATTGAAACGTCTTTCTAGAGCTTGATCCCGATCCCTAAAAGCAAGCGTTAAAGTTCGGGCGATCGTACACTACATCAACTATGTTTAGCTAGTGGCGATCGTAGAGTATACGAATTGGAGTGCTGAGATCTGCGCAGCTGTTACCAAGTAGTATTGCAATCAAAAAACATATTTTAACCTAACAATAACATGATAATAACTTTTTAGTTGTAGAGTTTTTCTAATCAGTGATTCAGTAGAGATTGTAACTGAATCTCATTACAAAACTTAAATATATGGATTTATCATCTCCTACCTTGACTACAAATTCACCCCTAACACCTGTACTCGCAGATAACGTGCAAGACATACTCGGTACTGGTGCATTACACGTAAATCCTAGTTCCATAATTACGGTGAATAGTACAGATGATGCGTTAGATGACCTTAACTCAGGTGTGACCACCTTAAGGGATGCTATCAATCAGGCTAACGCTGACGATAGAGAGGACTTGATTGTATTTGACCGCTCTTTGTTTACGACTGCGCAGACTATTACCTTGAGCCTAGGAGAACTAGACATCACCCACAACTTGAGCATTGTTGCTCCACGTGACCCGTTGACTGGTGGGGATTTGGTGACAGTGAGTGGGAAAAAGGCATCACGTGTGTTTGAGATTGAATCAGGGGCTACAGTAACACTGTCTGGATTGATTGTTGAGTCAAGTCGCTTCGCTCCAAGTCAAAAGCTAAGGTAATAAGTCAAAAGTAAGAACCCCATAAATAAATTTAGGGGAACCTATAATAAGGACGTAGTATTTCTTGCGCACTTTCCGCTCGAAATACATTTTTTTCTTTCTCCATAAATAAATTTAGGGGAACCTGTACCTTTTTGATTTTTTTGACTTTTGACTTTTGACTTTTGACGAACCGAAGGGCGGTCAGGCAGTGTAACGAATGATAACGGTGGTGGAATTAAGAACTCCGGTACTCTTACCCTAGACAGCAGCATTGTTCGCAATAACTCTGCAACTCCGGTTGGCACTAGTGCTACTGGTTTTGGCGGTGGCATTTATAACAGTGGTATCGTTCTCTTAAGCAACAGCACCATCAGTGGCAACAGCACCTTCCGCAGTGGCAGCGGCATCTATAACAGTAGTGGCACAGTAACAGTAAGCAACAGCACAATAAGTGGCAACAGCGCTAAAAGCTACGGCTCCAGCGGTGGTGGCATCTATAACAATAGCGGCACATTGACAGTGAGCAATAGCACCATCAGCAGTAACAGCGCCGCAAACGGCGGTGGCATCTTCTCTACCCTTGGTAGCACCGTAAATCTGAGTAATAGCACCCTCAGCGGTAACTCAGCATCCTTCATTAGCTATAAAAGCTATAACCAAGGCGGCGGCATCTCTAACGACGGTAACTTGACGGTGAGCAACAGCACCATCAGCGGTAACAGCGTCAGGGGCAGTTTCTTTAGCTTCGGCGGCGGGGTCTTTAACAGTCAAAGTGGCATCATGACGGTGAGCAACAGTACCATCAGCGATAACAGCGCCAGCAACAATACTATCGTCGTCGCTGGCGGCGGCATCTCTAACAATGGCACTATGACGGTGAGCAACAGCACCATCAGCGGTAATAGCGTTAGCGGTGGTCGTAATGTGCAAGCCATCGAAGACGGCGGCATCTATAACCGTGGTAACCTGGCGGTGCGCAACACAATTATCGCTGCCAACCTCAATAGTACAAACGGCATCAACTCTGATGTTTCTGGCACCTTTACAAGCAATGGCTATAACCTAATTGGCAACAGCACAGGCAGTACCGGATTTGATGAAACTATAGGAGATATAGTAGGTACAAGCGACAATCCGATTGACCCAAGACTTGCTCCCTTGGACTTCAATGGTGGTCCCACACAGACATTTGCCCTCCGACCGGATAGTCCAGCAATTGATGCAGGCGACCCCACAGTGCTCTTATCTGACCCCACAACCGACCAGCGGGGTTTGCCTCGTGTCAGCAATGGTAGAGCTGATATTGGAGCGTTTGAAGTCCAAGTTTAGGAATCAGGTGTTGTGTGCCTACGCACACAATTCAACCCAAAAGATACCAAAGTAAACCTTCGTGCGTAGGCGCAGCCCGCCGCAGGCATCGCACTTGTTTAGGGATGGGCGAGCCTGATCGAGTGCGATTGGCGAAGCCACTGCCCTTCGGGCAATCGCTTTTTACAAAACTTCATCATTGTATGGATATCTCTCGACAAGCGCCTACCATAAGGCGGGTGTGCTTCGCAGGACGGGTCTACGCATACCTTGTAGAGGAATTTCGATTCGCTTCCTTTGTGGGGTGCGATCAATTCATGGAGCGTGGGCTTACGCTTTAATTCTTTGAGTTGAAAATTATCTATCTTAACCAAATAATAACCTGAAAATAACTTTTTAATTGTAGAGTTTTTCTCATCAAGGCTTCAGTATAAATTGTCAGTAACTTTCATTACAAAACTTAAATATATGGATTTATTATCTCCTACTCCGACTACAAACTTACCCCTAACACCTGTATTCGGGGATAATGCGCAAGACTTGCTTAATACTGGTGCGTTACATGTAAATCCCAGTGCCATCATTACAGTGAACAGTATTGCTGATACAGTGGATGACAATGATGGTGTGACCACACTGCGCGAAGCAATCAATCAGGCAAATGCAGATGATGGTGAAGACTTGATTGTATTTGACCGCTCTGTGTTTTCCACTAGACATCTCCAAAATAGAAGCGTTCTGTGGTAAAAGAGTATAAAATGGTCTTTT
>CAXTSI010000727.1:0-3073 GCA_964246695.1 uncultured bacterium
GGATGAGGGGGATGAGGGGGATGAGGGAGAGGTGTTCACGAATCATTTAGGATTGCTGTAGTTTTGAGGTAGCGTCCAAACTTTGATATCTTGTGAGAAAATTTGGATGAAAGGAGTCAGAAGTCAGGATAACCTCACCTACAAGACAATTCGTAATTGATAATTCGTAATTCGTAATTGTTAATACTCCAATTACAAATTCCTAAATTTTCTGACTTACGAGCATTATGTGTATAAGAAAATTCGGTTGTTTCAGCTCGTAGAATTGACCACGTGGTAAGGGCGCGGAAACCGCGCCCCTACGGTTATATTGTGGTTTACCCTAATGAAAGAAAGCGCTCCGCCGCCCTACCTAAAAAAAATCATACTTGAGTATTTCTGTCAAGGGAAGCGTCCTAAATTATTATTCTGACTCCCAACTCCTGTAGAGACGCGATATATCGCGTCTCTACAACTCCTAACTCCTTTAGAAAACCTGAAATTGTGGTATTAAAGTTCTGGCAATTAGTCAAACTCCTTATAAGAAACCCGGTTTCTTTGAGAAACCGGGTTTCTAGCAGTCGTCCTTTATTTAGGGCAAGCTTACTAATTTTACTGATGGTGGGCATCCTCACTTTGAGTGGATGTCAAGCTACGCCTAGGGGTGCGCAAGATAAAGCAATCCATTTGACGTTGTGGCAGGGAGTGAATCCGCCGCCAAATCGGGATGTTTTACAAAAGCTTGTAGACAGATTTAATCAAACCCACCCAGATATTCAGGTGGAGTCGCTTTATGTTGGGCAACCAGATCAGCAAATGCCCAAGATTTTGGCAGCAGTGGTGGGGAATGCACCCCCAGATTTGTTATGGTACAACCCGACACTCGCTGGTCAATTAGTGGAACTGGATGCCCTTTTCCCTTTGGATGAAATGCTGGCACACTCACCAGTGAAAGCCGAAATTGACCCGAATTTGTTTGCATCAATGGAATACAAGGATCATCTGTGGTCTGTGCCATTTTCTACGAATAATGTCGGTATTTTCTACCGTCCTAGTTTATTGAAGGCGGCTGGTATTACCGAATTACCCAAGACTTGGGAGGAGTTACGGCAAGTTGCCAAGAAATTAACTCGCGATCCCAATGGTGATAAAAAAATAGATCGACATGGTATAGTTCTGCCTTTGGGAAAGGGAGAATTTACGGTATTCATCTGGTTACCGTTTATGTGGAGTGGCGGCGGCGAGTTGATTAATGGAGATCGTCAAGGTGCTGCGGCAGTGGAATTGAGAGATAATCAAGGTGCGATCGCCGCTTTACAATTTTGGCGAGATTTGATTGAGGATGGTTCAGCGGTTTTATCTGGACCGGAACGAGGTTATGAGGCAGATGCTTTCCTGACTGGTAAAGTGGCGATGCAAATCACCGGACCCTGGACTCTCGGACAATTTAAAGCATCTGGTGTCGATTTTGGTGTTTTTCCGATTCCCGTTGATCAACGAAGCGCTACCAATATTGGTGGTGAGAATCTGTTTCTGTTGAAAACTACAGCTTTACGGGAAAAAGCAGCGTTTAAGTTTGCTGAGTATGTTTTGAGTGAGGAATTTCAGACAGCATGGGCGCTAGAAACTGGTTATTTGCCAGTGAATATCAAGTCGCGCCAAAGTGCGAAATATCAGGAATTTATTCAGGAACAACCAGCGGTGAAAGTGTTTTTAGATCAGGCAAAGTATGGGCGATCGCGTCCAATTTTCCCCGGTTACAACCGAGTTTCAGAAAATATCGGTCGGGCGATCGAATCTGTATTGATGGGTAAAAGTTCTCCAGCAGATGCACTTAAAGCATCGCAACAGCGTTTGGATTTGATTTTTAAGTGATTAGAACCAGCCCTTTCCGGCTGGTAAAAATTTTGGTCAAGAAATTCTTTAATCGCTTAATTTATCGAACCGCCAAGACGCCAAGATCGCCAAGAATTCGTAGAGTAGTGTAGGGTGGGCACATCTCGCGCCCTGTCAAGGTGGCTCAAAAACTTAGAAAATTTTGTTCAATTTTCGAGATTTTACCTTCGCGTCCTTCGTGTCTTCGCGGTTCAAAACAAATTTTAAACCACGAAGACACGAAGAACGCGAAGAGATCCTCGTTTTTTTACTTACACCTTGACAGGGCGCTTGTGGGTACTGCCCACCAGAACTTTAATGTGTGCGGCATAGCCCTACCTACATATATTTCAAAAATCAAATAGCATTCCTATAAGTAGGTAGGTAGGTATAATAAAACATAAATATAGCAATCCAATTTGATTTTTTAAAAAATCTCAGTAGTCTGGTAGGGTGCGTTAGCGCAGCGTAACGCACCGAAAGTTTGAGACGGTGCCGTACTGCTGCGTCCTAACACACCCTACGTGTATTTCACAAATCAAATATGAGTCCTATATATTAACTTCTGTTAAGAAGCGGTCAGCCAACTAACAACTAACTACTAACAGCCCTAACAGATAGTTGTGTTTATTTACGCCGACTTACTTAGTAGATTTGATTTTTCCGAAAACGTGCGTGTGTTAAGTGAAGAATTAATATATCTGTTGCTCGGTAGAAGTCTTGCAAAGGTAAGGTAAATAGCAATGCTGTGGAATTTTTGGCAAAAAATTATTAGTAAAATAACAGCGAAGCTGGGATTATCCTTATCAAAGGTCAACTACGAGAAGATTATTCCTACGTCTGACTCCCAACTTAACTTTTTATTGCAGGTACTCCAAGCAGTATCAGACAGCAACGGCGATGCAGAAGCGATATACCCGTTGCTGCAAGCCAACCTAGACAAACTGGATATGGACTTTGCCGAAGCTTTGCGAAGCTGGGCAACAGCTACTCTGCCAAACTTAGAGATAGAAGAGGCACAAAGTACTGTAACAAATATCTTCACTTTTAGTAACCTGATACAGCAGTTTCCTCTAGGTAACCGGGCTGATAATCTAGAAATTGCTATTACAGGTTATGATATAATACTGACACTTGTTACCCAACAGCGCTTTCCCTTTGAATGGGCAACGACGCAAAATAACCTGGGCAATGCTTACAGCAACCGCATCCGGGGGGA
>CAXTSI010000728.1:0-3069 GCA_964246695.1 uncultured bacterium
GGCAATGCCCACCCTACACAAGAAGATAACGCGCTCGTATTTATGCAATCGTGTATGAAAATCTGAATAAAATTTCATTTCTACTTTAAAATTTATGTTTAATAGTTTGTAATTAGCAGTTCATTTATCTGCTCTCTTTTTGCGGCATTACAATTAATATTACGTTTTGCCTTGACTTTTTTAATTCGGTAGTCTTCATATGCAATTTCAAAGAAGTTGTCAGTTAAGTCTTCATTTTTTGGATCGGAGTTGCTCAAAATTAACTTAGCGCCTTTTCTATCAAGAAATTTAAAAAAATCTCGCAGTCTTAATTGCTCTGCATCATCAAAGGTCTGTTGTGAATAGGAAGTAAAATTAGCCGTTTTACTAATTGGTCTGTAGGGAGGATCGAAGTAAACAAGAGAATGTTCATCAACAAAATCTTCACACTTAGTAAAGTCTCCTTGACGAATCTGAGTTTTTTGCAAAACTCGAGAAACAGCTTTTAGGTTTTCTGAGCTACATATAGTTGGGTTTTTGTATCTACCTACTGGAACATTAAAATCTCCTTTTGAGTTGACTCGAAACAATCCATTGAAGCAGGTACGGTTTAAGAAAATAATTTGGGCAGTCCTCTCTATCCAGTTCTGGTTGTATTTCTGAAAATCTATTTGATACCGCTGTAAGTTGAATTGCGACCTTATTTGATAATAATACTGCTTTCTTTCCTCTGACTCAAGAGATAAATACTTTTTTTGAATATCTAATAAAATAGTGATTAAGTCTTCTACATTCTTCTGAATTGTTTTGTAGGCTAACACCAATTCTTCATTGATATCGGAAATCAAAAATTCCTCTATTTCGTAGCAATTTGCAAGATGTAGAAACACAGCCCCACCACCAACAAAGGGTTCAATATATTTTTTAATTGAACCACTTGCTAACTCGTCGGTAAAAAACATACTTATCTGTTCAAGAAGTTGACTTTTACCACCAGCCCACTTCAAAAACGGTTTTGCTTGCATTGATTTTTCTTTAATTATAGTATAGTGGACCACAACATAACCGTAGGGGCGCGGTTTCCGCGCCCTTACAATGTGGTCAATTCTTTCCCAAATACGCTTCCAAAACTTTCGAGTTGCGCTGAATTTCTTCTGGGGTACCCTCAGCAAGATTTCGCCCTTCTGCAAGCACCCAAACGCGATCGCACAAGGACATAATCACATCCATATTATGTTCAATAATCAAAAATGTCATCCCCTCCTGATTCCAAACGCTAATCCGTTCGCAAATCTCATCAATCAGTCTCGGATTCACCCCTGCTGCTGGTTCATCCAACAAAATTAACTTGGGATTAGTCATCAGCGCCCGTCCCATCTCCAGCAACTTACGTTGTCCCCCAGACAAACCTCCAGCATAATCGTGTGCTTTTTGTACCAATCCCACTGACGCTAACAAGGACATCGCCCGTTCTCGTTGTTGCTTTTCTTCTTTGGCTATTTTGTGTTGCTGGAATTGCACCTGCCAAAAATTCTCACCGGTTTGTTTTTGCGCCGCCAGCAGCATATTTTCCAGCACCGATAACCGCGACAAAGTTTTAGCAACTTGAAAGGTGCGGATCATTCCCTGCTGGGCAATTTGGTAAGGCTGCAAGTGCTGAATAGGTTCGCCGTCAAAAACCACTTTGCCGCGTTCGGCGCGGATAAAGTTAGAAAGTAAGTTAAATAAGGTGGTTTTGCCAGCACCGTTAGGACCAATTAACCCAGTAATGCTACCACTTGCCACTTGAATTTCGGCACTATCTACTGCTTTGACGCCACCAAAGCTTTTGCAAAGTCCACTTGCTGCTAAAAGTGGAAATTCAGATGACTGGTTATTTGCCAAGGGTGAGTTCCTCCTTTTTCCCTAAGATACCTTGAGGACGCCAAATCATCAGTACCATCAAAATCAAACCTATGACCATGATGCGAAATGCACCTAAACGTGCTTCATCAAATGGTACAATTTTAGGCAATAATTCGCGAGTCAGAGCATCGTAAGCAAAGTAAATCACCGCACCTAAGATTGTGCCGATATTATTACCAGAACCACCTAAAATTACCATGATCCAAGAGTCAAAGGTCAGCTGCGGTTGGAAATTATCAGGGTAAATGGCGCTGAGTTGCCATGCGAAGAAAGCACCAGCAATACCTGCGATCGCACCACCCAGCATCAGCGATTGTAGTTTGTACCAAAAGACATTTTTTCCTAGTGCTTTCGGAACTTCTTCGTCTTCGCGGATGGCTTTGAGGACTCGACCCCAAGGCGATCGCACTAAAATTTCTAAGCGCCAGAAGACTAAAGCTAATGTTATGAGTGACAATAGCATCAAACCCGCTTTCGGATTATAATTATACAGTGCGATCGCCCCGGAAATATAAATTGCTGCTGACAGCAGTGCAAACAAAATTCCCACTCCTAAGCGAGTCACAAATTCTTGCTTGTCACCTACCTTCTTGTTGTGTGAATCAACAAGCGATGGTTGTGCGGCACGAATCCATCGCCACAACTGCCAGAAAGTTAAGCCAGCCAGCAGTGTCAACAGCCCAATCATCAAGAGTTTGACGAACAAATTGGGTGTAACATTAGATAGGGGTATAATATAACTTTGCACACCAAAAGCCCCAGATATCCAAGTGTCACCAACGGGTAAATCTTGATTATTCACAACTAGACGAATCAGTTCCCCAACACCAATAGTCACAATCGCCAGGTAATCTTCTCGCAAGCGCAGAGTCGAGAAACCGATCAGCAATCCCAACAAAGCTGCTGCAACTGCCCCAAGCAGCGCCGACAGCAGCAGGGGGACGCCCTTGAAGCTTAATAAAACTGTAGTATATGCTCCCAGCGTCATAAAAGCAATATGACCAAAGTTAACTAACCCTGTAAAGCCCCACTGCAAATTCAGTCCTAAGCCAAACAGCGCAAAAATTGATGTAGAAATAGCTAGGAAAATTAAGTAGTCAATCATGTTGGGTGTTAGTTGTTAGTTGTTGGTTGTTAGTTGTTAGTTGTTAGTTGTTAGTTGTTGGTTGTTAGTTGTTAGTTGTT
>CAXTSI010000729.1:0-3066 GCA_964246695.1 uncultured bacterium
CAGAACTATGCTTAGATTAACTTAATTTTTTCTTGTGCAGCGCTCACCCGATCGCTCCAAATTGAAATGCTGCATCTTGCCAAAGCTCACTTACATCGATAGTACCAGTGGCTAATTAAGTGACTCCACGGTCCATAGAGGTTTTTGTAAAGGAACCAGGCATCCAGTACTAGCTCCAAGAGGACAATGAATACCCAGATTGCCAGGGCAACAATCACAGGTAAACTGAAGTCGGGGAACTTCCTTTGCAGATCGACAATGCCAAATAACAGCAAAAACAGCAGCGAAACTCCCATGAGGAAGGACAATTTGGCGATCGCGAGAACGAAACGGCTCATCTCTAGGATGCGATTGTAGAGCGTGGAAAACCCCTCATAGAACATTACTTCACGCCCAAGGGCATGGATATTGGTCACAAAGGGATTACGCCTGATGTCAAAATAGACTTGACACAGACCCAGCAGCAGCAGCTAGAGGCTAACCCAGCTTTGTTTGGCACTCAGTCCGATCCACAATATGCTCATGGGATTGCTGCCTTAGAAGATGTGTGACAACTCCTAACAAGGGACAGACAAAGGTAGATTTAGCCGCTCTGCTTCAGTGGAAAGTTCACTTTCTAACTCCGTTGGTAAGTCTAGATTAATGCTCATAAGTAAATTCGGTAAAGGAATTCTGTTGAAAAGCGAGTTAAATATAAGGTATCAAACTAAGCATTTTACTGAGTTTTCAGCGCCAAAATGAATGATGAATATAAATATTATGCGTAGACGCGGAGCGGCTTTCCCAGGGGCATCGCTTGACGACTTTTGCCTCTCGCGCCCCAACTAGTACAAGACGGCGGAAATAAAGCTACCATTAAAGGAATAGCGCGAAAAGCTTATGCTGTAAGCTTTTAGATTGCTTCGCTTCGCTCGCAACGCTTCGCGATTTTTAATTTTTAATTTTTAATTCCGCGAAGCGGTACTAGTGAGTAGTAACCTGGACTAGTATAGGACTCAATCCATTTGTTCTAAAATCAATATTAATATCTATAATTTAGAGGAATTAGCTATGCAATATCAGGTTTTTATTCAAAGTCATCCAGAGAATAAATTTATCGCCTCTATTGTCGGCATTCCCAATACTACAGTTGAAGGTAGCACGAAGGAAGAAGTAATAGCCAAAGCCAAAGCTACTTTAGAAACCCAACTGGCATCGGGTGAGTTAGTTACAATCGAAGTAGGTAAAGAGCGCTCTCCGCAAGAAACAGATCCTTGGCTCAAACATATGGGTATTTTTGCTTCAGACCCAACTTTTGACGATTTTTTGGTAGAAGTTGCAGCTTATCGTCAGCAAGTAGATGAGCATTCTGGTTTTTGAATGACTTGTTACATAATGGATACAGACCATCTAAGTCTCTACGAACGCGCTCACCCTCAAGTATGCGATCGCATTATTAGGACGCGACAACATTCTTCTGACGCTCTGTTCACAACGGTTGTTAGCCTTGAGGAACAGTATGCTGGACGCATAGCTCAAATTCGTAAAGCTACTACACCTCAAGCATTGGTTGGGGCATATGATAAATTAAAGCAAATTTTTGCTCTGTTTTCAGAATTGGACATTTTGGAGTACGACATCAAAGCCGATGAATACTTTCAAGAATTTAGAAAAGCAGGGATTCGTATTGGTACTTTGGATTTACGAATTGCTGCTTTTTCCCCTTGTTCACGGCGGTATTTTGTTAAGTAGAAATCTGCAAGACTTTGAGAAAGTACCAGGGCTAACTATTCAAGATTGGTCAGTGTAACTAAATTTACTTATAGGCTTAGTCTAAAAAACGCTAGTATGATGGATGTATAATTTGTAGTAATTTAAAAATAATAATGTCACTAATTTTACACAATACTACAGTCTCATGATGTTAAGACATGAAGGATATTTCAGGAGTTTTTTATGGACAAGAGGGTAACGGTTGTATTTGATGGGAGTGTTTTGCGTCCAGATACGCACTTGGATTTGACTCCGAACACACGTTATGTAATTACAATCCAAGAGTTAAATGAAGCATCATCACCCCCAGATGCTTGGGATGTACTAGAGGCAATGGTGGGAACTGTTGAGGCACCACCAGATTGGTAAGCGCGAACACGATGATTATTTGTACGGTACACCAAAGAAAGGATCTCTACACACTCCATGAGTGACGATCGCTTATTTCTAGATACAGTATTTATCTAGGCTTTGTTGAATAAACGCGATCGGTATCATCCCCTAGCCAAAGCATTTCTGCCAAGGGTAAGAGCAGCATTGGTTGTTTGGGTAACGGAAGCAGTATTAGTGGAAGTAGGTAATGCTTTGAGTGCTGTTAATCGCCTAGATGCGGTGCAATTTATCCAACAGTGTTACAATACAGCTAACTTGCAGGTCGTAACAGTGGATACTCCATTGCTTACTCGTGCATTACAACTTTATAACGAACGTCCTGATAAAACTTGGGGTTTTACAGACTGCATTTCTTTCGTGGTGATGCGGGAACAAGGCTTGACTGATGCCGTAACTGCTGATCTGCATTTTGTACAAGCTGGTTTTCGGGCGTTGTTGCGCGAGTGATTAATGAATGCAACAGGTGCTAGATGGAATTCAAGTGTCTGTTTAGTACAACGGAATATCAATGCTTTTTGCCCCCTGTTCCACCTTTTGGCTCTTATGTCGTTCTAGAAATTCTTATTAAACAACAACAACTTTGATGTCCTGACGGCGTTAAAGCATCATTGTTTAATTAGAAGTCCAGTCATTTTAACAACGTAAGCGAAGTAGGTGAAAAGTCAGAAGGAGAGAGGGATTGCACAGTCATATGTATGTTTACACTGGGAGCAATGCGATTTTGTGAGGTGAACCCAATTTCGAGCGATCGCTGATCTTTCTTCTCAGTACAATAAAATTATTAGCTACATGCAAATTAGAATTAATACTTAAAATTTCTCGGCTAGATTCATATTGATAATGATAATCAAAGAAGAGTGGGAGAAGGGGCGCGGTTGGGGGCGGTGGCCCCGCATGCCCGAAAAATGGATATTAATACCA
>CAXTSI010000730.1:0-3061 GCA_964246695.1 uncultured bacterium
AGCGATCGGCTATGTGTTGCAGTTCCTCAAACGTAGCAGCGAAGCATTAAACCACTACTCGCAAGCATTGGAATTCTACCGGGAAGTTGGCGCACGCTTAGGTGAAGCAAACACCTTAAAAGCGATCGGCGATGTGTTGCAGTTCCTCAAACGTAGCAGCGAAGCATTAAACCACTACTCGCAAGCATTGGAATTCTACCGGGAAGTTGGCGCACGCTTAGGTGAAGCTAACGTGCTACAAGAACTTAGTAAATTACAACAAAACCATACATCAGCACTGGAATATCTCCAACAAGCACAAAATCTCTACACTCAAATTGGTGATATCTACAGCCAGAGTCGCAACCTGCGTTTTATTGCCGAACTCCACTTAGCAATGGGACAGCCAGAAGCTGCTATTGATGCCTTTAAACAATCTGCTGAACTTGCCAGTGCTATTAACTTTGTATCCTTTCAAGAATACGCCCAATCTAAAATCAGCGAAATTAACTCCACTCTCCTCTTTGCTGACGGAACAGGGTAGGAGTTGATGCAATTCTTGAAAAAAGGACTTTCCCTGCGCACACCTTTTCCATTATCTATATACTACCTTGTCAACTTGTCAAAAGTCAACCCTAAAATGAAAGAATAATTATTTTTAAGTTAAATCAATGACTGAAGGCGATCGCATCAACAGAATGGAAGATCAGCTAATTGATATGCGTTTAGCTGTTAGCGCCCTCCTAGAAACTGTCACCCAACATCAGCGCAATTTTGAAACCATTCAGCGCAATTTTGAAACTATGAATCACAGATTTATCGACATCGCGACTGAACTTAGAGACATTCGAGTAGATATGCGAGAAATGCAATCAGAGGTGAGGGGTTTGCAAACTGAAAATCGCCGCATTCTCGATATTTTACAGCATCGCAATACTGAAGGAGATTCTTGAACTATTGAGTTTCTAGCTCATAATGCATTATGAGCTAGAAACTCTTCTACAAATCTGACTCGACTCTATTTGCGCACACCTTTTCCATTATCTATATAATACCTTGTCAACTTATCAAAAGTCAACCCTAAAATGAAAGAATAATCATTTTTAAGTTAAATCCATGACTGAAGGCGATCGCATCAACAGAATGGAAGATCAGCTAATTGATATGCGTTTAGCTGTTAGCGCCCTCCTAGAGACTGTCACCCAACATCAGCGCAATTTTGAAACCATTCAGCGCAATTTTGAAACTATGAATCACAGATTTATCGACATCGCGACTGAACTTAGAGACATTCGAGTAGATATGCGAGAAATGCAATCAGAGGTGAGGGGTTTGCAAACTGAAAATCGCCGCATTCTCGATATTTTACAGCATCGCAATACTGAAGGAGATTCTTGAACTATTGAGTTTCTAGCTCATAATGCATTATGAGCTAGAAACTCTTCTACAAATCTGACTCGACTCTATTTGCGCACACCTTTTCCATTATCTATATAATACCTTGTCAACTTATCAAAAGTCAACCCTAAAATGAAAGAATAATCATTTTTAAGTTAAATCCATGACTGAAGGCGATCGCATCAACAGAATGGAAGATCAGCTAATTGATATGCGTTTAGCTGTTAGCGCCCTCCTAGAGACTGTCACCCAACATCAGCGCAATTTTGAAACCATCCAGCGCAATTTTGAATCTAATAATCACAGATTTACAGCCATTATGACCGAAATTAGAGACATTCGAGTAGATATGCAAGAAATGCGAACCGATATGCAAGAAATGCAATCAGAGGTGAGGGGTTTGCAAACTGAAAATCGCCGCATTCTCGATATCTTGCAGAATCGCAATACTGAAGGAGATTCTTGAACTATTGAGTTTCTAGCTCATAATGCCTTCCCAGTTAGAAACTCTTCTATAAATATGACTCTATTTGCACACTTATTTTCCATTATACAGATGATATCCTGTCAACTTGTCAAAAGTCAACCCTAAAATGAAAGAATACTGATTTTTCACGAAAATCGATGACTGAAGGCGATCGCATCAACAGAATAGAAGATCTGTAAATACCTCTTTTGATGGTTAAGCAGTTTGCGATCGCACGATAGCCTTACGAGTAAAAGCCTCATTACAAAGTAGCCTATTGCTACATTGCGTACAATCAAACAGAGTCATCCATCCTCATGCAAGATCACCCATCAGACAAGCCTACAGCATCTCAATCGAGTAATCCTGATGAGAATCCAACACCACCGACAATTGACTACTGGCATGTCTGGACCGACAACGACGGCGTCAGCCATCAATCCCGTTGCCAAATTCAGGACTTCATCCTCAAAAGCATATCACCACCTGCCTCTCCCCAGTGGCTGGATAAGTTAAAGCAGTCCAATGCCACAGTTGTCTTTACTGTGCAACCTGTAGGATGGATTGGAAGCTGGCATGAAAACCCGAAGCCACAGTGGATCATCCCGCTGTCGGGACGCTGGTTTGTGGAGACGATGGACGGACATCGGGTAGAGATGGGTCCAGGGGAGATCTCATTTGGAGAAGACCAAGGCACGAAAGCGGACGCGCAAGGTCATCAGGGTCACCTTTCTGGAACAGTAGGGGATGTGCCAGCTGTTCTGATGATAGTGCAACTCGAAGAAACCCCGACCATAGATCAGCCCTGCCGCTTTAAGTAAGGCTGGAAGACAAAGGACAGTAACCAAAGAAGATTAGAAATGTCATTAAAAATTCGTAATTCGTAATTGTGTTTCTGGTGGGGATTTAAACTTCTCTTGAAACAAGACTGCTTGCGCTATATGGGACTTCCAGAAAATAAAATATCCCACCCATAAGTAAGGGCGCGGAAACCGCGCCCCTACAGTTTGGGACAATTTATTTCTTGGTGTTCCCTATAGCAAATCAAACCTTTTGTTAATTACGAATTACGAATTAGATAGAATAAGATGGGCTGACACTGCCATTGCTGTTCTCTGCAAATCGCCCATTCCCCTTGATGATGATATTAACGCTCTTTTATTACTCTCGCTCCTATTAAATTTGAAACCCTATTTTCAGATTAGTCCGCGCAGGCGG
>CAXTSI010000731.1:0-3012 GCA_964246695.1 uncultured bacterium
CATCCTCCTCATCCCCCCTCCCCCCTCTCCTTAAGGAGCAAGGGCGTTACCGCGAAGTATGCTACCAATGGTCTTGGCAGTAATTTTTAGTTGGGTGATGGGATTGGCTGGTACGACTGTCTTATACAGATAGCTATCAAAAGTCAGCCGTTGCACATCACGGTCAGCACACATTTCTACAAAGGCTTCACGAGTGGCGTCAGAACGATAAAACACGGTTTGGAGAATGTCCAGAACTTTATAAGTGAGTCCGTATTTCTTATCCCAGCGCTTGATGTACACCTTAAGGTCAGCTTCCTTCGGGATGCGACTACCGCCGTTGGAGGTTTCCACAATGGTTTCGGCACACATCCGCCCTGAACGAGCTGCAAAGTAAATACCTTCACCAGAAGACTTGGTAACATATCCAGCCGCATCACCTACTAAAGCGATGCGACCGACAACGCGACGGGGACGGGGATGTTCGGGAATGGGGTGTGCTTCTACTTTGATGATTGTACCACCTGCCAGCTTCCGGGCAGCACGAGCGCGGATACCGGCTTGCAGTTGTTTAATACTGGCTTTATTAACGTGCATTGTACCAGTACCTACAGCTACGTGGTCGTATTTAGGAAAAACCCAAGCGTAGAAGTCGGTAGAAACGTCGTCGCCTACGTACATTTCGGCAAGGTTGTTGTAATATGCCATTTTGTCTTGGGGTAGGCGAATGCGCTCTTGGAAAGCGATCGCATAATTGTAATCTCCAGCATCCATTTCCTTGGCAATGCGAGAGTTAGCCCCATCCGCTCCAATAATTACATCAACTTTCAGGGTTTTGGCAATGCCCTGAGCGCCACCTTCTGTGTGATCTACGTAATGGATTGTATAAGGGTCTGTATTGTTTGTGGGAATATCAAGTTTATGAACGGTGGCATTGATTAAATTTGCGCCTAGTTTTGCCGCGCGATCGCGTAAATAGCCATCCAGCACCTCCCGACGGCACATGCCAATATATTCTTCTTCTTTGTCTAGATTAATATCTACCTCTCGATTCGAGGGCGAAATCATTTTCATCTTCCGCACTCGACGGTCAATAATCTCAGAAGGCAGGTCAAACTCACTCACCATGCACAGGGGAATCGCGCCGCCACACGGTTTGGCATTGTCTAGCTTGCGCTCAAATAGGAAAGTTTCAATTCCAGCTTTTGCCAGCGTTTCAGCGGCAGATGAACCAGCTGGACCTGACCCAACAACAGCAACCCGTAGTGTCAAAGGTCTTCTCCTAATCTTAAAATTTACCGAGAGCATCGTATCACGGACTTTTGGCTGAATCAGCGCTCTACGTTGGAGATTTGACACAAATGCAATATTCCTTAATATTTCGCTACGAATGGAAGACTGGCTAATGGCAATGAACAATTAGCAATTAGCCATTAGCAATTAGCAATTGACAATTACCGTTCTGGGCGCAAGCGTGTAACTTTTAGGGTAAACGGACCACCCACGCCTTCATCACCAAAGCCGTGTACCCTGACAATGTACTTACCAGACTTGATAATTCGAGCAAATAGGAGGGAGTTGGTGCTTCCGTCTGGACCGTCGTCGTTTTCTGCTACCTTAGAGCCATTGGCAGCTAATAGGGTGACAATGGTGTCAAAACTCTCAGATTTCAATTCAATCACCACTTGGTCACCTGCGGTCAAACTGACGACGTAATCTCGGGCAAATCCTCCTTCTCCTGTAGGAATATCTTTATTGGAAAGTGTATCCTTGAGTTCCTTGCCAAATTGCAGCACAGGAATCGGTTTGTACTCCTGTACTTGAGCGCTAGCTACCAAAGCACTCACGCCGACTGTAAACAAACTCACTGGAACTATTAAGTAGTCAAAATTCTTAGGCATTTTTAGCTCAATCGAAAACAAGCCCCACAGACCTTGTGGCAGACAGTAGGGTAATTTTAACTGAATTCAGCGTAGTATCTTAAAGGAACTGGAATAACCAGAATCCAAGCAATTATCACGACTTCATCGAGAATTGGTATTACGACTTACTTACTTGATTTCGTAAAACTTGGCACGATAAGTTTAAACGTATATATATTGATACACAAGTATTAAAAGATTGAAACATGGATCAAACACAAGCCTTTGCGATTCTTGCACCCGTTCCAGAAATTCATTTAGTTTCTGGAGTCGAGACAATAACCAAGCTAGCAAATGAATCAAGTGATGAAACAGCCAAAGTTGCTTTCGGTAGCATGGATTTCGAGTCGTTTCGTAAAATAGATGAGTTACGGGGTGGTAAAGCCGTAGAAGTGTTTATTTACGCTTCCGATCCTGCGGGAGATCAACCTCTAAACTCAAAGGTATCTTGGCGTGGTTTATATATTGGTCATGTCCCTTCTCGAAATGGCAGATACCCTGGTAAACTTAAATTTCGTCCACCATCTACTGCAACTGACAAGCCGACTTGGGCAGTATTTTGGGAAGTACAAGAATTAAAACCACTCACATCTCCCATTGCTATTGCTTCCTTGAAAGGGTTGGGCAAAAAGTCTAATTATACTTCCCGCTTTATTCCTGAAGGTCCACTGTTAATCGAATATCTCTGAAAAATTCTCGCTTGCCTTATTCTTAAGACTTACGCAAATCAACCCGGTTTCTACTAAATATCCCAGCTAAGGAACCAGATCCCCAGGTCGAAACCGGGTTTCTACCACATAGTGCTTAAGTAGGGGTATTAATTACGAATTATACACCACCATTATTGGGTAGACCACAATATAACCGTAGGGGCGGGGTATCCCCGCCCTTACAATGCGAATTTGCCGCAATCAAAACAGGTCCGCAACTTCATTAGATGTTTCGGACCCATCCATCAATGGTCGTCATGTTTGAATTCGATAGCTTTGTCGTAACTTTTGATACTCCGTTCAAATTGTCTTAAATTATACAGCGCCATATCTTTGTTGTACTTAGCCTGGTGGTAGTCATGTTTGAATTCGATAGCTTTGTCGTAACTTTTGATCGCATC
>CAXTSI010000732.1:0-2995 GCA_964246695.1 uncultured bacterium
CCCACTCCCCATTCCCCACTCCCCTAACAAGACGAATGCGACGCTGGGAGCGCCCTAGTAAACCTGGTGGCAAAGCTACACGTATTACTTGAATTAAGGGTGTGTAATAGTATGCGGCACAGTAATGCAAAAGTTCCCAATAAGTGGTTGGAAAAAAACCACTGCTGACTACATCTTCCACATCCCGAATTTTTTCAAGTGGTACGTCTGTTGGAGGATGTGTTAGAAAACGAATGGCTATGCCTCCTAACATTTGGGTATTAACTGGTACACTTAAAATATCGCCTGGTTTTACTTCTAACTGGGATGGCAATCGATAGGTCAATAGTCCTGAGTTGACTGGACAGTCCACAAGTACTTCAATCCACCGATTTCCAGTTGGCAGTGACTTGTTATAAGAGCCTTGAGGTTCAGCAACTGCCATTGGGGACAAACTTAAGCCATTCATATACATAGTTTCGTAAGTTTTAGAGAGATAATTTCCTCACACAGTTTTTTAAAATTAACCGGGCTAGCTAAACGCTAGCTGTATAGATACCTTTACAAAAAATGTATTTCGTAATACTGTCTAAAGACATAATACTTGATAAGTTTCCTCTTATGTAATCCACCTGACAAATTAATGTTAACTTTGGGCAGTAACGACTTTTTTCTGCCAATTTGGCAGAATTAAACAATCTCCGCTTTTTTGGTAATTATTCTGTGTTTCCTAGCTAACGAGTACCGCTTTTCCCCCTATTGATAGATATTATCCCCTTTCCGTATATGGGATTCTTTATAATGGGAGGGCTTAGCTAAAGTTTATTGAGCCGATTTAATGCGATCTGGGGGAAGCTATAAGCGATGCACTACCCCAGTCACAAGATTTTAAGAAGCTCTAAATCCTCAAAAATCCAGAAAAAGTAGAAAAATACATGAATATTTAATCATTGGCAGCCGGAAAGGAAATTTTTATATTTGTTTCTTCAGATCAAATAGTTTTTATTGAGGAATAAAAAAGATGTGTGTTACTAGCCTGATGAGAAAATTTTAAGATGTAAATTCTAGTATTAGTTACGAATTCTATCTAGTTGCAAACAAGAAATGAAGCCATAGATACATTATTGACTTTTTTGACTAGTTGACTACCGCTGATGACAGACAGATCCTGATGACTCTGAATGATACATTATAGACAGGGACTTATATTGTACAAGAAAAATCAAGCATTCGTTCCTGAAAAAAACTACCAGTTATCTTAGAGCAGCTGTCACTTAATTATGTACCAAACAAAGCAAAAATCCCTAGAGGAAGCTATGAACATTGCTGAATTGGGAACAATGGAAATGATAGAAAACGCTGCTGACAGTGAAGAACAATCTTTCAACAGATTAGATGCAGTAGCGGATGAAGACCCCCCCACGATCGAAATGGAGACAGAGGAACGCGATGGGGATGCGATGGCGGCAGCGCGACCTTCAGGTTACAATAAAACCGAGCATGATGATGCTGTAGGCGCGTTTTTTAAAGAGATGGCTCGTTATCCGTTGCTAAAACCGGATGAAGAGGTGGAGTTAGCGCGGCGAGTGCGGTTTTTAGAGGAAGTAAGGGAACTGCACGCTTCCTTGGAAATAAACCTAGGAGAAGAATTTAGCAAGGGAAATGTAGCGCATCACCTAGGAATGACGGAAAAGCAACTAGAAAATCGCTTGTATCAAGGTCGGGTAGCGAAACGCAAAATGATTCGCTCGAACCTGCGGTTGGTAGTGTCAATCGCCAAGCGATATCTGAATCGCGGAGTACCTTTCCTGGATTTAATTCAGGAAGGGGCGATGGGTTTAAATCGCGCTACGGAAAAGTTCGATCCAGATAAAGGATATAAGTTTTCTACCTACGCCTATTGGTGGATAAGACAAGCAATTACGCGGGCGATCGCCAATGATGCGCGTACTATCCGCTTGCCTATCCATATTGTGGAAAAGCTGAATAAACTAAAAAAAGCGCAACGAGAACTAAAACAACAACTAGGTCGCAATCCTACGGAAGTTGAAATGGCGTCCGCTTTAGAAATTCCTCCGCAACAGTTGCGCCAGCTACAACAACTCCGACGTCAAGCACTTTCCCTCAACCACCGCGTTGGTAAAGAAGAAGACACGGAATTGATGGATTTGCTAGAAGATGAAGATAACCAATCTCCAGAAGCAAAAATGAATGAAAACATGATGCGTCAGGAGATTTGGGAAGTATTGGGCGATGTGCTAACTCCACGGGAGAAAGATGTGATTTCTCTACGGTATGGTCTAGTCACTTCGGAACCTTGTACTCTCGAAGAAGTTGGCAATATGTTCAATCTTTCCCGTGAGAGAGTGCGACAAATTCAAAGCAAAGCTATGCGGAAGTTACGGCGTCCTCATATAGCCAAACGCTTAAAAGGTTGGTTGATATAATTTGTCATTTGTCATTTGTCATTTGTCATTAGACTAAAGACTAACGACAAAGGACAAAGGACTAATGACTGACAATAATGATTTAATTTTGCGTTTTGCTGAACCAGCTGATTGCAGCGTGTTGTTTGATTTAATTAGGGCGCTGGCAGAATACGAAAAATTATCTGAAGCCGTTACTGGTAATGCTTTGGCACTCAAGGAGCATCTATTTGGCTCGACAAAATTTATTGAGGCAATTATAGCAGAATATGCAGGGCAATCTGTGGGCTTTGCTTTATTTTTTTATAATTATTCAACATTCCTGACAAAGCCAGGAATTTATCTAGAAGATATCTTTGTTTTACCAGAATATCGACGTTTGGGTATTGGTAAAGCTCTCCTCACTAAATTAGCCCAGATAGCAGTAGAGCGCGAATGTGGGCGGTTAGAGTGGAGTGTTTTGGATTGGAACGAGCCAGCACAAGCATTCTACCGCCGCATGGGAGCATCTATTTTAGATGATTGGCGAATTTGTCGCCTCACGGGAGAAGCGCTGATTAAGTTGGGGAGTGGGGAGTAGGGAGTAGGGA
>CAXTSI010000733.1:0-2979 GCA_964246695.1 uncultured bacterium
CACCAACACCTGCACCAAGTCCAGCACCAGCACCAACACCAGCGCCTGCACCAACACCTGCACCAAGTCCAGCACCAGCACCAGCGCCTGCACCTTCACCAAGCCCAACACCAGCGCCATTACCAAACCCAACACTAGCGCCATTACCAAGCCCAACACCAGCGCCATTACCAAACCCATTATCTAATCCATGTGAGTGTGAAGATATGTTTTGGCTACAGATAGAAGTTCCTACAGTTATTTGTGAGACTGACGAAAGTGGAAATTGTACTGCAACTAGAAAATCAAAAAAAATTCAAGTTTTAGCTACTTCAACAGGATCTGAAACCTTAAAAATTCAAACTGAATTTGAAGAGCTAGCTAAAATTAATGAAAAATTATGCATTGAACAAACTTGTGTTGCTTCATTACCAGAGCGTTATCAGCTTTCTCTTGAGGGAAACATTCCTCAACTTGTTTGCTTATTCCGTGAATTAAAAGCAGATGGTTCTCTGGGCAAGGATTGGTATCCAATTACAATCCCTCATCCATCAAACACAAATAAAAAAAATCAAATTGCCCTGCCAAATTACAAAAAAGGTTCATGGGAGTTAATTTTAACTTTAAAGGACAATAGCAAAGTGTTTGTTAACGCATTCTCCCAAAAAGACGCAGAAGAAATCTTAAAAGCCATTAAACCACAAATTGATACTAATTATTTAACAAAATCCTTTGAAAAAATTGGTCAAAGAAAGGGTCAAGCGTTAAAAGAGATTGTTGTGAAAATGGTTCGTGCTGATTATTACCCCACTGGCGTTGAAAATTCCACACCAGCATGGAGTAAGCGGTTTACCTAAGCACCTGTGTTTGTCTTGCGTTTAGACTGAGACTTAACTCTCCGCTGCGTTGCACTGCCATTTGAGCGAGTATGTTGGAATGAAGACGTTAAGATTCATCATTCAAACACATGGCAAAAACTTATAAAAATTATCTCTTTGTTAGTAATGGGATTAATTTCTCACTAAAACTTTCTAGCGACTACGACAATATCAAAGACGCTGTAGGCTTGAAAGATATGCCATCGCCACCGCCTGATTCATTGGCAGATGAAAGCGTTCCTAAGCTTATTAGAGCAGGCAATGCGATGAAAGTAACTGTGGGATTAGACAATAAAAAGCGACGCAAGATATTTATGGCTGCCAATAAATCATTTCATGCATTGGTTGGTAAAACTTTTGCTGGCAGTACTATAAAATCTGCGAGCATATCTACTCACGTGGGCTATTACTAGAAATTTGTTTTTAAATTCATTACAAATTAGTTTAGAAGGTTTTTTTCTCATGGCAGCATTATTAGCTACTTTGTTAGTCACCGGTAAACAAATAGATCCAGCAGATAGCACCAAAACTGTAGATGTTCCGTTTTACTTTTTAGGCGCGAGAGAGTTGTATGCTAGCTCTGATATGGCGACGGCTACGGGCATTAAAGATGTGACTTCAACTCATCGGTCTGAAGTTGTCCTGACTGAAGTCGGTGATTTGTTACTGCACGGAATATTACGCACCGTAGAAGTCGAAATTAATACTGGGTCTAAATTAGTTATTCGCAAAATAAGATACGCTGGTACTAAAAGCGCAACAATCGAAACTGATTTAGTAGGAAAAGCTTGGTCTGGTGTTGGAGTTCTTAAAGGTAAACCAATTAAGGCAATCATTGAAAGCCGTAGAAAAGTAGTTGAGTAAAACTATTTATTTCTATTGCATAATTTAGGCATCGTGCCGAGATACATGTCTTGGCATGATGTCTGACCAAAAAAATGCACTTACAAATTTTTGATTTTTTGGGGAGTTAAATGAAAGAGTGTAAAATATGAATTTCAATAAAAATAAAATTATATTTATTGGCTGTTTGATTTATACTTGGTTAGCAAATATTTTGGTTGTAAATTTAACAACAAGTCAGGCTCAAGCACAGTTACTGAAATCAGTAAAAGTTGGTCTTGAATCTCAAGAGAAAACAGTCAAGGCTCTTGATCAAAAACTCCAAAATTTAGAGTCAAGTTATAAAAAGCTCGATAAAGCTTTGAATAAAGAATTAACTTTCCGCGAGGGACTAAAGTTTGTTCTTGCTTTTGAAGGAGGGCTTACAAACGACGAAGGCGATCCTGGAGGACTGACCAATCTGGGAATTACTCATACTGAGTATGACCAGTATCGTGCTACTAGGGGATTGCCGCTTCGGTCCGTCGCTAACATTTCACTGAAAGAAGCATCAGACATTTATCGAAACACTTACTGGATTAAATCCGGCTGTGGCGACTTAACCCGCCGTGTGGCACTCTCTTGCTTCGACTGGCAGGTTAATAGTGGTCGTGGTGTGACTACGTTGCAGCAAACTTTAGGCGGTATAGCTGTCGATGGGGTAATTGGACCTGAAACCTTAAACGAATTGGATGCCTGGATTTCCAAACCGGAGAATGAGGATAAATTGTTGCACAACTACTTTGAAAGAAGAGAGGACGATTATCGGCGGTGGGGTATAGGGATTCAATCGAAATTCCTCAGAGGTTGGTTGCGACGGGCTGAAACTTTGAAAGATTATCTCAACGTTCCCTAGCGGAGATTTATGATGATATTGAGACCTGAACAAGCTCATTCATTGCTACAAGACCTTGCTTCTATTGCCTTGAGAGAGTCGCTTCGGAGACGACGACGGCGGGAGTTTCGCTCCACACTAGAAAGAATCAGAAAATTATACAGGTATACGAAACTGGGGATTTAATCGAAATTTCTCTAGGGCTGGTTACGACGGGCTGAAAGTTTGAGGGACTATCTCAAAGTTCCCTAGTGGGGATTCACCTTATAAGGTCACTCAGTCAATTCTTTCATTATTTGGGTCACGACTAGCGATCGCATTTTTCCGCATCCATACGCCGAGCTTTTCTTACCTTATATCTTGCACCTATAGGCATAAACCCCGAAGATGCACATAAAGAGCACA
>CAXTSI010000734.1:0-2974 GCA_964246695.1 uncultured bacterium
TCGTAATCGTCGTTCCTCAACTGCTTAAGATTTATTTTATAAACACCCTCTTAGAAATCGTGAGTATTCGCCTCCAAGAAAGTCTAGGGCAGACAGCAGCTATTACTCAAACGTGAACTACCTACACTGATGCAACGCAAGTCAGTGTAGGCTTCTGGCATCCCATTAACACAGTTTTTAGACGCCGTGTCTAGCTTGCGCAGGATTTCCAGAATTTCCTTGGAGGTACTAGTTGTCGCAGTAGTTTTAAAAACTACTTTCCCCTTCAGGCTTTTTATACTTGGGAAAAGTCCCAACCCAAGTCTTTTTATGTTGATACTCGCATTAATATCCCTATCAACAACCAGCAATTCTTGAGGGTCAAAATAACTCCTGATTGAGGTATCAGTGAAAATAATTTCATCCCGATAACTCAACACCATTGATGTGTAAGCAGGATTTACCTTCACTACAACTGCTCCAGCTTTTGCGGCTATGTAGTCCAATGTAGTGAAGAATTGACCGAAACCAGCATCCAACCAGGATTTATTCAAACCTGACTTGGCGCTTTGTCCATTGGCAATAAACTTTCCTTCATCATTTTTTTTAGCTTTATTGCGCTTAGTTAAACCGCGTAAGTTCAAATCTTCATGAAAGAAAACTTTCTTGCCAGTGCGTACTATTTTGTGAGCAGTTTTGTAAGCGTGGTCAAGACGGGAACGTGCAATACGTTGATGTGACCGCGCTTCTCGATTTGTTAGTTTACGACGCTTAGCACTTCCTTTTTTCTTCGCAGCTTTTCGTCTAGATACTTTGGCAAGTCTATCTTGAGATTTGCGGAATGATTTTAATGAAGGTAATTTTTCACCATCTGATGTTGCCAAGTAATCATTTTCATGCAGCACTGCATCCATACCAAGCGAGTTCTCCCAAGTGGGGACAACAACATCAAGGTTGAATACTGGCACTGTTGGGTCGTCAAGAGCAATGGTGCAATACCAGCCATCAGCCTTCAAGGTAACTAAGATATTTTTGAGCGTGAAACCATCGGGTAAAGGTCGGTGCAACCTCACCTTAAGCCATCCAGCAAGCTTGGAGATTGACAAGAATAACCAATCTTTTTCGACTCGTTGAATGGTTACCGCTTGCCCTTCAATTCTGATTGTACGGAAGCTAGCAGCATTCTTGAAACGTGGTTTCCCACTTTTCTTACCGTTATCGTCCCCTTTAAGAAATCTCGAAAATGCTAGATCTACACGCTTTGAAACGTCTTGCAAAGTTTGAGAGGGTACAGCTTTGAAATCTAGCAGTTCCCCAAGGCATCTTTTCGGGGGAAGCTTCCCCCGAAAAATGCCGCGCTATGCCATACTTTTTTTAAATCTTGTTTGATTGTTGGTAGTTGCGCTTTTTGATTGTAGTAATCAGGCTTTGTATCAAATAACTCTGGGAAAAGTTCTTTCCACCAGGGGAATGATTTAAGTTGTAAATTATTGTTTTGCCACCACGTCAATCTTTCTCCTAGCTGCCAATTATACCAATACTGGCAAATTCTCAGCCATTCATTAAGTTCTAGCTTTTGATTGGTATCTGGATACATCCGGTATTGGTAGTTTAGTAGCGTAGGAATCACCGCCTTTGTGTGAGTGTTATCATTCTAGACTACAGTGATTATAGCAAAGTTTCCGGTTATGGCGATGAAAAATGATTTTATTTCAAAGAGTAGGTCAGTTAGTGACCTTAAAGCACACTTGGTTTTGACCACAAAATATCGGCGCAAAGTCTTTACGGATGGGATGTTGACTCGATTGCACACCATTCTTGAAGAATTGTTAATTAAATGGGACTGTAAGCTGATTGAGTTCAATGGCGAGACTGACCATGTACACGCTCTATTCCAATATCATCCCGACTTGCAGTTAAGCACCCTTATTAGTAATATCAAATCAGTTACTTCTCGTAAGTTGAGACAAGAGTTCGCAGAGCATCTGAGCCGTTTCTACACAAAAGATGTTTTTTGGAATGGGTCGTATTTTGTGGCTAGTTGTGGAGGCGTGACTATCACAACCTTGAGGCGATACATTGAAGGTCAAGATCGACCAGAAAATGGCAACTCCTCAAACACCCCACTCCCTTATCAGCCTATCGGCTGATATTGGTCGGAGATGTTTTCGTCATTGCCCCAAAATTCATCCCACGCTGCTCCTTCGGAGTCAGGCGTGGGGCTTCTTTTGGTTTAAGCTAAAAACACATTTAATCTCAATAAAATTAATGAATAAGAAAGTCAGTATGCTATACAAATCTCTACGCTAGAATAGCATATACTTACATTTTAAAAAAGTAGAAATACCATCATAATGGAGTCAATAGCTATTGAATACACTCTATCACTGATAACAAAGTATACCTCATGGCTCAAATCCTCTCAAGACGGAGGAAAGCTTTGGACCTCCACGGAAGAAGTTCCAATCTGCTGTGCCCAAACAAAAGGGCGCTGCTAACAGCACAACTCAAAACCTCACCCGTCATGTTCAGCAAGGCTTGAAACAGATATTCATGATGCCAACACAAACTGTTCCTGAGTCAGATGTGGATAGACATGCAGCCACCAGTACACCAGTTGCCACACAAACTCGCACCTTGCCAAAGTCAACGTCCTCGAGCGAAATTGCTGTAGTTTTCTCTAAGTCACGGCATGAAGTCGCCTGCGACGGCGAAGAACCCATCCTCAACTTAGCTGAACGCGAAGGGATTAAAATTCGCAGTAATTGTCGTTCTGGAGTTTGTGGTAGCTGCAAGAAGCGGAAGTTACAAGGATCCGTCAGGGTGGAAGGTGAACCTGAAGGGTTAGACGAGATTGAACGTCAGGAGGGCTACATTCTCACTTGCATCTCTTACCCCACTAGCCGGGTTGTGATTGATGCTTAATGAGATGGGGAAAAGGTAATTGTTAGTTGTTAGTTGTTAGTTGTTAGTTGTTAGTTGTTAGTTGTTAGTT
>CAXTSI010000735.1:0-2973 GCA_964246695.1 uncultured bacterium
CCCTACTCCCCACTCCCCACTCCCTACTCCCTACTCCCCACTCCCCAAATGCGTTTTAAATCCTCTAAC
This sequence comes from uncultured bacterium, assembly GCA_964246695.1. Lineage (GTDB taxonomy): Bacteria > Cyanobacteriota > Cyanobacteriia > Cyanobacteriales > Nostocaceae > Stigonema. Next base: position 70 of record CAXTSI010000735.1, read on the forward strand.
ACTGCGGTGGCTGATGGGTAGCGATCGCTAAAGTGGTAACGCACCATCCGATCTAAAATCGCTGCTAATTCAACGCTGACTTGCGCCCATTGACGCCACACCACAGTTCCTGTATCAACATTTGGCTGGAGTTCGTGCGGTGATATCCCGGTTATAGCTTGAATGCCAATCATCCCCAAGGCGTAAATATCACTGCTTAAGCGGGGATGACCAACAAATTGCTCTGGTGGTGCATAACCTCGCGTTCCAATGGCGACAGTTGCTAATTCTGTTTGCGGAGATGTTGGTGGTTGCATGATCTTCACCGCACCAAAGTCAATCAGCACCAGTCGATTATCTATAGCACGTCTAATAATATTACTCGGCTTAATATCTCGATGAATGACACGATGTTCGTGAACAAACGCCAGAACTTCTAAAATTCCTTTAAGCATATCTATGACCCAAGATTCTTTTTGCCTACCATGAACAGGCGGTAATTCCTCACTCAAAGTATGTCCCGGAATATATTCTTGTACTAAATAAAATTCCCTATTTTCTTCAAAATATGCCAGCAGTTCCGGAATCTGGTCGTGTTTACCCAAAACTTCTAAAATTTCGGCTTCGGCATCAAATAATCTTCTCGCAACTTGTAAAAATTTTGTATCCTGTCGGGCTGGCATCAGTTGTTTCACTACACAGGTGGGATTACCCGGACGCTGGGTATCTGACGCTAAATAAGTGCGACCAAATCCACCATGACCAAGAACTCTGGTGATTTTATAGCGTCCGCTTAACAGGAAGTCACCAGTTGCTTTTTCTTGTGTACCAATACTAGCAAGGTGAAGATGTTTGTCTTGGATGGCGGTATTCTCTTTTAAGAGTATATTTAACTGCGCGATCGCCTCAAGTTGTTTTTCAACTTGCAGAATAATCACCTTTGTTTGCTGCTGTGTTTGGTAAGTCGTGTAAACCATCACACTGGTTATCGTCATTACCAAAGCTAGGGCTGGCGGGATGATCGGCACCCATCCCATTTGCAGAAACAGGATAAAGCCGATTCCCACTAAACCTAAAAGCATTCCCCCAGCAGCCAGACCCAAGTGTAAAGGATGTCTCAGTCGCCACGCTAAAACCCCACCCGCAACAGACCAACCCCACACCCATACAGTTTCAACCCAGTCTGACCAGTACCAAATCAGGGGTCGTCCATCCAGTACTGCACCGATCGTCTGACTTGCTACCTGTGCATGAATAAATACAGGAAACATTCTTGGTGGTTGCTGTGGCGAAGCACTGTAGGGAGTATAAAAGCCAAGATTCACACTGCGGGCAGTAGTGCCGATGATCACGAGACGGTCTTTGACTAAATTGGGGTTTATTTGATTTGTCAGGACTTGTGTCAGACTGACTTGCTTGACAAAGCGATCGGGGTCATGGTAATTCAGTAGTATTTGGTAACCTTTCGCATCTATATTTTCATAGCTGCCTGAACTCTCTGTGAGGCGGCGGAAGAAAGTTTTACCCAGTTGAAAATTCTGTTTGTTGATAAAATGTGGCTTAATGCCTTGTTTTTCCAAGTACTTAGTTGCCAATAGGGAAGCAAACGAGAAAGACGTTTTACATTTTTTGTCTTTATGGGCATTAGCAAACAACAAACTGCGACGGACAATGCGATCGTCGTCAGATATCAGATCGCTAAAGCCCACATTGCCTATAGGGAAATTCGGCGGTGGTGCAATTTCCTCGTTACCCATGCTACTGAATGCACAAATACTGATGATGTTGTCAGTACGCCCCACACCCTTAGCTAAATTTTTCTGCTGTGGGCGGTAGATATCTAAACCAATGACACGCGGTTGATAGGATTGTAGTTTTGCCAACAGCCGATTAATCGTGCTGTCTGTAGTGGGCCATTTCTCTCGCTGGATATCGTCCTCAGTGATGGTAACCAGTAAAATACGTGGATCGGGTGCTTCAGTCGGGCGTAACCGCAGCATTTGATCGTAAGTACTTAACTCCCATGACTGCAACCCTTTGAATTCCCGAACTCCCATTATTATGGCAGTGACTCCAACAGAGGCGATCGCAACAGTTTGCAGCAAGCCTTGAGCAGTAGTTTCGTTTTTGCACCTATCTTTGGACCATGCGGTCTGGAGTTTTTGCAATAGTTTAGTAATCACGGTATCACCGCTTTAGCCCGAATTTGGTAGATGTTGCTTACCTGATTCACTTTCATGGTACTTCTTTGGATTGGTAATGGGTAATGGGTAATTGGTAATTGGGAAAAAGGTGATAGTTTCTTCCCCATTACCAAAAATCTAAAATGGCTGTTTTTAATAGTACAAATATATTACTTTACTAAATTAATATATAAAAAAATTGCGTTCATTGGATCAAGCAGATATCTTGTGAATGACAAAATAACATGATGTCATGTGCAGCTTATCCCTATGGTTAAGCGGTTCTCAAGAAAAAACCCCGGTAGTCGGGGTTACTTATAGTACTCAGGTTCTTGAGGAAATTCCTAATTCCCTAATGGTACGGTTAGTCACTATAGTGACTAAGGAAACGTTTAGCAACTAAGCCCCAGTGCAAATTGGGGCATTTTTTATTAAATCAAATTACCATTTTTCCAGTATGCCTTAGCCAGCTAACTTTCTATTGGAATTTATCATAATACATCAAACCTACATAGTTGGAACCTGAGGAGCAATCGAACAAAAACGGTGAGGCGATCGCAGGACTGCGGTTACAACAAAAATGCCTGACTTCATAATCATTTGATAACCAGTTAATAAGCCGCTCTTTAGGTTAAGCGTATAAAATTTCTTTGTGTCATTTACGCTACTTAACTCCTTTTAGAGTCTATAAGAGGGTGTTTATAAAATAAATCTTAAGCAGTTGAGGAACGACGATTACGAG
>CAXTSI010000736.1:0-2967 GCA_964246695.1 uncultured bacterium
CTTGGACACCTGTTAGTGACTGGGCACTAGTCGTACAGGTAGCTGTTAAATACAGTACTGTGGAAAGTATTGGCAATACCAAAATTTTGCTCAAGGAGCTATTGGAAAATTGTAGACGGTAAAAATCTAGTATTTTCACCATAATATGTTGGGTACTTTTAAAAACTATCTCTCAAGGTTTAAAGTAACTAAATTTTGGCAAATATCAAGAAATAATGACCTGAGATTTGAACTAGAACGTGATAATGTATATATGGGATATCTATATTTGGCACAAAACAGCTATAAATTGTACCAATATTACCATTACAATTTAACGTGTTAACTAACACCAATGCAAAACCCACTACGGCAGTATTAGTCTGTCAAGATTGTTTTGATAGGTTCGTAGTTGCGCTTTAGCGCTAAAGCGCAACTACGAACCTACCTAGTAGTTTTGGTTATTAAAGTTAAATTCAGATGTTCCCTTATATGTGGTGGTTGCTACTCAAGTTAGTTCTGGAGTGTAGTAACAAAACTGGCAGTGGGTAGCCAGTAAAAACCTCAGAAACAAGAGAAATATATTAGGAATTGTCAAATGGGCATATAGTGTAATACGCTAATTTTGTAGCTGAATCAGGGGCGTTTCAGCACCAAAAGTCGTAAAGCCTTAAGACAAAGGTTTTGTTCTAGGTCAGATCGGAGTTGCTAGAAGCAGCAAATTATCTTTAATTAGGAAAAAAGGAATTGCGGAAATACATAGCTTCAGGATATAAATAGAAACCTATATGGGTAGAAGACAGTTTACTTAACACAGCATAAACACATAAAAATAACGTGATAATTTTAACACGGGAGAAACAACAGAAACCCCGAGGTTAAAATTTTTTTTCTCTAAATTTTCATTACTCAGTATTGTTTCACCTCTAAATTGAGGAAATTTTTCTCACAAGTAGTGGCATTCGTAACTTAAGACGTCAGGGACTGCTATGAATAACAAAAGGATGCATCAAGAACAGAAAATTACACATTCAGAAACTTTACAAGACAGTATTTATCAGGGACCTCGGTGGTTAGTAGAGGAACGAGATGCCTGTGGTGTGGGTTTTATTGCTCATCGCCAGAATCATGCAAGGCGAGAAGTTGTGGCAAAAGCTTTAGCTGCTTTGACCTGCTTAGAACATCGGGGTGGTTGTAGCGCAGACCAAGACTCGGGTGATGGTGCAGGGATATTAACTGCGATCCCTTGGGAGTTGTTTCAACAGGACTTGCAAAATTCCGGGATACAACTTCCCTCTGTCAGCAACGTTGCTGTTGGGATGATATTCTTACCACAAGACAAGGAAGCAGCTCAACTTGCGAAAGCGACGGTTGAACAAGTGGCGAATCAAGAAAATTTAACTGTACTGGGCTGGCGAGTAGTACCAGTACAGCCTGATTTACTAGGGGTGCAAGCAAGAGAAAATCAACCCCAGATTGAACAAATTTTTGTAGCATCAGTTGAGAAAAGCGGCGATGAACTGGAACGGCAACTGTATATTACCCGTCGCCGAATGTTTAAAGCTATCCGCAATTTAAACAGCAACTGGTCAGAGGAATTTTACATTTGCTCTCTGTCAAACCTGACAATTGTCTATAAAGGCATGGTGCGTTCGGCAGTTTTAGGAGAGTTTTATCTTGATTTAAAAAATCCGGCTTACACCAGCGCCTTTGCTGTTTATCATCGCCGCTTTAGTACCAATACAATGCCCAAGTGGCCCTTGGCTCAACCGATGCGGCTTTTGGGTCACAATGGTGAAATTAACACCTTGTTAGGTAACATCAACTGGATGATGGCACGAGAGGCTTCGTTGAATCATCCAGTGTGGGGCGATCGCCTAGACGAACTCAAGCCATTTGTCTACATTGGCAACAGCGACTCAGCCAACCTGGACAATGTGCTGGAGTTACTCGTGCGTTCCGGACGCAGTCCTTTGGAAGCCTTGATGATTATGGTTCCAGAGGCTTACCAAAATCAGCCTTCTTTGCGCGATCATCCGGAGATTATCGATTTCTACGAATACTATAGTGGTCTGCAAGAATCATGGGATGGACCAGCACTTTTGGTGTTCAGCGATGGGCGAAAAGTTGGTGCAACTCTAGATCGTAATGGCTTAAGACCAGCTCGCTACACTATCACCAAGGATGACTGCATCGTCGTAGCTTCAGAAGCAGGTGTAGTAGACTTTCCCGAAGCTGATATTGTCGAGAAAGGCAGACTCGGACCAGGGCAAATGATTGCTGTGGATTTAGAAACTCATGAGGTACTAAAGAATTGGGAGATTAAGCAGCGCGTTGCTAAGCAGCAACCATATGGGGAATGGTTGCGACAGCACCGACAAGAATTAGGGAGTGGGGAATCGGGAATCGGGAATGGGAATGGGAAGGGGTTATCTTCTGGTGGGTACGCTGAGAAGGAGGGCGGGGGGACCCCGCCCCTACTGAGGCATCAAATAGCTTTTGGTTACAACACAGAAGATGTGGAAATGGTAATTCAGCCAATGGCTGCGGAAGGCAAAGAGCCAACTTTCTGCATGGGAGATGATATTCCTTTAGCAGTGCTGTCAGAAAAACCCCACGTACTTTATGACTATTTCAAACAGCGTTTTGCTCAGGTGACAAACCCAGCAATTGATCCCCTACGAGAAAGCTTGGTGATGTCGTTGAAAGTAGAACTAGGTGAGCGGGGTAACTTATTGCTGCCAAAGCCAGAATATGCCCGCAGGCTGAAGCTAGAATCGCCAGTAATTAGTAGTACAGATTTGCAGGCTATTAAGCTGTCGGGATTTGCAACGGCTGAGTTGTCAACCCTGTTTGAAATTGCCAATGGTCCTCAAGGGTTGAAAGCCGCAGTTCAGTCTTTGCAATCCCAAGCAGCTGAATCAGTGCGGGCGGGAGCGACGATTTTGATCTTGAGCGATCGCATCCTTCTTGGGGGAGTAGGGGGAG
>CAXTSI010000737.1:0-2944 GCA_964246695.1 uncultured bacterium
GATGAGGAGGATGAGGAGGATGAGGAGGATGAGGAGGATGAGGAGGATGAGGAGGATGAGGAGGTTGAATTGTCTCCCTCATCTCCCTCATCTCCCTCATCTCCCTCATCTCCCTCATCTCCCTCATCTCCCTCACCCCCTCTTCTTTCATTCCCACTCCCAATGCAGCTTGGTGTAAATCCAGCAGTGCTTTGATAAAAAAGGCGTAATCTTCCGATTGGGCTAGCACGGACGGTTGACCTTCATAATTTAGTCGGTGGAACCGCCCATCCACAAACTGATTATCCAAGATGAAATTTGCCGCCCCTGCTGCTAGTTCTAGGTACTCTGGTTGTCGAAATACTCCACACGCTTTTGCCAAACCGGAAATCATCAAGCTATTCCAGGCGACAATCATCTTTGTATCTGTCACTGCCGGAATGCGTCCGTGCCAATTTATGCTTTTTGCTTCCTGGTTGTTGCGGGCGGGGGGGAAAGTGGCAACGGTGAAGGTGCGGGATGTAGCGGATGCTTGATCTCGTCGTCCCACAGTTAAATTATCCGTTACATCCGTTAGTTCATCCGTTGCCAAATCCGTTGCCACACCATAGCGGGCAGTAAACAGCTTTGCTAGTACTGTTTCCAGCGTTTCACTCAGTTTTCCTGCTAAACGTCTTTGCAACACATTCTTGCCTTCAAAGTTGCCGTTAGGCGTCACCGTAAACTGCTGTTGTAATTCCGTTAGTTCACCCGGAGTTAGCAGTTGCTCCAACTCGCTATAACTCCAGACGTAAAAAGCTCCTTCCTCTGGTTCTACATCTGTTGGGCTGGTAAAACTATCGGCATCTTGAGCTGCAAAGAAGTAACCTGACTGTGCTGTCATTTCGCGCCTCAGCCATTGGAAAGTACAGAAGATCGCTCTTTCAAAAGCTGGTTCCTGTACTCCTGCACTCCACAGAGAAGCCAGATACTCCACAATCTGACCGTTGTCGTAGAGCATTTTTTCAAAGTGGGGCACTGTCCAAGTAGGGTCAACGGTGTAGCGGTGAAAACCACCCGCTACATGATCGTAAATGCCGCCCAATGCTAAGTCTAGTCCTCGCTGGGTACAAAGAAGCTTGCCATCATACCTCGATTCTTGTTTGCCAACAGAGTTAGGGAACGGGAACCTAGTTAAGCGCAGTGCTAATTCCGCATAGGGAATCATCGGGAAGCTATTACCGTGTTGATTAGATGTAATGATCCTGGTACTAGTTTCCCAGCCTTGCTGTAGTAATTCATTGTCTTGAGATTGTGCGGCACTGTCTTGCTGTAACACCGCAGAGGTGAGGAGTGACTCGATAATTACAGCTTTACGTTCGTGCAAGTCTTTTTTTTCTGTATCGTAGTAGCGGCGAAGTGCTTGCAGGACTTGTAAAAAGCCAGGGCGACCGTAGCGCGGTTCAACTGGAAAATATGTCCCGGCGTAAAATGGCACTAAATCTTCTGGAGAAAGAAAGATGTTCAAAGGCCAACCTCCCTGACCAGTCATCATCTGCAAAGCCTGCATGTAGATGCTGTCAAGGTCTGGTCTTTCTTCTCTATCTACTTTAATGGGAAGAAAATTTGCGTTCATATACTCGGCGATCGCCGAGTCTGAGAAAGCTTCTCCTTCCATGACAGTACACCAGTGGCAGCTGGAATAGCCAATTGAGAGAAATATCGGTTTATTCTCCGCCTTTGCCGTTGTCAGTGCTTCGTCGCACCAGGACCACCAATTAATGGGGTTTTCGGCGTGTTTCCGGAGGTAGAGACTCTTAGCTTCAGCAAGGCGATTAGTCATGATTATATGTAAAGAGAGTGCCTTCAAAGCTAAGTCTACCCTCAAATTATTAGTGGAGACACACTCAAAATGTTTGGACTTCGGCTTACTGGAGATAGCTAAGTAGCGTAGTGATTGGCGTCGATGTTGTATCTGTGGGTGATGCTGCTTTTGTTTGAGTTGTGGTTGCTGGACTCAGTCCTGCTATTAAGTGAAGTAAGAAAGTGATGATGGCAGCTTGCCAAAGTTTTGACCGCATGGCAGGTTCCTCTCTGAGGGTGGATGTTTTTTACCGTAGAATGCATTAGAGCAAGTACACCCCATACTATATATTTACCAAATTTAGTGATTCTATTCCGGAACTTTACTAATGAAAATGCTAAAAAAGTTACAAGGTACAAACTCGGTTTCTTTAAGAAACTGGGTTTGTGGTTTGGGAAAACAAGAAGCGAATGGAATCGTTAAAATATATCTAAAATAGTTACAAGCAACATGATTCCTATCGTTATTGAACAATCGGGTCGTGGCGAACGCGCCTTTGATATCTACTCACGACTGCTGCGCGAGCGCATTTTATTTTTGGGACAACCGGTAGATGACTACGTAGCTAATTTAGTTGTTGCCCAACTGTTGTTTTTAGATGCTGAAGACCCGGAGAAAGACATTTATATGTATATAAATTCTCCAGGAGGTTCGGTGACGGCAGGAATGGGCATTTTTGACACTATGAAGCATATCCGCCCAGATGTCTGTACCATTTGTACCGGATTGGCGGCGAGTATGGGCGCTTTCCTGCTTTCTGCCGGTGCTAAGGGTAAGCGGATGAGTTTACCCCATTCTCGGATTATGATTCATCAACCGCTAGGTGGTGCTCAGGGACAAGCAACTGATATTGAAATTCAAGCCCGTGAAATTCTCTATCACAAGGATCGGCTAAATAATTATTTAGCCGATCACACTGGTCAGCCCATAGAGAAAATTACTGAAGATACTGAGAGGGACTTCTTCATGTCACCTCATGAAGCTCAGGAATATGGCTTGATAGACCAAGTGATTGACCGTCACGCTGCTGGTAGCCGCCCGATGGCTGTGGTTGGTCAATAGTCAAATAGTTAGTGGTTAGTGGTTAGTGGTTAGTGGTTAGTGGTTAGTGGTTAGTGGTTA
>CAXTSI010000738.1:0-2942 GCA_964246695.1 uncultured bacterium
CGGGAAACCCGCCTTCTCCCAAGGGGAGACGCTGACGCTCCTTCGTCGCTAACGCTTCGCTAACGCGAACAGGACTGGACTCACAATTAGCAATTAGCAATTACCAACTTTTCTAATTCGCCACCTCAGCCATTTCAATAACGCGCCCTTCATAATCCTTAACCAAAAAATTCAGCGGCTTCCGGCTGCGAATTTTGAATTTCAAACCACGCGCTTCCACTCGCAATAAAATCATTTCCAGACAGTCGTTATCAAAGCAAACGTGTCGTTGCTGATTTTTGACACCTAAACTAGCTCCCGTAATGACGTGCAGCTGAATATTTTTCTTTAACTGATACCAAAGTCCATCGCTAGCATTCGTCATTCTATTGCTGCTGAAGCTGGGGTTGCTGGATAAGTAAAGCGGATCAACCCCCGTTGCACCTATAGTTTGCTCGTAATTGTAGTAGTAGTGCAAAGGCACTTCAGCTGCTGATAAATCTAGCAGTCCTTCATACAACTGTCGTGCCACCTCCAAATCCGACACCATAACGGTATATACTTTTGGGGCACTGGTGAGGAACATCCACATGGCACCGGCATAGGCTGCTAGCAGCATCACCATAATGCCTTGGGTGGAGAATAAGCTATCTAACGGTAGGGAAGGCAAAAAAGACCCTAAAGTCAAAGGACCAAGCAGGAACTGAGTCACACTAACTACTATAACCATGAACACATCAAGCAATGTATAAGGGAGCTGCTTTTGGTTTTGTGGATTATGACTTAAATTTTAAGTCTACTGTTTCTAGTGTATCAAGTACAAAGCCTTCTAGTTAATAGCTGCAATCAAACCAATACAAAAATCTTATGGGATTAACCATAAATTTGCTATCCCAAAGATAATTTTATAAGTCGTCTCATTAACTGGACTCACAAGTCCAGTGAAAAGTTGTGCAAATACCTCATTTTCCCGAAGCGCATCACCCGTTAGTTAAGTCACTGTTTCATCACAGCGATCAAGAATTACTGTCTCTGTTTCAGCAGCATCCAGACTCAGGAAAGTACTTCACTGCGATTTTTTGTCGTTACAGCCCAATAGTCTACACGTTGATTCAACATTCGGCGCGATCGCCTGTGCAAGCCGATTATCTATTTGCTTTGACTTGGCGACATATATATTACGAACTTGGTGGACTAGACAACACCTCCAGTAAATCAGGCAGTGAAAGCCTGACTATGCAAAATTGGTTGATCAATATGACTGCTTACTGTATTAACGAGAATGAAGTACCTCCAACCGAAGCGATTCATTATTCTCTGAAGGCAACTTCTCCACCGCTGTGGTGTTATATAGAACAGGCATTGGATCAATTACTACCAATGTTGCGATTGATAGTCTTGATGGCTCAAACTTTCCATTGGAGTGAAACTCGAATTGCTGCTTATCTACAAGCCGAAGGAGAATCCATCACCCCAGCCGAAGTAGCCAATTCTCTCCAAGAAGGCTATCGTATGCTAGAGGAGAAATTACCAACAGATATTCGTGCCATTTACTTGGGTGAAAATTTACTTCCACCGGCGCTTACGTAGAAACGCTGAATATCCGATTTGTATTTTAGTAAAATTGTTTACTATATTTTTTAAGATCTCCTTGACAACTTTCTTCTTATACCTCAGTACAGTTCAGTTAAGGGTTATCGGTGGGAATGAAATTGGTGTAGAGACGCGACCGATCGCGTCTCAACATAAGTTGAGGGTAGATCATTTATCTTAACTGAACCGTATTAGGTCAAGAGGGGGTAAAGGTAGGTTAATAAGGAGGACACATATTTTTATGAAACCATGGCTGCCCTTACCAGGGGCAAACTGGAATGCACCACAACAATTTTGCACAAGCTACCTTTTACTGTTTGCTTTTTTGCTTAGTCCGATGACTGCAACCGCTGCTAATATCACCGACCAGCTTCATCGCCCTTTAAATAATTCAGTGTTGCAAGACTCAAGAAATAAAGCTGACAGTTTACTAAAGTTGGGAGAAGAACAAAACCTGCAAGGAAATTCCGATCGGGCAATTGAATCTTGGTTGCAAGCACTGGAAATTTATCACTCAATCGGCGACCTTAAAGCACAAGGTCTGACCTACGATTTCCTTGGTAGAATTTATGTCCACTTGGATCGTTTTAAAGAAGCGGAAGATGCTTTGCGTAGACGTTTAGCGATCGCCCACGATCTCAAAGACTTTCAAGGTCAAATTTTTGGGCTGAATAACATTGGCACCTTACTACTGCAACGTGGAGAATCTAAAGCTGCTTTTCAAACCTTTGCGGAAGCACTTGAAATTGCTCACTCCCTGAAAAACATTGAAGGTCAAGGACTGTCTCTGAGTAATTTGGGTTTGGTAGCTGCAAGGTCGGGAGATTACAGCAAAGCGATTAAACTTTATGAAGATGCTTTAAAGTTGCGCCATCAAATCGGCGATCGCACTGCTGAAGCTAATACCCTCAATAATTTGGGTGATGCCTACCAAGCAATGCTTAACTATCAAGATACCATTGGCACTTATGGGTTAGCATTAAGGATAGCTCAGGCGAACGGCGATCGCGTTAATGAATTACGAGCAATTGATGGTTTAGTACTTGCTCACACTTCTGTAAGACGCTATCAACGCGCCTTTGACTTACTTGAAAAGCGATTAACACTCGCTAAAGAATTACACAATCTGCAGGAAGAATTGAATTCTTTTGAGTCCTTTGGCGACTTGTACAACCAAGTAGGTAATTACTCAACTGCCCGTAATTTTTACGAAAGAGCAATTATACTGGCTCACACACTGGAAGACAACAAGCAAGAGGTGTTATTGCTTGATAGATTGAATAAAATGTTGAGGAGGTAAGTTGTTAGTTGTTAGTTGTTGGTTGTTAGTTGTTAGTTGTTAGTTGTTGGTTGTTAGTTGTTAGTTGTTA
>CAXTSI010000739.1:0-2899 GCA_964246695.1 uncultured bacterium
CTCCCCACTCCCCTCTCCCCCTCTCCTCTTTGTGGAATCCTAGTACTCCAGAAAGAGGTAGTATATCTCGCCGCTCTACTATGGTTTAGAGTAGAATTAGCCCCTCAGCTAAAAAAACTGCCAATGGTGTTTGATCCTGACTTTCTGAATGACAACGCTGAAGAACACCCCAATCAGCTTCTGAACGATCACTTTGAGGAACATGCCAATCAGTTACTCAAATATCTGCAGCATCAGCCCCCTGAGGTTTTAGCCCGTGTTGCCCAGTCCGTCAGCCCCGAAATTAAACAAATCATCTCGCAAAACGTCCAAGGGCTTGTTGGCATGCTACCATCAGAAAATTTCAACGTGCAAATAACAACAGATCGAGACAACTTGGCTGGTCTTTTAGCCTCAGCTATGATGACGGGATATTTCCTCCGCCAGATGGAACAGCGGATGCACTTAGATCATTTGTCTAATAGTCAATAGTCAATAGTCAAAAATCTATGGACTCTGGACTCTGGACTAATTTTGGGGATAAGCACCTAAATGTACTGCCAAAGTTTGATTTTTCCCGTCGCGGTTGACTTCGATTTGCAGGACGTCGCCTACCGAATTAGAATCTACCAGCTTTTGTAATTGGGCGGCAGTAATGATTTGGCTACCGTTAATTTTTTTCACAATGTCCCCAAGACGCAGTCCAGCCTGCTTTGCTGGCGATTTGTCTAAGACTCCCTTAATTGCAACACCAGTGTCCTGCTTAATGTCGAGATTATTTTCTTGATTGATCTGCTGTTTCTTAGTAGGACTCAGGTCTACCATTTCAATCCCTAAAAAGGGATGTTCCACATGACCTTTAGTAAACAGTTCATTAGCAATGCGGGCTGCGACGTCAATAGGGATCGCAAAACCGAGTCCTTTAGCATCAGCGCGGATAGCAGTGTTGATGCCAATAACCTCACCTTGAGCGTTTAACAAAGGTCCACCAGAGTTACCGGGGTTAATTGCGGCGTCGGTTTGGATAAAGCTGACGCGCTTATCTGGTACACCAACTTGAGAACTGGTGCGATCGGTCGCGCTGATGATACCAATTGTCACAGTGTTGTCTAAGCCTAGGGGATTACCAATAGCGATCGCCCACTGTCCTGGCACTAAGGAAAGCGAATTACCCAGTTTGACAGTTGGCAATTTATTAACTGGAATTTTCACCACTGCCACATCTGTCACTGTATCCACTCCCAACACCTTACCTTCAAAAGTCCGACCATCCTTGAGGGTAACTTGTACTGTGTCAGTATCTGCTACCACATGAGCGTTGGTTAGCAATCGTCCGTCTTCGCTCAAAATAAAGCCAGACCCTGTCCCGCGCTCAATCCGTTCTTGGGGAATAGGTTGCTCATCTTCCCCAAAGAATCGTCGCAAGAGGGGATTTTTTAAAGCGTCAGAAATTGGATTTGCCACTTTACGGGTCGCATTAATTCGCACTACCGCAGGTCCAGTTTTTTGTACAGCGGCAGCAATAAAATTTATGTTATTGCCTCCAAGCGCCCCAATCGGTCCTCCACCTGCATTAGGGATAGCGGTTTCTGAAGGCAAAGCTACTGTTACATTTCTTAATTGCTGAAATGGGCGATTTTGTGGTGAGAGATAGCGACTGCCTAACAACCCTGCACCGCCGCCAATCAACAGTAAGGAGATATAAACGGCTAGTTGCTTTAAAGATAACTTCATAATCATTACATTCAACGACAGCAATGCAGATCCGCTGTTTCTAAGTTTAGTCAAGCCAAAGGCAAGTTGACAGAGGAACTTAATATTTAGGACTGCTATAGGACTCCTATTTGATTTTTGAAATACACGTAGGGTGATTTATGGACAAGGGGGAGGTATTCGTCTCTCCTCCACGGATTGCTATAGTCAATAGTCAAGAGGCATAGAATTATAGATAGGTTGCAATTTTTCCGCATCTCCCTCTTCTCCTCCATTGCCTATTGCTCATTGCCCTATGTCAGTTATATACATGACTTTTCGCAATCGTGTAGTCTTTATCTGTAGCGTCCTCAGCGCAGGGCTATTATTTACACAAACAATCGAAGTAAGAGCACAGGCTTCTGGAACGAGTTGCCCATCTTCAGCCTTAGAACGCTTCGGGCGCCACAAAGTTGCACCAGGCGAAACTCTTGAGAGTATAGCGCAGCGCTACAATCTCGATCCAGCAACTATTATTGCCATGAACGCAGCTTTGCAAAACGGAAAGGTTGCTGTCGGTAGCGAACTGCAAATTCCTCCCCATGATGGGATTGTGGTCGAAGTACCGCGCGGTCAAACTTGGCGACAAGTGGCGAAAAAATACAAAGTTCGTCCTGATGTACTGTTTGAAGCGAATGGCTGTCAAAAAAATCCCACACTCGTGTTTGTTCCCCTGCGGAAGGGATCGCAGAATCGTCTTTTCACTGAGTCTTCCACTCCTACTCCTACTCCTAGTAAATTAGCTGGATATCCCTTAGCGGAAGTAGCAAAAGTGGCGTTACCTTATGGCTGGCAGATTAATCAGAAGACAGGGGAGGTTTTCTTTCATAGCGGTGTAAATTTGTTAGCAGCAAAGGGAACGCCTGTACAAGTGATCGCAGAGGGGACCGTAGCCTTTGCTGGTGAGAAAGGTAGTTATGGCAAGTTAGTTATAATTAATCACAATGGAGGATTACAAAGCCGCTATTCCCAACTTGAAAATATCAAAGTCTCCGTCGGTCAGCAAGTGAAAAAGGGAGACTTGGTGGGAACTGTGGGTACAACTGGAACACCTACTTTGAGTCAACCCTATCTCCATTTTGAAGTGCGTTCTAGCTCATCCCAAGGTTGGGTTGCGCAAGACCCCAAAAGTTATCTTCAGCGATGAAGGGAGTGGGGAGTGGGGAGT
>CAXTSI010000740.1:0-2864 GCA_964246695.1 uncultured bacterium
AATTGCTAATTATCTCCCCCTACTCCCTCATCTCCCCCTACTCCCCCTACTCCCTTACTTCTTCGACTTACTTCCACCAATGCTGCCCATACCCTCGTATGATGAAAATAATATGACAAAAATGTAAAGTCGCAAGATTTTCACGGCATAAAATGGGCAGTATTTGGGAAATAGATTTTTACTCCCGTCCTTTACTGGACGAAAATCAGAAAAAAGTTTGGGAAGTCTTGGTGTGCGAAAGTCCTTCAGATACGCGCACGAAAATTGATTCTTTGTTTCGCTATGCTCAGTATTGCCCTAGTACGCAGGTAAATTCGGTGTGGTTGCGTACAGCACTGGAAGAAGCAATCAGCAAAGCTACTGAAGCACCGAAAAAAATCCGCTTTTTCCGCCGCCAAATGAGCAACATGATTACCAAAGCCTGCAAAGACTTAGGTATTCCCGCCCAGCCTAGCCGTCGCACTTTGGTACTTAACCAATGGCTACAACAGCGAATGGAAGAGGTGTATCCAAAAGAACCAGGCTATGAAGCAGTGACTAATCCTTCGGTGCGCTTAGAGAACCCGTTACCGCAGCGTTTACCAGATGCATTAGAAGGACAGCAGTGGGCATTTGTTACCTTGCCAAGTGAGGATTTCGCCCAAATGCACGAGTGGGAAATTGGTTTTGGCGAAGCTTTTCCTCTAGAGTTGGCGCAAGTTTCGCCTCAAGCCCGCATTCCAGGTGTTTTGATCTTTTCACCTAGAGCGTTGCCTTTAGCGGGCTGGATGTCTGGTTTAGAATTGGCTTGGTTGAAGTTTGATAACAGTCTTGGCGCGAGATTGCTTTTAGAAACAGGTGGTACTGAAAGCTGGATTTTGGCTAATATCAAAAACCCCCAAACTTTGGCAGAAGCCAAAGGCTTTGAAGAAGCAAAGCAAAAATCTAATGGGGTGCATTTTATCACAGTGCAGTCCGATCCGCAAGCAGAATCTTTTGCAGGATTTTGGCTGTTGCAAGAGGTCAATCTGCCGTAAATTGATTGCAGAATGAGCTAATTGCTAATGGCTAATCGCTAATGCTGCAATTAGCAATTAGCCATTAGCAATTAGCAATTAGCAAGAGCTAATAACAATCATGGTGTTTGAAAATTTCCAAAAAGATCCACTAGTAGAACAACTGCTGGAACTAGCTATAAAATCTGGGGCAGAAGCAGCGGAGGTGTATCAGTCGCGATCGCTATCTCGACCAGTGTTTTTTGAAGCCAACCGACTCAAGCAGTTAGAAACTAGTCAATCTGAAGGTACTGCACTGCGGTTGTGGCATAACGGACGTCCGGGACTGATGGTTGCTTACGGTCCTGTAGAACCGCAAGTCATGGTGGAACGTGCTTTAATTCTGAGTCAACTTAATCAACCTGAGGTAGTGGAATTAAACAGTGACTCTAAGCCTGACTACCCAAATTTGGGGTCAGATGTACCTCCAGAAAAGTTGGTATATTGGGGCAAAGAAGCGATCGCACTTATCCGCCAAGTCTACCCAGATGTGGTCTGTAACGCTGACTTGGAATGTGATGTTGAAACAACCAGACTTGTTAATAGCAAAGGTTTAGATTGTTACTACACTGACACTACCCTAAGTTGCTATATCTCTGCAGAATGGGTCAGGGGCGACGATTTTTTGAGCGTCTCCGATGGTCAAATAGAACGAAGTTACCTCCAACCGGAAAAAGTTGCGCAACAAATTTTACACCGGTTGGATTGGGCAACAGAAAATGCCCCGTCTCCGGGCGGTCGCGTTCCGGTTCTGTTTACTTCTAAAGCTGCTGATATGCTTTGGGGGACTGTCCAAGCAGCTTTAAATGGCAAGCGAGTGCAGGAGTTGGTTTCTCCTTGGGCAGAACGTCTTGGGACAACAGTAATTTCACCTACTCTTACCCTCTACCAAGACCCGCAAGCGGGACCTTACAGTTGCCCATTTGATGATGAAGGTACACCAACTCAGCGTTTAGTGTTTATCCAAGACGGGGTTTTGCAGCATTTTTACTGCGATCGCACTACTGGACGCCAGTTGAACATCGCCTCTTCTGGTAATGGCTTTCGCCCTGGTTTAGGCAGTTATCCCACCCCTGGTTTATTTAATTTCCTGATTCAGCCTGGATCGGGAACGCTACAAAATTTGATTCAACAACTCGATAATGGCTTGGTTGTGGATCAAATTTTGGGCGGAGGTAATGGCATTTCTGGCGACTTTTCCATCAATGTTGAATTAGGCTACCACGTTAAAAATGGTCAGATTATTGGGCGTGTTAAAGATACGATGGTTGCGGGAAATGTCTACACAACTCTCAAACAATTGGTTAAACTAGGTGGCGATGCTGACTGGAATGGGAGTTGCTACACTCCCTCTTTGATTGTGGAGGGACTATCAGTTACAGGAAGAAACAATTAAAAATTAAAAATTAAAAATTAAAAATTTTTTTCATGGTGGGGGAGACAAACTGTAAAAGTAGGGGCGCGGAAACCGCGCCCTTAAAGTGAAATTGTGTTCAGAAGGATGAGTTCTGGAATCATTTCTCGAAGCTTTTGCGTCAGAACCTCAATTGTAGAAGCTTCTGTTACCAATCCTGGCACATCTTCACTAGTTGCAACCCAAACTTCTGCATCTTTATCCCAAAATGCTTGAACCTTAAGCGCTTTGTCGAATTTACTAACGTAGTTCTAGTTTAGGGTAACGCCGCTTTTGATGAAGGAGATTTTCAAAGGCAATACTCCGGAGGCGATCGCATCTGGTGTGGAAAGTACGGTGATTTTGGTTAGGGGGCGATTAATAACCCACATTCCGCACCCTGTTCTGTAACACGCGGTTATCACTGAACTACATAT
>CAXTSI010000741.1:0-2863 GCA_964246695.1 uncultured bacterium
CCACTCCCCACTCCCCACTCCCCATTACATGCTGTTGCCAAAACTGTAACCACCCAATGATTATCTCATCTGAAATGTCATAGTCAAAAGACAGTCTTTGGCTATTAAGGTGGTAACATGAAGCAGAAATTTAGTCATGGTCGGCAAAACTTCCTGCAAAGACGTTACGGTGTTCGCTTGGGGAGACGCTACGTTCTAGCTGCTGCAGGTGTTGTTCTTATGGGTGTCTTAGGGTGTTCTCAGATCAATAGTAGCACGAGCGCCCTTGCTCAATCGGCTTTGCCGGAGTCAGAATCTCCCATATCAAAAAGAAAATTGAATCCTGATAACAAACTTGTTACTGCTAATACTAAATTTGGCTTCAAGCTTTTTTCGGAAGTTCTCAAACAAGATAGTAGCAAAAACGTTTTTGTCTCACCATCAAGCGTCGCGATCGCCCTTGCTATGACCTACAACGGTGCTAGTGGTTCTACTCAGGAAGCAATGGCAAAGGCACTGGAGTTACAAGGAATGAGTTTAGATACTATCAACTCTTCTAACGCAGCATTAAAAACGCTTTTAGAAAACATCGACCCGAAAGTACAACTAACTGTTGCTAACTCGCTTTGGGCAAGTCAAGACACTAGCTTTAAGCCAGAATTCATCCAAAAAAATCAAGATTTTTACACAGCTAAGATAACGAATTTAAACTTTAGAGATGCAGATGCACCTAGTATTATAAATAAATGGGTTCAGGAGAAAACGCGCGGAAAAATCAATCAGATGGTGGAAAAAATAGACCCTTCGCAGGTGCTATTTCTCATCAATGCCATCTACTTTAAAGGTAGCTGGACAAATGAATTCGACAAAAAGCAAACGGCTGATTATCCATTTAACCTCACATCAAACGAACAGAAACTATACCCAATGATGTCGCAAACGGGTAAGTATAAATATTATGAAACAGAACTATTTCAGGCAGTAAGTCTACCTTATGGTAGAGATGGTAAGGTCAGCTTTTATATTTTCTTACCTAAACAGAATAGCTTAGATGCCTTCTATCAAAACTTAAACACAGAGAACTGGGAAAAATGGATGACTCAGTTTAATCAGCAAGAAGGATTTATTCGCTTGCCCCGCTTCAAGATAGACTACGATATCACACTTAATCAGGCACTCACAGCTTTAGGTATGGGTGAGGCTTTCAGCAACGAAGCGAATTTTTCTGGTATGGGTAAAAATCTGAAAATTAGCGAGGTGAAGCAGAAAACTTTTGTCGAGGTAAATGAAGAAGGTACAGAAGCCGCTGCTGCGACTTCTGTGGGCATAGTGCCATTATCTGCTCGCATACCTGCCCAAGAACCATTCCGAATGATTGTGAACCATCCCTTCTTCTGTGCGATTCGGGATAATCAAACAGGAAGCGTTTTGTTTATGGGTTCCATTGTGGAACCTTAAAAAGGATTCGCTTCCGGAAGGCTACGAGAACGGCTGACTTCAGTATTGGCTGGCGATGCTTCTGATATATTCGGTGCATTTACCTCACTAAGGCGATCGCTTTGCTGCGGCACTAGACCGTCAACGCGATCGTGCCCACTTTCTTTGTCTATACAAGTTTCTTCCCTCAAAGCAAGGCTTTCATGAGAATTGATGCTTTGTACAGTCGGGCGCAAGGCGCTTAAAACCGTTTTAATCACAACAGCACTAGGTACTGCCAAAATTATACCCAGGAAACCGCCAATCCTTGCTCCTGTCAAAACAGAAATCAGCAACCAAACTGGGTTTAAACCAGTAAAACTCCCTAAAATGCGGGGGGCGATTAAGTTTTCGAGAATTTGCTGCACGATGACTGCTGCAATCAACATCCTCACTCCCATAGTGATATCTTGCAGCGCCACCAGCAATGTTGTTGTGGCGATACCCACAGAACCACCATAGGGAACTAGTGCCATTAGACCAATAGTTAAGCCAAATAGCAACCCAAATGGTACTTTTAGCCACAAAAAGGTAGGAATAAGGGCTGATGCCATACAGGTAGCGACAATCAGCTGGGTGATGAAGAAATTTTGAAAGCTGAGGCGTACTGTTTGAGAAAAAGCCTCGCGGAATCTACTGGGTAGCCAATCTACCAAACTTTGCCAAAGTTCATCTCCATGCTGTAGGAGATAGAAAGTCAAAACCATCGTCAAGAGAAAGTCCAGCAGGCTAGTAAGTGTAACTACAGCCAGATTTAAAACTTGTCCGGCGATCGCCTGTAATTGTCCTTTGACGCGATCGTTGATTTGCACTACCAAAGCATCAAGGTTGATCGGGATACCAAAGTTTTCTGCTTTCTCGTTCAACATCATCAACTGATAACGTCCAGAATCAATTAATTCTGGCAAGCGAGCCACTAATTGCTGAGCTTGAGTTAAAGCTAGCGGAAAAAGGGTGACACCCAGAGCCAATAAAATTGATAAGGCGAGTAAAAAGACTAAAATAGCAACTTGCTCTCTCTTAGCACCCTGACGCACCATCCAGCTGACGGGATAATTAAGCAGAAACGCTAGAACTGACGCTCCGACTAAAATGACTATGAGCGAGTGAAAGTAATTAAAAATTGCTGAAATCGCCCACCCATTAAGCACGAGCAGCGGAGCGAACAGAGTAATCGCGCTTATTTGCGCTATTGGTGTTAGTGTCTGCCACCAGTCGAAAAGCTTGCGTGTCGTCTGCATCTTCTGCATCTGCTGATTGCGGGATAAAACTAAATAAATTTTTTCCTAAGAGTCTATTATCTCTGACTACACCATTGTGATTCATCTGTCTAGCTTGGGATTACACTTATCAAAATGAAAAATCTTGAACATTTCGACAATCCACCGTTGAGAGCAGAGGACGTAGG
>CAXTSI010000742.1:0-2850 GCA_964246695.1 uncultured bacterium
TCAAATTCTCGCAATTCTTGGGCTACCATTCCCAAATTGTGATATGTTCTCGCACTTGAATAGCGATCGCCAAATTCGATTGTGATTTCCAAAGCTTGTTGATAATAGCGCCGCGCCTCCTCAAATTCTCGCAATTCTTGGGCTACCATTCCCAAATTGTGATATGTTCTCGCACTTGAATAGCGATCGCTTATCTGTTGCTCAATTTCTAAACATGTATGATAGAGAGTGTTCGCCTGTTGAAATTGTCTCAATTCTAGGTAAACATTTCCCAGTTTATACAAAGAAGCAATTTCACCTCGGTGATTCTCAAGTTTTTGGGAAATGCTTAAAGATTCTTGATAAAAAGTAATTGCTTTGTCAAATTGCCTTTGTTGATAATAAGACTCTCCTAATGTGTTCAAAACTTCAGATTGGAATAATGAATCGCGAGCGATCTTAGCTATTTTTGCAGCCTCTTCTAAATATTCCCTGGCTTTTATAGGATTCCTTTGACTTAGATAAGCAACTCCTAGCTGATGCAAAATATTACTACAGTTGCGGAGATTGTCTCCTGTCGCCTGATGTCCTGTAGGACGATATTCCATTAACAGACGATCTAACAAATCAATGCGCTCTTGCTTTTCTGGTGGTTGTAATCTGTCTATTGTTTGCTCAGAGTTTAAAGTTTGAGCTATGGCATATTCTTTTGTGATTTGAGTAGTATGAAACCGGAAAACACCTGACCTCCAAGCCCAAAAATCAGGAGCAAATTTTGCTATACGGCTGATTGCATAGTCTGGCAGAATAAATAAAATTGGATGAGGAACAGTCCTTTTATAAGCATCTCTAACAAAGTTAAGGTCTTGTAAAACTGGAGGATAGTCTCCGAAAACACCAATAGACTTTTCTAGACCCCGCACAATCAGGACTAATTTTTTGTTTGTTTCAATTTGGACCGTCGGTAATATTTTGATAATTTCATCTCTTAAAAATCGCAAATCTGCATCTAAAAATTCAAGGGTACAAAACTGAATATCCTGACATGCAGGATTTATTTTCAATGACTCAATTAATATTGATATATCTGAATAAAAATTAACTTCAACAAATCCAATAGTAAACTTTTCCGCAAAATCGATAAAAGTTAGTAATTCCGCAAATACTTCTTTATTAAGTGCAATAAAGTGACTGATATCTGAGCTAAGATTGCTCTGAAAAAGCGGATTCAAGAGCTTTTTTAAAGGATTCATTTTGCTTCACCACCGGATTCGGGTAATTCCATCTTCTATCGCCGTTATATTCTAAAACTGAAGTGTTAAACAGCATCAACTGACCGATATCATCCTTGCTGACATTTTTAGTCAAGCATACCTTGGCTAAAAATATATAGTGTTCTTCTGGAATAAACCGTTCAAAGCTAAATTGCTGTTGATTGACTGCATAAGTAATATCTTCAGCAGTAATTTTGGGATGATTGCGAGTGCTGGAAGTTTGGCAAGCAGTCCGCATCATTTGCATCAATTGGCGTACATGACCCCCACTAGCTTTTGCCAAATCAAGTAACTGCTGGCGAGATTCAAATACTGCGTCAATATCCACCCGACGCTCAATTACACTGGCAACTGCATCTAGTCCTGCTTGGTTATAGTTTAAATGGCAGCGATCTCGTTCATATTCATAAATATTCACCATTGGCACAATATGAGGATTACCATCAAACTGGTTGAGCGGATTTTTAGGTGAACAAAGAACAGAAATTGGTACTGTGTAAATAATCGTACAATTCAGTTCTTGTAACTGAGCTGCATAGTCAAAAAACAAATGTTCTGCAACCGCAGGAGGAACGCGGTCCAGGTTATCAAAAATAATTAATAACCCCTTACATTGAGGAAACTCTCTTCTCATTTTAACGTATGCATCAGCCAACAAAAGGTTAATATCTGCCTTCAAGCGTGACAGGTCTTTTTCTAAAGTTTGGCGAATCGTGGTTTTTTGCTTGTCAGAACCTTTAATTTGTGCTAATAATTTGACGAGTAATTTAGCTATAAATGGAGCCTCTGGTCCTAAGGTGGCTTCTCCCTGGATACTGATAGAGTTTTCGACAGATTGCTCTGTTTCTTTTGTAACATCCCGAAACCAAGATTCAAAGTTTTTCAGAAGTGGAGCATCAAATTTTAAACCTAGTTTGCGTAGCTCAAACTCTACTTGTTTGATAACGATTAAATATAAATCTGTGTAGCGAGCATCATTAATATCTGTTTCTTCATTGACTTCTAAATAAATTACGCGGTAATCTTCTTGCCATACCTTTTGAATTCTTTTTAACTCTGTACTTTTGCCACAGCCTCGATGTCCAGTAAATAAAATTGTGGTGAACTGTGCTGGTTCTTGAAATTCTAGAATAGTACTAACACTTTCAATTGCTGATGTTTTGCGTACTGTTGATAAGTCAACATAGTAACGCTCTATTTCTTCACCTTCTAACGGCTCGACATTACAAACCTGAAACGCAGTTTTTAGCGTATTAGCACGCTGAAAATTAAAGTTAGTCATTGAGTGGTGATTTGTAGTAACAATAAACAAGATTGGTTGATTGTTGATTGTAAAAAATAACAACTAACACAGGGATATTTCATTCTACACCAGAGACCTGCACTCAAGTGCAGGTCTCAGAGCTACTGTCCGTTGAAACGGACTAAATTCAGAAAATTCCTAGTCGGCTTCAGCCGAATGCGCGCTATTAGCCTAGGAATTTATTCCTAGGCGTGTGGGTTACGATCGAAGAATGAAATAGCCCTGCAACTAACAACTAACAAGGCGTTGCTGAACCAAAATATGAATCAGGCGATCGCCTCAAGCTTGCGGGCG
>CAXTSI010000743.1:0-2810 GCA_964246695.1 uncultured bacterium
CAAAAGTCAAAAGTAATAAATAATTCTTAATTTTGACTTTTGACTTTTGATTTTTCATTTGGAGCGAAGCGACTTACCACGCGATCAATTCTACAAGCTGAAACGACCGAATTCCGTTATACACATGATGCTAAATTTGTATAGTGCGTAAGTCTTATAATTAATAATTAATTCATTGAGGTACAGGTTCCCCTAGACGAACGCGCTTCGCGCTCGCAGCGCTGACGCTACGAACGTCGCTACCGCAACGCTTACGCGTTTTAATTATGAAAAAGAAAAAATGCGTTCGCGCTACTCGTCTCGTAGAGAAGCATCTTTACTACAAGCCCCTGCATTTATGATGTTGTTGGCGAATTAATGTAGGCTGAAACCCCACATCCTCGTGACTACGCTCTGCGTAGGAATGTAGTCTTGGAGGCGGAGCCTCCTAAATATTACCAGAGACAGAGCAAGAGCGAACTGCATTCCCAGGCTCCTGCCTGGGAACGAGAGTGAGGGGTCTAACCCCTTACAAATTGACTCACATCTTGCACCTAGGTGAAAAACCGGGTTTCTTGAGAATGACTAATGGTCAAACCCTTAATCTTTGGTTGAGAAACCCGGTTTTTTAGGTCTTGTTGAGAATGGTGCAAGATATCAGTTGACCAACAACATCATTTATGCATGGTCCTGGTCTTTCAATCTAAGTTCTGCTTCACCTTTTCATTCATTTCGAGTTGACGTTCCCAACTGTCCCCCCGCTTATATCTGTTTTTAGTCAACCCAATATTTTTTCGCTTTATGGGGGCGATCGCATCCCTACACCTCCCTCAAAACTTGCACACTATTAAGTACACGCTGGTGTTCTTTTAAAGCAATGGCTATCAAGTGATAGTGATTGCGTTAAAATCACCATCATACTGAAACTAGAGATGAGGCTGCAATGATTATTACTGTCGCTTCGTTTAAAGGGGGTGTAGGGAAGTCCACTACTGCGATTCATCTTGCGGCATACCTAGCAACTATTGGTAAAACTGTATTAGCTGACGCCACAATTGTATTAGAAGAGATTAAAGGAAGTGATGAGAAATCAGAGAGTTAAGTTATCTTTTATTAGAGGATGCTTTTGGTTTGAAATATCATTTTTCAATTAATCTAGGACAAGAATCAATACCCTCACCTATTTAAATCAAATGACACAAGCTTTATCTAAACCAGTAACCATTGAAGAATTCGCTGCATGGTATCCCGTAAATTCAGAACGTAGCTATGAACTACATAACGGAGTAATTGTTCAAATGCCTTTACCAATTGGTGAACATGAAGAGGTGGTTGGTTTTTTGGTAGAAGAAATTGTAGCAGAATACCGACGCTTAAAGCTTCCGTACTTTATCCCCAAAACGGTTTTCGTTCAACCACCTCTAAGCGAATCAGCTTATTCACCAGACATTTTGATATTAAATCGACCTAACTTAGTAAATGAACCTATTTGGAAAAAGGAATCGATTATTACTTTAGTTGAGTCTATACCTTTAGTGGTTGAAGTAGTAAGTACTAATTGGCGTGATGATTATCACAAAAAATATGCCGACTATGAAGAAATGGGAATACCAGAATACTGGATTGTTGATTATGCTGCTAATGGTGGTAGAGAGTTTATAGGTAAGCCTAAACAACCTACTTTTTTGATTTGCTCTTTAGATGAAAATGAGTATCGCGTTAGTAAATTTAGAGGAAACGACCGCATAGAATCACCAACATTCCCTGAGTTGAACTTGACCGCACAACAGATTTTTCAAGCTGGAAATAACGCATAATGGCACCGGGTAATAAATACGATTGGACTTTTGATCGGCGCTTGAAAACTAGCGAACATTAAAAATTAACCAACGTCAATCGCTTCACTCAAATTAAAAATTAAAAATTAAAAATTAAAAACCACCAAAATAAATCGCGTTAGCGTAAGCGTTGCGATCGAACGGTACTCCGGCGTCAGCGGTAGCGACGTTCGTAGCGTCAGCGCCACGAGCGAAGCGTGGTGCGGCATTTTTCGGACGGCATTTTCCGGGGGAGGATTCCCCCGGAAAGATGCCTTGGGAAGTTTTGAACGTAAAGATTTGGCAACACTGGTGAAGAAAGCGTCGCACGGCAAAAAATATGCGTCCAAAGGTTGACCAACAGAAGATAGAACGACTTATGCAAGCCTTGGGTAGAGAAGCGATCTTGGTTCAGGGTGCATTTACTTTACAGGTGGTGCTAGTGCCCTACTGATTGGATGGCGTAGTTCCACGGTTGATGTTGATATTCGCCTAGATCCCGAACCCCCAGGTATTTTTCAAGCAATTGCCAAACTCAAGCAAGAATTGAACATCAATATCGAACTGGCTTCCCCCCAGGATTTCTTACCTCCTCTTCCAGGGTGGCGCGATAGAAGCATATTCATTGGCAAACAAGGTAAAATCTCATTTTACCATTATGACTTCACAGCCCAAGCTCTTTCTAAACTATCCAGAGGATTTGACCGCGACATTAACGATGTTCAAGCCATGTACGAGCAGAAATTATTTTGCTTAACAGAGTTACGTGATTGCTTGTCAGCCATTGCACCCGAATTAATCCGATTCCCCTCTCTCAATCCTGATGCACTATTAAGCAGAGTCGAGAATTTTATCGAGCGTTTTGAAGGTAAAGGTCAACCATGAATCTCGATGAGTTGCCAGGAGCAGAGTTAATCTTACCAGGAATAGACGATCTTCACAATGGCGAGACGAATACAGCAGCAATTCTCATTATGAGAATGGTTATCAATATGTGAAGGACTAACTGATGAA
>CAXTSI010000744.1:0-2799 GCA_964246695.1 uncultured bacterium
CTCATCTCCCTCATCTCCCTCATCTCCCTCATCTCCCTCATCTCCCTTATCTCCCTCATCTCCCCCTACTGCAACGGCATCCGGGAAAACTTCTTCTAAACTAAAAATAAATGTATCTTCAAGATCGCTTTTCACCTCTAGTTGCGGTAGGATTACTTGCTCCCTGAATGCGATCGCACTGACAGGGTTTTGTGTAGGACGCCAGTGGTGTTGACATAATTCCGGGGTGCGAATGCTTAGGTATCTTTCTAGATTTGCCAAAGTGCTGCCATTACCAGAACGCAAAGCTTCTAACAGCGCTGCGGTAAAGAATCCATGACCTAGCTCGCTACTTTCGTGGGAGAATTGCTCTGGTTGGCAAGAAACAATTGTGGGAACTTTTAGTTCTTGGGCTAGTTCTATCGTTTCAAGCCCAACGAGTGTATATGCTTGAGTGCCAAAAGCGCGGTTGATATCCAGCAATACCAATGTATTAAGTACAGCAACTTGCAGATTTTGTATCAGCCCTCGCAATTTTATGCCAGTCTCTTCCACACTCTCAGGATTTCCTTCCACTGGCATCAAGTAATCTTGTCCATTGTAGTTGACGCCATAACCACTAAAGAACAACCACAGTCTATCTTGTGGTTGCCAACAAGCCGCTGCCAAATCCTCAAGCAAAAGGAGAATATTTTCCTTAGTAGGATAGGTGGGTCTATCTCCTAGAGGAGGCGACGTATCTGTAATCAGTATACACTGTTGCGGCAAAAAACCTCCTTCTGTCACCAAAAAATCCTTTAGCGCCTCGGCGTCTGCTTGGGCACAACCTAAAGGTTGAAAGAAGTGATATTGATTAATGCCTATAGCGATCGCCCAGTTATTTGCCATCGCGCTCTTTTTCGGTTGTTGTTTGCTTGCTTTTTCAGTAGTCCTAGGAGTGCTGTGCGAATTCTGACTCAGCACTGTTTGAGTGGTGGTTGGCAATGCTTAAAAAACAAAGCTAACCTATGTCTAATAGTCTCGGTGAATCAGATCTCACCTGAAGATAGAATGTAATTTTTATGACTTTGAGCAACCGAGAAAATACCTTTACCTAATTCAAATTCATTTTTCACAGTGAGGAGCGAATTCGTGATGAGGAGGAGTTGTGCTTACCAAACATAAGTGCGTCATTTCCGAGCCTGTTAGAAGTCGATCAAAGACGCTTATTAAATCTATGCCATTAATTGGTAAGAAAATCCGGATCGCTTCTGCCTTATTTTTGCTTTTGTCTGGGGTTCCATTATGGCTGGCATGTGAAGCGATATCGCCCCAGATTGTACAAGCTTACACCGCTAGAGTAGACCTTTCTATTGACCGCCTGCCAGAAGAAAACTACGAAACCTTACTACGAAGAGCGGAAGCGGCTGCAAGATCTGCCGCTCAGCGTAGCTTCGATCAAGATATTTTGGTGACAGATGTTTCAATCATCGTTTCCGTACAAAATTCAGGAGCGATCGCACCAGTTCTGGAGTTAGCAGTCAGTCGTCCGCAATGGCGCAATCGCCCCGATCCACAACGTTGGGCAACTTATTTCAAAACTGCGCGCTCATTACTATTTTTTGGACAAAATTTCAACACACAAACACCATTACCACAACCTCTCACTCCTACTCCAAAAAAAACACCAGTCCCACCGCCTCCTGCACAACAGACTCCATTACCAAAATAAGCATCTTTACTTAGTCGAGCGCTGCATTTGAACTCTATGACCTAGAATAGTAGAGTTGTAAAAAATTGCAGTACCCGCTCTCATGGCTGTTCCAAAGAAGAAAACATCCAAATCCAAACGAGATAAACGCCGAGCTACCTGGAGGCATAAAGCTGTAGTTGAAGCTCAGAAAGCTCTCTCTCTAGGCAAGTCGATTTTGACTGGACGTTCTACATTTGTCTATCCATCTGCTGAAGAAGAAGAAGAAGAGGAATCATAAAATTAGTAATTGCTAATTGCTAATTGCTAATTGCTAATTGCTAATTGCTAATTGCTATTATGAGACATGAGCCATTAGCCATGAGCCATTAGCTATTAGCTATAACCGATGACCAAATAATCATAAAAAAAGTAAATTATTTTTATAAAACTTATTTTCTGCTGCTATGATAGGAAAATTTTTTCAGAAACCGACGGAGCAAGAGTCAGACCGTGTGCCGCCCGGTCAACACTTGGCTAAAGGTTTCCCCGTATTAACTTATGGTGAAACCCCCCGAATCAGCGTCGATGAATGGAAATTTCGGGTTTGGGGTTTGGCAAAACCTGTGACCTTTAGCTGGTCAGACTTTATGAAACTACCCCAAAACGAATTCACAGTAGACTTCCACTGTGTAACGCGTTGGTCTAAACTCGATGTCAAGTGGACTGGCATTAAGGTGACAGATTTCATGAAAGTAATTGAGGTAGACCCCAAAGCAGCCCACATTATGGAACATTGCTACGGCGGCTACACCACCAATATTTCAATGGAAGACTTTGTGCGAGAAGAAAACTTCTTTGCCTTTGAAGTATTTGGCGAACCATTACCAACAGAACACGGTGGTCCGATGCGGCTGGTTGTTCCCCACCTCTATGCTTGGAAAAGCGCCAAGTGGATCAATGGTTTAGAATTTCTAGAACGTGAGGAACTTGGTTTTTGGGAGCGCAATGGCTACCACCGCCGTGGCGAACCTTGGGCAGAGGAACGTTACAGTAGCTTTTAATAGTAATGGGGAATAGGGAGTAGGGAGTAGGTAGTAGGGCGTAGGGGGAGTAGGGGAAGTAGGGGAAGACAAATTAATTCCCTCATC
>CAXTSI010000745.1:0-2787 GCA_964246695.1 uncultured bacterium
ACTCCCCACTCCCTACTCCCCAATTCCAAAATCTCCCATCGTTGCTGAGGTAAGTCGGAGAATTGCTCCCAAAATCGACCAAAAACTTAGCGATTTACCAGAAATAGGCGCACGAAAAGCCGAAAAGTTGGTGCGTCTAGGGTTACATACAGTGCGTGACCTGCTTTTTTATTATCCCCGCGACCATATTGACTATGCTCGTTTGGTGAACATTCAGGAGTTGCAGGCGGGTGAGACGGTGACGATAGTGGCAAAGGTGAAGCGTTGTAACTGCTTTCTTAGCCCCCGCAACAAAAAACTATTGATTCTAGAGTTGCAGTTGCGGGACAAAACAGGTCAAATCAAAATTAGCCGCTTTTTCGCCGGTACACGTTTTACTAGTCGCGCTTGGCAAGAAAGTTTAAAGCGTCGCTACCCAGAAGGTGCAGTTGTAGCCGCTTCTGGGTTGGTGAAAGAAAGTAAATACGGTCTGGCGCTAGAAGATCCAGAACTGGAAGTTTTGGCAAATCCAGGAGATCCGATTGAGTCGCAGATTATTGGTCGCGTGGTGCCAATTTACACCTTAACGGAGGGAATAGGGGCAGATATAGTTCGACAGGCGGTAATTGCTGCCTTACCTTCCTGTGTCCACCTCAAAGACCCGCTGCCGAGCGGTTTGCGGAGTAAGTATGGTTTGATGGAGTTGAAGGATGCGATCGCTAACATCCACTTTCCCACAGACACCGCCACCCTACAAGTTGCCCGTCGCCGCCTTGTTTTCGATGAATTTTTCTACCTGCAACTCGGGTTACTCCAGCGTCAGCATAAAGCACGGCAAATTCAAACAAGCGCCATTCTTGCCTCGAAAGGTGAGCTGGTGGAAAAATTTTATGATATACTGCCGTTTCAACTCACTGGTGCTCAAACTAGAGTGCTCAACGACATCCTCAACGACTTGCAAAAATCCGTACCAATGAATCGTCTTGTGCAAGGGGATGTAGGTTCTGGTAAAACAGTTGTAGCAGTAATTGCTATCCTTGCTGCTATTCAATCTGGCTACCAAGCAGCACTGATGGCTCCTACAGAAGTCTTGGCAGAGCAGCATTACCGCAAGTTAGTTAGCTGGTTTAATCTCCTGTACCTGCCAGTGGAATTACTGACAGGTTCCACAAAAACTGCAAAACGGCGACAAATCCATGCCCAGCTAGGAACTGGTGAATTGCCGCTTTTAGTGGGGACTCATGCCTTAATTCAAGACCCGGTTAACTTTCAGCGTTTGGGTTTGGTAGTTATTGACGAGCAACATCGCTTTGGGGTGGAGCAACGAGCGCGTTTGCAGCAAAAAGGCGAGCAACCCCATGTGTTAACTATGACAGCAACTCCCATTCCTCGGACACTGGCGCTGACAATACACGGCGATTTGGATGTAAGTCAAATTGATGAGTTACCACCAGGACGGCAAAAGATTCAGACAACGGTGCTATCGGCTCAGGAACGCACCAATGCTTACGATCTGATCCGTCGGGAAATTGCCCAAGGACGTCAGGTTTATGTGGTTTTGCCACTGGTAGAAGAATCGGAAAAACTGGAAGCGCGATCGGCTGTGGAGGAGCATCAAAAGTTACAAGAGAGTATTTTTCCGGAGTTTCAGGTGGGGTTGCTTCACGGTCGCATGAGTTCTGTAGAAAAAGATGAAGCGATTAACAAATTTCGGGATAACAACACGCAAATATTGGTTTCCACCACCGTTATTGAAGTGGGTGTTGACGTGCCAAATGCAACAGTTATGCTCATTGAAAATGCTGAACGATTTGGTTTATCTCAGTTGCACCAACTGCGGGGGCGTGTCGGTCGTGGTGCAGCTCAGTCTTACTGTCTGTTGATGAGTAGTTCCAGAAGCCCTGATGCGGAAGCTAGGTTGAAGGTTTTGGAACAGTCGCAGGATGGCTTTTTCATTTCGGAAATGGATATGCGTTTTCGCGGTCCTGGTGAGGTGTTGGGAACTCGTCAATCTGGAGTGCCAGATTTTACATTAGCGAGTTTACTGGAAGATGAGGAAGTGTTAATTTTGGCGCGGCAAGCAGCTGAGAAGGTGATAGAGATAGATGCAAGTTTGGAACGTTGGTATTTGATGAAAGAAGAGTTGAAGTATCGGAATGAGCGGTTGATGGGTGGAGCTATTTTGACGTGATAAACCATGACCGCTTATTTAAGGAATTGCTCAAGTCCGTTCTTCAATAATATTATCAAGTTATACTGGAAAACCTTGTTTAGAAATAATCTCATTCAACGATGGCTTTACCCGACTATCAGGCAATTATGCTCCCTCTGCTGCGCTTTCTGGCAGATGAAGAGGATGCTAGTAGTTGCGGATGGCTCGATGGAAAGCACCTTAAATAAAACGGTTCAAAGAAACGGTGTACCGGGTAGCATCAGGACTCTGGATGTTGGGTGGAAGATCCTTCCAATCGTTATTACCCTTCGGGTGACGCTCGTGCCGACGCCGGAGTACCGGCTAACGCAACGCTTACGCTAACGCTGCGTTCGCGAAGCGTCTCCCCTTGGGAGAAGATCGCCAGTTCCCTACGGCGGGAAACCCGCCTACAGGAATGGACTCACCACCTAGCCACTCAGAGAGCGAACGAAATCAAGCCTACAACAAAGTAAATCTAGTATATCTAGGTAAACCTAAGTGATGCATTGGTACGATTTCAGTCTGCTTATGTACAGCCAGAAGAAGATAATCTATATTCTATAGCAATCCTAAATGATTTGTGAGAAAATACTGAAAGGATAATAAAGTAGGAA
>CAXTSI010000746.1:0-2781 GCA_964246695.1 uncultured bacterium
CAACCAACAACCAACAACCAACAACCAACAACCAACAACCAACAACTAACAACTATCAACTATCAACTATCAACTATCAACTATCAACTAAAAATGTTCATCACCCAAACTGTTCCCCGTCAACGAGAAATAATTGAAGTACTCCTCCGCAACGGCTGGGACTACATGCGAAGGTTACTTACTGGAGGTAAAGCTGATGAACCCCAGCTACCTCCACCAGCCGTTTTGAAAAACATCTTGGTAGATTTGGGACCAGTCTACGTCAAACTCGGTCAGCTACTTTCCACCCGTCCCGATCTGCTAAGCGCCGCCTATATTGACGAACTATCAACGCTGCAAGATGAAGTACCGCCAGTTCCTTGGTCAGATATAGAAATACTCATTCGCCAACAACTAAAACGTCCTCTGGAAGAAACTTTCGCCACAATCAATCCTGTCGCAGTTGCAGCAGGTTCCATAGCCCAGACACACAAAGCCACACTTGCAGATGGTCGGGAAGCTGCGCTGAAGGTGCAACGACCGGGGATTGATCTCACTGTTGCCCAAGATATTGCTTTAATTCAAGGAATCGCCGATTTAGTGGCTCGTACCGAATTTGGGCAAACCTACGAAATCAAATCGACAGCCGAAGAATTTACCAAGGCGCTAGAAGCCGAGTTAGATTTTACACTGGAAGCAGGTTTTACAGACCAGTTGCGACATAACTTATCCAGTAGTCGTTGGTACGATCCCGCAGAAATAGTCGTTGCGGAAATTTACTGGGATTTGACCACACCAAAATTACTAGCGATGGAGTGGCTGGACGGAGTACCCATACTGTCGGCGAAGTTTGACGGCAAGAACGGTAAAGATCCGGCGGTAGAGCGCAAAGAGATTACCACACTGCTATTTCGCGTTTTCTTTCAACAACTATATATAGATGGCTTCTTCCACGCCGATCCCCATCCGGGAAATTTATTTTATCTCAAAGATGGTCGCATTGCTCTTTTAGACTGTGGCATGGTGGGACGACTTGATCCCCGCACCCAGCAGATATTGACAGAAATGTTGTTGGCAATTGTTGACCTAGATGCGCAACGGTGCGCTCAGTTAACTTTGCAGCTAGCTGATTCTACTGAACCAGTGATTTTATCTCGCCTAGAAAATGATTATGACCGGATGCTGCGAAAGTATCTCAATGTGGATTTAGCGGAAATTAATTTCAGTCAAGTCATTTATGAAATTTTGCAAGTTGCTCGCAATAATAAAATTCGGCTACCTAGCAACATGGGCTTGTATGCCAAAACCTTGGCTAACTTAGAGGGATTGGCGCGTGGATTCAACCCAGGGCTTAACTTTATAGATGAAATGCAGCCATTGCTGACAGACTTGTTTCGCCGACAGTTGATCGGGGATAATCCTTTGCGATCGCTCCTCAGAACAGCACTAGATATCAAAAGTCTGTCTTTACAATTTCCCCGACAGATTGAACTGTTATTAGACCGAGTTACCTCAGAAACTTTACAGTGGAATATATCAGTACGAGGTTTAGATGGCTTGCGCCGCACAACAGATGATGCAGCCAACAGGCTTTCTTTTAGCATCTTGGTTGGTTCGCTGATTATGGGCGCAGCGATTATCTCTAGCAACGCGCAGACGCCTGAGCTGTCTTTTTTAAGCAATGTGTTGTTTGCTACTGCTAGTCTGTTAGGGCTGTGGTTAATTGTGAGTATTCTGCGCTCCGGTCGCGTTTAAATTAAGATTTATGTCAATTATTGTTGCTCAAAACCTGAGCAAAGTTTATCCTGTTGCTGTTAAAGAACCGGGCATAAAAGGGACAATCACCCACTTTTTCCGCCGCACCTACCGAGAAATCAAAGCAGTTCAGGATGTTTCCTTTGAGATTGCACCTGGTGAGGTGGTGGGGTTTTTGGGACCAAACGGCGCGGGCAAAACTACCACACTGAAAATGCTCACAGGGCTGATTCATCCCTCTAGCGGTCAAGTCAGAGTAGCTGGACACGTTCCGTTTCGTCGCCAAGAACCGTTTTTGCAAAAGATGACTTTAGTAATGGGGCAAAAGCAGCAACTGCTTTGGGACTTACCAGCCCTAGATTCTCTGAAGATTAACGCCGCTGTCTACAACATCTCCGATCAACAATTCCGTCAGCGCGTCGGAGAATTAACCGAAATGCTGTCACTGTCCGGCAAACTTACCCAACCAGTGCGGAAGCTGTCTTTGGGTGAGCGGATGAAGGCGGAACTTTTGGCAGCACTTTTGCACCATCCTCAGGTGCTGTTTCTAGATGAACCAACGCTGGGACTGGACGTTAATGCTCAAGTGGCGGTGCGCGATTTTTTGCGCGAGTACAATCAGCGCTATCAGGCGACAGTGCTATTGACAAGCCATTACATGGCTGACATCACAGCTTTGTGTGAACGAGTGCTACTCATTCACCAAGGAAAGTTGATCTACAACGGGAGTTTAGATGGATTGCTGGAACAGTTTGCGCCTCACCGAGAAATTCATTTGGAATTAGCCCAACCTTTATCAAAAGAGAAACTCATGTCTTACGGTGATGTGCAACGAGTCGATGGGCGAGCAGTGTGCTTCATGGTGTCGCGAGAAGCCCTCACCCGCACCGTATCACGGATTTTGGCAGATTTAGAGGTAATTGATTTAACAGTGACTGAGCCGGCTGTAGAAGAAGTAATTGGGCAGGTTTTTCAAGCAGGAATTGTTAATAGATAATTGCTAATTGCTAATTGCTAATTGCTAATTGCTAATTGCTAATTGCTAAT
>CAXTSI010000747.1:0-2777 GCA_964246695.1 uncultured bacterium
CTGTACGTTCGCTCATTTAAGAAGGCAAGAGGAATTAATGCCTTACTGTGTAAGGTTTCAACGTGATTGTGGATCTGATGGTGGTGATACCGTGTAATACTTGGGGAAGGGGTTGTCAGCTTAACGGTGTATTACACGGAAAGATGAGATTGGGTCTTCCCGTGTAATACATGGAAGGAATTAGAAGCGATCGCTCATAAATATGCCCTTGGTGTAATTATTCATGCTACATCCGTCCATATACCGATTAAGGGTTAAAATTACGGTGTAATACACGGCATCAGAGTAGAGTAATGTGGAAGCGGGATATTCAAGGCAAGTTCGCGCTCAAAGACGATGATTATCGTCAAGTGCGCTCTTTAAGAGTAACTAATGATACCTGGAAGGCTTTAGGGATAGCTGCTGAATGCTTAGGTATGAGTAGATCTGATTACTTGGAACAGGTGATTAGGGGCAATGCTAGTCCAAGTATTACATGGCAAAAAGAGCCGATACGTGAAGCCAAAACTACTGTTATCGAACTTGCGACTACGCCGCTCTCCGTGGCAACACTTGAAACTGTACGTGACCAAGTTTTACTACAATTAAAGTTAGGTAAGCAAGCTCCAGGCTACAAAGCAGCACTTAAAGCCCTCAATCATTTTATTGCGGCACTAACTCGCCAATATACACAATCAAACCGAATAGATTAGAGGAAAAACAGTGGAAATAAGTTCCGAGCGAATAGACGATATTCCGTTGATCGTGGAATGGCTTAAACAAATGGAGATAGCCAAATGTATTGACCAAAAACTCACTCCACCCCATGGAAACCACAAAGGACTGAGCTACGGACAATTGAGTGTATTGTTATTAACATATATAATTACCCAGTCAGACCATCGGTTATCTGCTGTGGAACCTTGGGTAGTAGCACACCGAAAGATTTTAGAGTTAAGCACCGGGTGGTCGATAGCGGAAAAAGATGCCAGTGATGACCGATTGGCAAGGGTAGTAGAAGAATTAGGTAACCAGTCAGAGGCTAGGCTTGAAATAGAAGTAAAGTTAGGACGACATCTGATTCGTGCCTACCAATTACCAACAGAAGTGGCACGAGCTGATACAACTAGTTTTAGTGTCAATCATCAACAGGGTGATTCAATTGAAGAAAGTCTATTGCGTCATGGGTACTCCAAAGACTTTCGCCCAGACTTGCTGCAATACCGTCAATTACTGGCAACCCTTGACCCAATGGGAATGCCATTGATCAGCGCCACTCTAGAAGGTAATGGAGCCGATGATCCATTATATTTCCCAACATGGCAACAAATGGCAAAGGTGATTGGACACAAAAATTTTGTCTTCATCGCTGATTGCAAAGCCGGGTCAATTGCGACTCGCGCCCAAATCGCAGTAAACGGAGGGATTTACTGCGTTCCTGTACCCATGAGTGGGCAACACCCCCAATATCTTAAGCAATGGGTACTCGACCCACCAGCAGAAACTGTGTCCATTCGCTTACCGCGACAAGATGAAGAAGAACCTGCTGTGGGGAAGGGCTTTGAAGTAGAGTTAGGTAAGTTTTGGTTAAACGAAGAAATCAACAAATGGGTACGTTGGCACGAACGCTATTTGGTAGTTTATTCTCAAAGCCTTGCCGCATCTACTATCCGTGGTCAACAGCAACGCATTCAGAGTGCGCAAACTACTCTGGAGAAATTAGCAGCCGACATACCAGGAGAGGATCGGGGGGAACTCACCCAGAAAGTAGAAAACATTCTCAAGCGCTATCGTGTCAACGATTTTTTCTCAACCACTATTATAGAAGAAACACTTGTGAAAACTCGTCATGTCGGACGGGGACGACCATCAAAAAACTCTCCCACTGAGTCCGTGACGAGTATTTGTCTTCAACTTCATATCCAGCAGATTGATGATGCGATTAAGCTTTCAGAAACCTTGGCTGGATGGCGATTGTATGTCACCAATGCCCCGACCACTCGACTGACCCTATCACAAGCTGTCATGTATTACCGGGATGAATGGCTCTTGGAGCGTGGGTTTCACCGTTTTAAAAGAGGTTCTTTGCCAGCCCTACCTATTTACTTCCAAAATGAAGACCGGATTACTGGCTTAATGTTCATTTTGAACATAGCTTTGCGCGTATTTACCCTAATGGAGTTTATGGTAAGGCTAGCTCTTCAGCAAACGCAACAATCTTTGGCTGGTCTTTACGATGGCAATCCAAAGCGAAAAACCAATCGCCCATCTGCAGAGCGAATGCTTCAGGCTTTTTGTCACCTTAATCTCTATTTTCTTCCTGATTCTACCATTTTCATCACCCCTGAGTCCTCGCTTCAAAAACAAATTCTCTCCCTGATGAAAATGCCTGAGTCTCTTTATCAGATAGATTTATTGCTATGCAGGACATAATTACGTATTACCCCAAGAATATCAGCACTCCCTAGACTTTAAGATCAGACACGGAATTGAATGTCCCATTTTAACATCAGCCCCAACAGTGTATTACACCGAAGGCTGGACAGGGAATAGCGCGGCTCCTCCATGTATTACACCGAAAACCTGTAGGTTCATAGTCTTTTCTGTGAATTCTCTGGACTTCCAAGTATTACACGGCAATATTTGACTTTCTTTATACCATGTAATACACCGTTAATCTCATCTCCCTTCCCCAAGTATTACACGGTATCACCACCATCAGATCCACAATCACCTTGAAACCTTACACAGTAAGGCATTAATTCCTCTTGCCCTTCTTAAATGAGCGAACGTACAGC
>CAXTSI010000748.1:0-2767 GCA_964246695.1 uncultured bacterium
CTGTACGTTCGCTCATTTAAGAAGGTAAGAGGAATTAATACCTGACTGTGTAAGGTTTCAAGGTGATTGTGGATCTGATGGTGGTGATACCGTGTAATACTTGGGGAAGGGTTTGTGTTCTCAACGATGTAATACACGGAAAGAGGGGTGGAGGTCTTCCCATGTATTACATGGAGAACCGAGAATTCAGACAAAAAGATTGTAAGGGGACCGATTCTCGATGTAATACATGGATGGGCAGCATTATTCCTAGCCCAGACTACGGTGTAATACACGGTTGAAGCTAATCGTGAAATGGAACATTCAATTCCGTGTCTTATTGTCAAGGAGTGCTGATTTTATCTGGGTAAGACGTAATTATGTCTTGCAGTACTCCGCAGAAAGCTGATAAAGGGACTCAGGCATTTTCATCAGGGAGAGAATTTGTTTTTGAAGCTCGGACAGAGGGTTGATGAAAATGGTAGAATCAGGAAGAAAATAGAGATTAAGGTGACAAAAAGCCTGAAGCATTCGCTCTGCAGATGGGCGATTGGTTTTTCGCTTTGGATTGCCATCGTAAAGACCAGCCAAAGATTGTTGCGTTTGCTGAAGAGCTAGCCTTACCATAAACTCCATTAGGGTAAATACGCGCAAAGCTATGTTCAAAATGAACATTAAGCCAGTAATCCGGTCTTCATTTTGGAAGTAAATAGGTAGGGCTGGCAAAGAACCTCTTTTAAAACGGTGAAACCCACGCTCCAAGAGCCATTCATCCCGGTAATACATGACAGCTTTTGGTAGGGTCAGTCGAGTGGTCGGGGCGTTAGTGACATACAGTCGCCATCCTGCCAAGGTTTCTGAAAGCTTAATCGCATCATCAACCTGCTGGATATGAAGTTGAAGAGAAATACTCGTCATGGACTCAGTGGGAGAGTTTTTTGATGGTCGTCCCCGTCTAGAATTGCGAGTTGTCACAAGTGTTTCTTCTGTAATAGTGGTTGAGAAAAAATCGTTGACACGATAGCGCTTGAGAATGTTTTCGATTTTCTGGGTAAGTTCCCCCCAATCCTCTCCTGGTATGTCGGCTGCTAATTTATCCAGAGCCGTTTGCGCACTTTTAATGCGTTGCTGTTGACCACGGATAGTAGATGCTGCAAGGCTTTGGGAATAAACTACCAAGTAGCGTTCGTGCCAACGTACCCACTTGTTCGTTTCTTCGTTGAACCAAAACTTGCCTAACTCTACTTCAAAACCCTTGGACACAGCAGGTTCTTCTTCGTCTTGTCGTGGTAATCGAATGGGCACAGTGTCTGCTGGTGGGTCGAGTACCCACTGTCTTAGTTGTTGGGGGTGTTGACCACTCATAGGCACAGGAACGCAGTAAATACCCCCATTTGATGCAATGGCGGCGCGGGTTGCAATCGACCCAGCTTTGCAATCGGCAACAAAGACAAATTTTTTGTGTCCAATCACTTGCGCCATTTGTTGCCATGTTGGGAAATATAATGGATCATCCGCTCCATTACCTTCAAGGGTGGCACTGACCAATGGCATTCCCATTGGGTCGAGGGTTGCAAGTAATTGACGGTATTGCAATAAGTCTGGACGCTTGTCTTTAGAATAGCCGTAACGTAGTAGATTTTCGTCTGGGGAATCCCCCTGTTGATGATTCACACTAAAACTGCTTGTATCAGCTCGTGCCACTTCTGTCGGTAATTGGTAGGCACGAATCAGATGTCGTCCCAACTTTATTTCTATTTCAAGCCTAGCCTCTGACTGCTTACCTAATTCTTCTACTACCCTTCCTAATCGGTCATCACTAGCATCTTTTTCTGCTATCGACCACCCGGTGCTTAACTCTAAGATCTTTCGGTGTGCTTCTACCCAGGGTTCTACAGCAGACAACCGATGGTCTGACTGGGTAATTATATATGTTAATAACAATACACTCAATTGTCCGTAGCTCAGTCCTTTGTGGTTTCCATGGGGTGGAGTGAGTTTTTGGTCAATACATTTGGCTATCTCCATTTGTTTAAGCCATTCCACGATCAACGGAATATCGTCTATTCGCTCGGAACTTATTTCCACTGTTTTTCCTCTAATCTATTCGGTTTGATTGTGTATATTGGCGAGTTAGTGCCGCAATAAAATGATTGAGGGCTTTAAGTGCTGCTTTGTAGCCTGGAGCTTGCTTACCTAACTTTAATTGTAGTAAAACTTGGTCACGTACAGTTTCAAGTGTTGCCACGGAGAGCGGCGTAGTCGCAAGTTCAGCAACAGTAGTTTGGGCTTGATGTATGGACTCTAGTGTCCATGTAATACTTGGGCTAGCATTGTCCCTAATCACCTGTTCCAAGTAATCTGCTCTCGTCATACCAAAGCATTCAGCAGCTATCCCCAAAGCCTTCCAGGTATCATCAGTTACTCTTAAAGAGCGCACTTGACGATAATCATTGTCTTTGAGCGCGAACTTTCCTTGAATGTCCCGCTTCAACATTACTCCACTCTGACTCCGTGTATTACACCGTAATTTTAACCCTTGATTCGGAGCTTTCGCATGTAATATTAAGAATTACATCAAGGGCATAATGGGCGATCGCCTCTAATTCCTTCCATGTATTACACGGAAAGACCCAACCCCCTTCTTTCCGTGTAATACACCGTTAAGCGGCTCAACCCCTCCCCAAGTATTACACGGTATCACCACCATCAGATCCACAATCCCGTTGAAACCTTACACCGTAAGGCATTAATTCCTCTTGCCCTTCTTAAATGAGCGAACGTACAG
>CAXTSI010000749.1:0-2749 GCA_964246695.1 uncultured bacterium
CTTCCCCCACTTCCCCCACTTCCCTCTGTAACCTAGGTTTTCCAGTGGTTTTGAAAGTTCGTCGTCATGGATATGATGGTCAGGGTACTTTCATAGTTAAGGATATCGATACTCTCAAGCAAAAATTAGAATTTATAAGCACAAAAAGTAACTTAAGTCAATCGAATATTTTATTAGAAGAATTTATACCTTTTGAACGGGAACTGGCGGTAATTGCGGCACGTTCTGTAAGTGGTGAAGTTGTGACCTACCCGGTTGTAGAAACTCAACAAGAACAAGAGGTTTGTCGGCGGGTGATTGCGCCTGCTCATATTACACCAGAACTAGCAGCCAAAGTAGAGGATATTGCTCACACCTTACTAAATAGCCTAGAAGCAGTGGGAGTTTTTGGAATTGAGCTATTTCTCACTACTGATGGTAAGGTACTAGTAAACGAAATTGCACCCCGCACCCACAATTCTGGACATTTTTCCCTAGACGCCTGCGAAACTTCTCAATTTGAGCAGCATTTACGAGCAGTTTGTGGGTTGCCTTTGGGTAATACAGCTTTGATTTGCCCCTGTGCTATGATGGTAAACCTTTTAGGATATGAAAATTCCCAAAGCGAATACATTACTAAACGTCAGCAACTAAAACAAATTCCCCAAGCTCACGTTCACTGGTACGGTAAAAATGAATCACGTCCTGGGCGTAAGCTGGGACATGTCACCGTTTTGCTGGATAACACAACTGTATATCAGGCAAGTGCGATCGCTCACACTATAGAATCCATCTGGTATTCCAGTTAAAGTAGCGAAAAATTTTCAATTTTCTACACACAAAATCATTTAGATAGCTATAATGGAGGAGTTGCACTGCTACGTTGGTGACTGCCATAAAGTTTTTTGATCTATGCCTTGAAAGATAAGGGAACCATTAAAATCTCGTGGCAGTAGACCGGGCATGTACCCGGAAACTTTAAACGATGAGTTTGGTGCCCACCTGGTTTAACCAGGTCATAAACTTAGGTAAAACGGCGTTGCGGTGCATTTAAAACAATTTAGCTCCCGAAGTCAGCTAAGACTTGGGAGCTTTAATTATTAAAATCAGTTATATATCTGATCAATAATTAAAAATTAGAAATCAAAAATGCCATGTTAGTACTTCACGATTATTGTGGCTTTATTGATTATGCTGATACTATGTCTATTAACTTAAGAATAAGAAATGACTGTCATATTTTGTGAAGGAAAAACCTGTGTAAGATTATGTTCTGTTGAACACTTATATCAGGTTTGTAGTTGCGCTTTAGCGCTCTGTGCGCAACTCCCAGTCATTGAATTTACAAGTAATAACCTGAACTTGATATAAATTGATTCTAATTTAGGTGTATATAAGAGTTAAAATTCTCAAAATTGGGTAAGTTATTGGTTAAAGCTGTAAAAAAAATTGTTACACAAACAAATTAATAGCGTGTTTCCAGCCTCAGTCTTAAAACTAGACAATGGTTTATCGTTGATTCATCAAGAAATTCCCATCACGCCTGTGGTGGTAGCAGATATTTGGGTACGTGCAGGTGCACACCTTGAACCCAAATCTTGGTTCGGTATGGCTCACTTTTTAGAGCACATGATATTCAAAGGTACTGAGAAGCTACCTCCGAGAGTATTCGATCGGAAGATTGAAAACCAGGGTGGAGTAACAAATGCAGCGACAAGCTATGATTACGCCCATTACTCTCTTACCACAGCTTCCCTTTACCTAGAGGATACTTTGCCTTACTTGGGTGAACTACTACTTAATGCAGCGATCCCAGAAAATGAATTTAGCCGCGAACGGGATGTGGTATTAGAAGAAATCCGTCAGGCAAACGACGATCCAGATTGGATAGGATTTCAAGCTCTCATTTCCAGCGTTTACCAACGCCACCCCTATGGACGTTCTATAATGGGTAGCGAACGAGAACTAATGCAGCATTCACCAGAAGCAATGCGCTGTTTTCACCGCACTCACTACCAACCAGAAAACATGACGGTAGTGATTGTAGGCGGAATTGCCCAAGAGCATGCTCTGGAATTAGTCAACAGCTCGTTTGTTAATTTTACCGAGCCTAGCTGTGATTGTCCACAACCAAAAGAGGTAGTACCAGTCATAGCTGGAATTCGCCGCCAAGAAATTTATTTGCCGCGACTAGAGCAAGCGCGGTTGCTAATGGCATGGACTGCACCAGGAGTGGAACAACTCCGCACCGCTTATGGTTTGGATTTGCTCTCAGTATTACTAGCCGAAGGGCGGACTTCTCGTTTAGTGCGCGATTTGCGAGAAGAACAGCAACTAGTACAAGGTATTTGCAGTAATTTTTCGCTACAACGAGAATCTAGTTTATTTACAATTACCGCTTGGTTAGAACCAGAACAAATAGAGCGTGTAGAAACCTTAATTCGCCTTCATTTGAATGATTTGCTGACCTTTGGAATCAGTGAGCAGGAATTAGCCCGGTGTCAACGGCTGCTGTGTAATGACTATGCGTTTTCGACTGAGACGCCAAATCAACTTGCGGGACTTTATGGTTACTACAACACGATCGCCCAAGCTGAGTTAGCGGTAACTTATCCCCAGCAAATTCAGTCCTTCGATCGCCAAGAACTACAACAATTAGCACAAGAGTATCTTTCCCCTAATAATTACACAGTTACCCTACTCAAACCCAGGTAATGTTAGTGGTTAGTGGTTAGTGGTTAGTGGTTAGTGGTTAGTGGTTAGTGGTTAG
>CAXTSI010000750.1:0-2733 GCA_964246695.1 uncultured bacterium
GTTCAGCTTCACTGTACTTTCCTTGACTACGGTAGATCTCTGCAAGGTTGTTGTAACTGGTGACGACATCGGGATGGGATTCTCCTAATCGAGATTGTACCACTGAAACACATTGCTCTAACCAAGGTTGAGCCAGCGCATACAAACCTTGTCCTTGATAAAATCTACCCAAGCCAGCAAAAACCCAAGGTAAATTTTCATCACTGACTGCATCAATCAAATTCTGTGCTACTTCTGCTAAATGGGGGATAGCATCTTTGACTGACTCAATGAAATCCTGAGTTGGGGATTGAGGAATACTGGAAGTGATCGCCACAAAAGTTTCTGCAAAAGCGCGTTTCAAATCATCAGTAATTTCTAATCCTGCTAGCTTGACTTTCAAAAACTCCCGAATCAAAGGATGAATTTTACAGTAACCATCTGTATCTTCCACCCATTGAATCAAATAGCGATTGTATAGTTGCTCAAGAGCTATGTCAATTTCACTTGAATTCCAATTGAGCAAGCTAGATGCAGACTCTACCCATTCCCAACGAAAAATATCTGGTGCAAATAAGCTTATTAATGCAGCAACACGCTGTGTCATCAAATCAAGTTCCAACCAACTTAATTCAAAAGCTGCTAAAACACCGAGTTGTGCTGTACTCAGAGTTGTTTGCAATTGCTGTTGATTGATAGCTTCATCTTTTAGTCGTTGCTCTTTGAGCCGTTGCAACATTTTTGCTAAAGTCCAGTTGGGAGGCTTTTTCGCTACATACCGTCCCACCAACTCCAAACCCAGAGGTAGATATCCTAGCCATGCACATAATTCATTAGCGATTTGGGGTTCCTTTTGTACTTTCTTTTCACCCACTAACTTTGTCAATAATTCCAAAGCGAATTCTGGTGAAAGTACATCTAAGGATATCTCCTCAATATTAGAGTCTAAGTTGCGCGATCGCGTTGTCATCAACACGCGGAAACGGTTCCCCCCTGGTAGAAACTCTCGACAACTCCCTAAATTCGTAACATCATCTAATACAACTAATACCAGTCCTTCTGGTGGTTGCCAATGCTGCCAGCACCAAGCTACTTGTTCAGTCAGACTCAGCATTCTTTCACGAAAATCCTTCTGCGGTACTTCCAGTTTCATATAAAGCTGAGCAAACTGTATAATTTCAGCAGCTAGAATTGAATCTCTCGCATTTAACCAACAAATACCACCAGGGTAATCAGCTTCATGTTGACGTACATACTGCGTTGCTAATTCAGTTTTACCAACTCCACCCATACCTGCAACAGCAGAAATTGCTACTGTGCCTGGTCGAAGCAACTTTTCACGTAGTATAGTTAGTTCATACTGTCGTCCGACAAAATTTGCAGAACCTTTAAAAACAACATTATTTGGGGGATTTAACTGTTGTTTGGGCGAATAAATTGAATTTATTTGGGTTTGGATATTAACACTAGGGTTTGGTCCCTGAGGCAAATTCACAACATTTCCAAATGTGTTGTTATAACTTTGGTTGCCTGAAGGTCGAGATTTTAAATCGCCTTGAAAATCTTGCTTTAGCTCACCCGATGTGATATCTCTATTTAATAGAGGAATGGGCGCTCTTTCAATCGCTTCTGCATTTGGCGGATTTAACTTTACCCGTTCCGATTCGGGCGACTGTAGTCAATTGATAGTTTGACCGCCGTCAATATTAATCGTACCTCCTCCCTGAACCAAGTTCATTAATTTTCCTATAGTGTTAGTAAAATTCTGGTTCCCAGGAGGTTGAGACTTTAAATCGTCTATCACCTCTTTAACTGCTTGCATTAATTTTGGATTTGCCTTGACAAATGCATCTATTTCTCCAATAACTCTAGCAAGTTCGCTATCCTTATCCTTTTGAATAGCTTGCTTTAACTCATTCTCAGTAATATCTATATTTAATGGAGGATGGGGCGCTTTTTGTATCGCTTCTACAGTCTGCGGCGATTTAAGACGAAGTAAGTTTAACAACCGATTTACTTTTTCTTGAAGCTGTGGTGTCAGCAACCCTTTCACTTTCTCAAAGGCTTGTTTCCCTGCTTCTGTCGCTACTCCCTCAGCAATTTTCACTAGAAGTAAAGTACCGATCGCTGTTGCTGTCACTGTCATAGGTTC
This sequence comes from uncultured bacterium, assembly GCA_964246695.1. GTDB lineage: Bacteria > Cyanobacteriota > Cyanobacteriia > Cyanobacteriales > Nostocaceae > Stigonema. The sequence continues at coordinate 2,132 of CAXTSI010000750.1, forward strand.
CATAAGAATAGTCCTTAGTAATTAGCACGACAAAAATTAATACTGTTACCGGAATCTACGAGGCCAATAGCTTTCTCAAAACTAGTTGCAGAAAAATACCAGCAGGGTACTTGAAAATCAGGAAAATACTTGTACTCTTATGTAAGCCGCGACCTGTGTTACTGAGTCTAGTAATATCCTAATTTATTACCACATCACTTTTGTACCAAATTCCGCAATCTTAAGCCAAAAACTTATTACTTGATGAAGAACACAGTTAAGTATCCCCATAAATCCTAAATTTAAGAGATTTGAGCAATACATCAAAGAAGAGAGTTTCACCACGCGCAAAAAAATCTCTCCCGAACTGTTCATCAATAAAATATCTGCTTTGTCTGTTGATTAACTTAAAATCACGCTCTTCCCCAGTTCTCATATGGGGTATATCTGAACACACCTTTTCTATTATCTAGATAATACCCTACCAAATAAACTTTAGTCAACTAGCTCAGCTAAAAAAACACGAATTTTTTGGGCAAATCTCTAAACGTTCACGAGATAGGGTCTGCTGAAAGTGACAAAACAATTCCAAATTTGGTTCAGCTTCACTGTAGCGTCCTTGG
>CAXTSI010000751.1:0-2725 GCA_964246695.1 uncultured bacterium
CCCACATCCCCCTCATATCCCCATGCTTAGCTACTCCAACTCAGACTTTCTACCCCCAGTTCAAGAAAACGAATTTCTGCCACCACTTGGTCGTTGGACTACCGTTGGCGGAATGGTTATGCTCTCTTTTTTGGGAATAGCGATCGCTACTGCATCTGTTACCAAGTATAAGGTAACAGTCAAAGCACAGGCGAACCTTCGTCCTGCTGGTGAGTTGCGGATTGTTCAGGCTGCAACGGAAGGTTCAGTTATGCGCGTTTCTGTCAAAGATAATCAAGTTGTCAAAAAAGGAGATGTCATTGCCACTATTGACGACTCTCGCCTTCAAACCAAAAAAAGTCAATTGCAAAGCAATATTCAGCAGAGTCAGTTACAATTCGTTCAAATCAACGCCCAGATCGGTGCGCTTAATAGTCAGATCAAAGCCGAAACCGATCGCATTAACCGTGTGATTGCTGGTGCTAGTGCTGAGCTTGAGCATAGCAGTCGAGACTATCGAGACAAGCTTCTTATCACCACAGCTGATGTCGAAGAAGCACAGGCGAATGTTAAGATAGCTGATAAGGAATTGCAGAAAGCAAGAGCCGAGTTAAAGTCAGCCGAAGCGGACTTAAAGTCAAGGGTTGCCAGCTTATCAGCAGCGCAGTTGAAGCGGAACCGATATCAGAAAGTAGCAAAAGTTGGAGCGCTTTCTCAAGATCAATTTGAGGAAGCACAACTGGCAGTTAGCCAACAAGAACAAGCAGTGGCGGCACAACTTGCAGTCATTGAGGCGCAAAAACAAACAATAGAACGGCTACTTCAAGCAATCTCGGCAGCTAGTGCCAGAGGGCGACGCGCAGTAGCTACACTTAATCCAAGTCATGCAGAAGTAGCAAAAGCCACTGAGCGCATTGCCCAAGAAAAAGCCTCTCTTAAAGCCAACCAAGCTACATTAGACAAAGAACGCAAAGCCCTCATCCAGCAACGGATTGGAATTCAGCAAACAATTGAGCGCGATCGCCGTGAACTCCAACAAGTAGAAATTGACCTCAGTCAGACTGTCATCACTGCCACAGCAGATGGTATAATATCGAAACTAAATCTGCGAAATTCTGGTCAAACTGTGCGCCCAGGAGAGGAAATCGCTCAAATTGTCCCTAGTGATGCCCCCTTAGTAGTTAAGGCAGCAGTAGCATCTGAGGAAAAAAGCAAGTTAAAAGAAGGACAAAAAGTTTTAGTGCGGGTTTCTGCTTGTCCTTATCCAGATTACGGCACTCTTAAAGGTAAAGTCAAGGCTATTTCCCCAGATGCATTCGTACCTCAAGCAAATGGTGCTGCTGGAGTTGCCCCGACAACGGCTACAAGCCAAAATACTGCTATAGTTGGTGCCTTTTATGAGGTAACAATTGAGCCTGAAAGCCTTTTCCTCTATAGCGGTAAAAAACAGTGTTCCATCCAATTAGGAATGGAGGGCAGAGCTGATATTATTTCTAGAGAAGAGAGTGTACTTCAATTCTTTCTGAGGAAAGCAAGGTTAATTGCAGACTTATAACGCTTTTACATTACAAAAACCAAAAATTTATTTGGCGAAACCTTTCAACTGCATAAAATGCATTTTTACTGATGCAACGACCACTATATAATGTCAAATAAATTACCTAAAATGCTTCATGCGTCGAGACTCAATATTTTACAAACTGTTTCAACAATACCCCTCACTGCTATTTGAACTCTTGACAAATCCTCCAAAAAATGCAAGTGCTTATCGATTTGATTCGGTAGCTGTCAAAGAACCAAAATTTGAGATTGATGGAGTATTTCTTCCACCGGAAAACGAAGAAGCAGGAGTCGTCTATTTCTGTGAAGTCCAATTTTATAAGGATGAACAGCTTTACGAGAGACTATTTGCCGAATCTTCATTATATTTCTATCGTAACCGTGCTAGATTTAGTGACTGGCAAGCAGTAATAATTTACCCGTCGCGCAGTGTTGAACAAAGCGATATTTATCCTCATCGAAGCCTGCTTAACTCAAACCAAGTGTATCGGGTGTATTTGAATGAATTGGGGGATATTCGCTCCTTACCTTTATGGGTGGCGCTGATGGTACTAACTACGGTAGAAGAAGAACGAGCGCCAGAAGAAGCAAGGAATTTGTTAACTAGAACCGCTCTTGAAACATCTAATCTATCAAGTCGCGTCATCATAGAGATGGTAACGACGATTATGGTGTACAAATTTGAACAACTGAGTAGAAAAGAGGTAGAGTCTATGTTAGGAATAACAATAAAGGAAACGAGAGTTTACCGATAAATCAAAGAGGAAGCAACATCTGACCTGATTATCCGACAGCTAACTAAGCGATTTGGAGAAATCTCTAATGAAATACGGGTGCAAATTTCTAGTCTACCATTGCCTGTTCTCGAAAATTTGACTGAAGCACTGTTAGATTTTACTAGTTTGGCTGATTTACAAGCTTGGTTAGAGGATGTCTGAGATGTCTCACTTTGATCTGTTCCCAACGCACCTACAGGTGACTTGATGATGTAGCTTATACAAATATGCTGCACCAAAAAAAGCGTAACGCATCACTCTTGGGCTGGTGCGTTACGGCGATGCCTAACACCCTACAAAATCACTTTATTTAAAGATATGCAATTTTTAGGCGCGACAACTGATGAAAATATACGGCGTTGCTGAACCAAAATATGAATCAGGCGATCGCCTCAAGCTTGCGGGCGCTG
>CAXTSI010000752.1:0-2720 GCA_964246695.1 uncultured bacterium
CATCAATTTGTACCTATTTTCTACGGTAACGTTTGCCAAGCCTGTGAACGGTTACAATGAGACTGCCCAACAAATGAAGAATCAGCCAGGATTTATCGATACAAAGCTTCACCGCAGCCCTGATGAAAACGCACGGTTTGAGTTCATTAATGTAGCGCATTGGGAAAGCAAAGAAGCATGGCAGGCAGCAATGTCTAATGTTGTGATTAAAGAAAAACAAAAGTCGGTTGAAGCTAACCCCGCTCTTTATGAAGTTGCAGTGCAGTACTAAATAATCATACCCAAATTATTTGGCTTTGCGGAATTGGAATATGAACAGTTATTTGTACGTTTGCGCCTTTGCGTGAGCAATTCATAGGCGTTGCTGAATTTGAATATGAAATTGGTTTTTTGTACAACCACGATTTTTGTAGAGACGCGATTAATCGCGTCTCTACAGATGACGTTCATATTGTAATTCCGCAACGCCAATTCATATCTAGATTCAGCAACGCCAATCATTTTACTGAAAACCATTGGAGGGAAGTATGAGCAAATTAGAAGGAAAAATTGCCTTCATAGCCGGAGGTACAGGCGGTGTTGGCGAAGGTATTGTCCGGGCTTTTCTGGATGAGGGGGCAACTGTAGTTGTGCCATCACGTAAACAAGAGAACCTTGACCAGTTGCGCGGATACTTGGGATCGGCAACGGAGCGTTTCATTCCAGTAGTGGGGGATATGAGCAGTACCAAGAGCGCCGAAAGTTTGCGCGACGAGGTTCTCAATCAAGTCGGACGGTTGGATGCTGTAGTTGCCTCACTCAACGGTCGATGGAATCAAGACATACCGTTAACCAAAACATCATTAGACGACTGGAAGCGGATGCTAGATAGCAACCTGACCTCCCATTTTATTGCTGCACGGACATTCTTACCTATACTGGAACGGGGCAGCAGCTATACCTTAATTGGTGGCGGTGCTGCTGACCAACCTATGCCTAACTACGGTTTGGTTTGTATTCCAGCAGCAGGAGAAATAATGCTCACACAGATACTGATAGAGGAAAACAAAAGCAGTGGTGTGCGCATTAATGAAGTCGTGCTGCACAGTATGATTGTGACCCGCGAACGACCTGCAGATGGACACCCGGAATGGCTTACGGCTAACGAAGTAGGTAAGTATACTGCTTGGCTAGCTTCAGATGAGGCAAGCATGGTGACAGGTAGCATTATTAGGTTATATGAGCATCCATAACTGAAGGAAAGGAAATAAGCATGCCAACACCGAGGAATAATCGCCCTAAGACTGCTGATTCCCGTCGATGGCTGGTGCTGGCACTCCTATGTGCATCACAGTTCATGGTGGTGCTGGACTTCTCGATTGTCAATGTTGCACTACCCGCGATGCAGAAAGACCTTGGCTTTTCTCAGCAAAATCTCCAATGGATAATCAGCGCTTACGCTCTCACATTTGGAGGCTTTTTGTTGCTGGGCGGTCGGGCAGCAGACCTGTTTGGTCATCGCCGAGTCTTCATGGCTGGGCTAGGTTTATTCGTCCTTGCCTCGCTGGTCGGTGGTTTGGCTCATCTCCAGTGGGTATTGATCAGTGCCAGAGCGTTTCAAGGACTAGGTGCCGCCATCGTCTCTCCTGCTGCCCTGTCAATTTTGACGACGACTTTTACAGAAGGACAAGAGCGCAATCGAGCGTTAAGCATCTGGGGGGCGATCGCCGCTGGAGGCTTTGCGGCGGGAGTGCTGCTGGGTGGGATTCTGACGGATGCGCTTTCGTGGCGATGGGTAATGTTTGTGAACGTGCCGATTGGCATTGCGGCAGTTGCTTTATCCCCAGTACTCCTGAGCGAAAGCCGAAAGCAAACCGCAACAACGCAAATTGATCTTGCGGGTGCGGTCACAGTGACAGCCGGATTGGTGTTGCTGGTCTACGCCCTGGTGCAAGCCCCGGAAGCCGGATGGGTTGCTGTTTCGACCGTTTTGCTGTTGGGGGGTGCGATCGCCTTTTTGGCTCTGTTTATTTGGGTGGAGTCGCGATCGCCCGCACCCTTAGTGCCGCTGGTGATTTTTCGCTCCTCCACACTCACAGGTGCCAATCTGGTGGGTGCCCTGCTGAGTGCTGCGGTTGCTTCAATGGTCTTTATCCTGACACTTTACATGCAGCAGGTATTGGGTTACTCGGCACTACAGACTGGAATGGCGTTTCTACCCCATGCACTAGCGGCGATGGCTGCTGCTCCCCTAGCTTCTCAACTCTTAACCCGCATCGGTGTGAAGTCCACAATGGTGAGCGGTATGGTGGCGTCGATGGTGGGGCTGTTGGTCTTAACTCATATCCCCGTCCAGGGCAATTTTGTTCGCGATCTGCTGCTGGGAACGGTGCTCGTTGGGTTTGGCATCGTGACTGGTCTGGTTTCAGTGACGATCGCTGCTACTGCTGGAGTTGCCGACAGTGAACAAGGGCTGGCATCAGGACTGCTGAACACTGCTCAACAGATTGGTTCCGCCGTGGGATTAGCAATCTTGGTTGCAGTTGCTACCGCCCGGACACAAGCGATCGTTGCCAGCACGGGCAACTCGCCAGCCGCGTTACAAACAGCCACTACTGGCGGCTTCCAAGCTGCACTTGCTGTGGGTGCTGGTTTTGCTGCTATTGGCATTATCGTGGCGTTACTGGTGATTCGCGAGCAAAAATCTCCGCGCCTACGTTAGGGAGTGGGGAGTGGGGAGT
>CAXTSI010000753.1:0-2715 GCA_964246695.1 uncultured bacterium
TTTGTTTTTTTTGACTTTTGACTTGTTACCTTAGACGAACCGCAGGGCGGTCATGTCCTCCTCCCATAAGACAATCCAATCACAAAAGTATTGCAAAATACAATATCTTTGAATTCGGATCGCAGTCAGGAGTACGATGAATTGATTTAGTAATCGTCAAAAATCCAGCTTTTCTTATGGTTTCAATTGCCCGAAAAAACCTGCTTGAAGACATTCCTCGCTTCCTTGTAGCGCAGGTAGGGATTATGTTTGCCGTTAGCCTAGTGACGATTGAGACTGGTATCTTCGGTGGATTTACTCGGTCCTCGGCTAAGTTAATTAGCAATTCCACAGCTGACATTTGGGTAGCATCAGATAGCATGGTCTACATTGACCTGACGCTGCCAATGCCTTTGACACACCTCAGCGTGGCGCAAAAGATACCAGGAGTGGAGCGAGCAGAAGCGCTGATTGTCGGCGCAGGTTTGTGGCGTCACCCAATCGGGGAGATTGCTCCAGTCAAAGTCGTCGGATTCGACCCACAGGGGCAATTGTTTATACCGGAAAATATTGTACAAGGAAGTGTGAGTGGCTTAAAAGCACCTAACACTGTCATAGTGGATATAACTAATGCGAATTCTCTCAATATCAGACACGTAGGTGAGATAGCTGCAGTTAATACCTTACCAGTACGGTCAGTGGGGTTAACGCAAGGAAACCGCTCAATTGCGTCGAATCCTTACATGTTCACTTCCTTAGAGAGTGCCAACGCTTATTTAAGTTCCGGTAAGACTTCTACTTTATCCTGCAAATTGCAATCCGGATCGACGAATTTCCAGTGTACCAACACTTATGTGCCGGAAGCTAAGACTTCTACTCCTGTGCCAAGACCGTTAGCCTCATCAGACCCGATCACCTATATATTGATTCGAGCCCAGCCAAGTCAGGATCTACAGGCACTTAAGCAGCAGTTAAATGCCGCTTTACCAAACACCCGTGCCTATACTCGTGCCGAAATGCGCAAAAAGACTCAAACTTACTGGCAACAGCGAACTGGAATTGGGTATCTTCTCGGTTTGGGTGCAACGGTGGGTGTCATTGTTGGAGCGATCATTGTTGGTCAGATCCTTTACTCTTCTGTGTCAGATCATCTTAAGGAGTTTGGAACACTCAAGGCAATGGGCGCGTCTGATTGGATTATATACGGTGTGATTGTCGAGCAGGCTCTGTGGATGGCGGTTATCGGCTATATTCCCAGCACAATCCTTTGTCTGGGAATTGCAGCTTGGACATTATCAAGTCAGGGAATCATGATTTTAATCACACCAACAACTGCGATCGCAGTTTTTGGTGTCACAGTTGTCATGTGTGTCGGCTCAGCAATCTTTGCGATTCAAAAGGTCACCCGCGTCGATCCAGCAATTGTCTTTAAGGCGTAATTCATGGGCACAAAAGTTAGCGAATTATTTCTAGTAAATTTCAACTCCCAAAAATGTAAAAAATAGGACTTAAGTCACGGGTGAAATTGTGAATAAAGTCTGATACGCATTTTAGACATAAGTTTTTATCATGGGAATCAAACCAGTAAAAAAACACGTCAAATACCTATGATGATATACATCCATAAATAGAAATACAACGGACTATGCCGGAGGCTAGACAAATTTAAATATCAAGATATGTACAATAGACACAACTTGCGAATAAAAAAGTTTTTTATTATACCTTAGCACTGACAGATTTTTGGATTATTAAACACTTAGTCGCTACAAAACTTAACAAATGAGCCCGATTGAAATTTACTCTACTGTAGCCAATAAAATCCGAAACCAGGTAGATTCTACCTCACGAGGTTTAAAGAGTACTGCAACAAAAGCCATTGTTGTCAAAGGGGTAGAGATGGCGTTTCAGTCAGGGCAACAGTCCTATCAAGTTCTTAAAGGCGTTGACTGGGAAATCCCAAACAGCAATATTCAACTGTTAATGGGACCGTCGGGATCGGGGAAAACCACCCTCTTGTCAATTTTAGCTGGACTACTGACACCGACTGCCGGAAATGTTTACCTGCTTGGGCAAGAAATTACAACCATGTCTCGCGCCAAGCTAGCACAGTTCCGACTGCAAAACATCGGCTTTATTTTTCAAGGGTTCAACCTGTTTTCGGCGCTGACAGCATCTGAGAATATTGAAGTCGTACTCAATATCAAAGGTATTCGTGGGCGATCGGCACGAAAGGAGGCGCAAGTGCTGCTCGAACAAGTTGGGTTAGGAGATAAAGTAAATCAAAAGCCGAGTGATTTGTCTGGAGGACAGAAACAGAGAGTAGCGATCGCCCGTGCTTTAGCAGGCAACCCCCTATTGATTATGGCAGATGAGCCGACAGCTGCCTTAGACTCCCATAGTGGGCATACCGTGACTGATTTACTGCGCAAGCTGGCAAAGGAACAAGGCTGCACAGTGCTAATTGTAACACATGACCCTCGGGTGATAGATGTAGCCGACCGAGTCGCTTACATGGAAGATGGGGTTCTGAAGCAAAATGGTTAGTTGTTGGTTGTTAGTTGATAGTTGTTAGTTGTTAGTTGGTAGTTGGTAGTTGTTAGTTGTTAGTTGGTAGTTGTTAGTTGTTACCATTAGCAATTAGCAATTAACCACTAACCACTAACCACTAACCACTAACAATTAACCACTAACAATTAACCACTAACAATTAACCACTAACAATTAACCACTAAC
>CAXTSI010000754.1:0-2711 GCA_964246695.1 uncultured bacterium
ACACCACCATTATTCTTGTAGATCCCTAGTTGACGAGGAGGTGATGAATCTCCCTGACCTTTAAATGCTACACTTCCATTATTTAAAGAAGGCTGATCGGATTCGATAAAGCCTCCTGTACCGCCAGGAATAGGTGTATGGGTATCGGCAACTACCTTCAATGAACCACTAACATTGGTGTAGATACCTGACACATAATCATAAATTTCTCTATTGGCAGCAAATGCTACACTTCCATTGTTTAGAGAAAAATCATAGAAAAAAATAAATTTTCCTCCACCGCTAGGAATAGGTGTATTGGTGTCCGCAACTACGTTCAATGAACCATCAATATTGGTGTAAATACCTGTTTTGTAACCACTTGCCAGAGAAGTTCTACCGCCGATAAACGCTATACTTCCATTGTCTAGTGAAGGCTCGCTGAAACTCTTGAAGTTCTCATTAAAACCTGGTACTGGTGTGTCGGTATCAACAACTTTCGTAAAACTAAAGCTAGCAGCTTCCACCTGACTAACTGCCTGACTAACCCCTAGCAAAGACACACATAAGCCAACTGCTAGACCACTAATTACAAGTCCTATTCCCTGCAAAGCTTTTTTATTTCTTCTTGCTTGTGCAGACAATGACAGATGTACATCCTTTAACTGAAATCTCATTGCTACCCCCAAAACTCACGCAGATGATTCTGTACCTGTACTAAGTAAAACACGCTTTGAGGAGGTGGTAGGATAGTTATGAGCAACTATCGTGCTTTGTTGGTTTTGACTGATAGGGGCGGGTTTCATTTCGCCCCGGAAGTCTAACAGTTGGACAAGGATCAGGTAGGCGATCGCTAAGAGTATAGAAATTGCGCCTGTAATAATGGCAACTATCTTAGAGCGGTTCATGAATGTTTCCTATAAAGAGATTTACGGTGCTATCTATATATTAAGATAGTCACATCTTATGCTAAAGTACTTTGCAAAGTTAATCACCTTACCCAAAGACTGGCAACGGATGTGGTAACGGATGTAACGGATGCATTATGTGTTGGTTGCACAGACAGAGTAATCCGTTATATCCGCTACAACATCCGCTGCCACAGTGCAAGATTGGAGTAGGGGTACTTTTTAACAACCAAAAATGACTTTAACGGAAGAGATTCTTAGCCAACTACCTGGCGATGTTTTAGAAGGGTTACGTCGTGCCGATCGCACTTTGGCATCATTAAGAGATCATATCACACCTGTGCCAATGGTAGTGAAAGAAAACGAGCAGCTTTTAGGTGCTGTGGATTGGGATGTTGTGATCTGCGGTGGCACATTGGGTATTTTAATTGGTTGCGCCCTAGCTTTGAAGAAAGTACGGGTGGCGTTGATTGAGCGATCGGTTCTGCGTGGTAGAGACCAAGAGTGGAACATCTCCCGCAAAGAGTTAGAAGTTTTCTTGCAATTAGGTTTGCTGACAGATGATGAACTAGAAAAGGCGATCGCTACCGTTTATCCAAAAGCGAGAGTTGGCTTTCTTGGTGGTGCAGAAATTTGGGTACAGGATGTTCTGAATATCGGTGTCGATCCAGTTTATCTGTTGGAAACATTAAAGCAGAGATTTCTTGCTGCCGGCGGACAGTTGTTTGAAAACACGCCTTTTGCAGGGGTGGTGGTTCATCCAGATGGAGTGGTGGTAGCTGATAGCGGGTTGAAAACCAGATTGTTAATTGACGCTATGGGACATCTTTCCCCGATAACGCAGCAAGCACGCCTTGGGCAAAAACCAGATGCGCTTTGCTTAGTGGTGGGAAGTTGCGCCGAAGGGTTTGCGGAAAACAATTCTGGGGACTTATTGTTATCTTTTACACCCTTACTGAATCAATGCCAATACTTCTGGGAAGCTTTCCCAGCCAGAGATGGTAGAACTACTTACTTATTTACTTACATGGATGCACATCCACAACGCTTAGGTTTAGAAGCTTTGTTTGAGGAATATCTGCGTTTGATGCCAGAATATCAAGGTGTGGAATTGAACCAGCTTACCTTTAAACGAGCGTTGTTTGGCTTTTTTCCTTCTTATCGTCATCCGCTGTTGACGCCTTGGAGTCGCATTCTACCAGTAGGAGATAGCAGTGGTAGTCAATCTCCCTTAAGTTTTGGTGGTTTTGGCGCAATGGTGCGTCACTTGCAGCGTTTAACATTTGGCATTCATGAGGCACTGCAAACCGATCAATTATCTGCGAAGGCGCTAGCACTGTTGCAACCATACCAGCCAAGTTTATCAGTAACTTGGTTATTTCAAAGGGCGATGAGCGTTGGTGTGAATCAGAAAATTGACCCCAATCAAATTAACCAACTGCTGTCTGTGGTGTTTCAACAAATGCAACAGTTGGGTGAACCTGTGCTCAAGCCATTTTTGCAAGATGTGGTACAGTTTCCGGCATTGACGCAAACACTTTTAAAAACAGCAATATCACATCCTGGTTTAATTGTCAAGGTAATGACCCAAGTAGGCTTGGGAACTTTGCTTGATTGGATGGTACATTACGGGAATTTAGGTGTTTATTCGGCTTTGTTTTGGCTGAGTCAACGGGTAAAACTTTGGGTAGATTTGCCAAACGTTCCCAAATACTATTGCGATCGCTGGATTGATGCCTGGAAATATGGTTCTGGTGGAGATTTTTGAATTAGTTGTTGGTTGTTAGTTGTTAGTTGTTAGTTGTTAGTTGTTGGTTGTTAGTT
>CAXTSI010000755.1:0-2688 GCA_964246695.1 uncultured bacterium
AGATGAGGGAGATGAGGGAGACGAGGGAGGGAGGGGGGATGCTTCCAAGTCCTCCTCATCCTCCTCATCTTCCTTATCCTCCTCATCTTCCTTATCCTCATCTTTCTCCACCAAGGGCGAGAGTGAAAACGAAGAAAAAGATGTCATTATTGATGAGCCTAAGAGCCCAGTGTGGCTCAAAGCCGAGACAGCAGAACAGATTTTAAAAAACCTGATTGAATTAGCTTTACCACCTTCTGAACCACTGCTATTCGATGAAACAACGGTTGAAGATTCTCCGCCAGCTATTTCAGATCTACCACTACTGCTGACCTTAGAAGAGGAAACCTACGTTGCTTATTGGGGAAAAACTCTTACTATTAATGGATATCTAGAGCCAAAACAAACGATAAATCAAGTTTTGGATGAGACATCAAACTTTGAAAGAGTCTGTGCTGGAGAACTACGAATAGAACTATGTTCTCCTCAAGGGTCGCAAACATTGACTCAGGTGCGACAACCCTTACCAGCAAAGTTACTGCCATTCACTATTAAATGCTCGATTGAGATTCCTAGTGATTGGGAATCCAAGCTGATTTTGGCAGACATCAGTTTGTATGGCGCACTTGCAGGCGCTGGTGAAACAAGACTGTTGGCACACAAGTCCTTCACAATTACAGCAGATGTGACACAATTGCTGGCAATCAGCGCCGCAAACAATAGTGAACCAGACACACTAGACTCAATAGAATCGCCTGCGCCACCATCTGTACCGCTAAAATTGGAACTTTTCAATCTCGTAAAAACTGCAAAAACAATCCAGTATCAGCACTTCCGTCCATCCCCGAAAAAATCCTTACCACCGGAAATTTACCCACTAGCGCTTCGTAAATCAGCTGCTTCTCCTTCTTCACCTCAACTACCGAAGTTTTCTAGGCAAAAAGCTAAGACTATCAGTGTTGCTACTGTTGTTTCAGAATCTCCTACACAGTTGCATCTTTTAAAGAACGATGACATTACTGCCATAAGTCGAGTTACGAGCACAGGCACTACTTTTCCATACTTGAGACGCCTAAAAGCCTTGCCCAGTGACAGAGAAGAAATAAAAAGCAATCAACTAAATGTATTGATGCAGAAGACGTTTGAGAATTCTCAGAATCAAGCAACTCAAGAATATCATGAAGACGCACATGAATTAGTAGCAAACGATACAGAATTTTCGGAAAACTCTTTTGGAGATGCACATGAGTTAGTGGTAAACGACGCACATTCTCAGGAAAACTCGTTTGCAGAAGTCGTCGTTCCGCCTAGTTCTGAATTAACAACTGTGGATAGCCCCTACGTATCCCCTCTGATTAAGAAGTGGATGCACAGCCAAGGATACTCCTTACCTGAACCGATCAATATGCAACATCAAGACTACGAGAATTTTATCCCCAGCCACGAAACAATGTCCTCCGAACTCTTAGACCAACCTTTGGCAACAGATTTGGCAACGGATGTGGTAACGGATGTAACGGATTTGGCAACGGATGTGGTAACGGATGTAACGGATGTAATGGATGTAACGGATGTCATAACGAAATTAACAGATTTAACAGATGAGTTATCGTTAGGTTTTACAGAACAACCATCCGTTACATCCGCTACAACATCCGTTGCTGGGAATCCCCCCTCTCCCAGTCATACTCGGACTCCATCGGCAATTTTGGCGCGGGAAATTGTAGTATATGATACATACAGTGAAGCTGAAGCTGATACTTTCAAGAACCACACCTCTAAACAGCAGTCACAACCAGTGTCACATGTATCAGTAATCACAGAACCGCTGGCAATTCCACAACTGCATCTCCCAAACGGCGAATTGATCTCTGGAAACTCTGTCAGGGTGTTCGTACAGGTCGCTGACCGACGTCCTCAAGTAGCGGTGAAATTATGGGTCGAAGATTGCCAAACTCGGTGGTTGCTGGATGGTCCTCGGTGGTTAACAAATTTGCTACCCAACTCTTTAGGAGGGTTGGAAGTTATGACTCACATCAGCGTTCCTTTTGGCTGTCAGGAAATTCGCGTGGAGGCGATCGCTGTAGATATGCTAACCCAACAGGAAAGCCACAAAGTCACTATCTTGCGGACGGTAATTCCTCCGGAATTACCAAATTTGCCGCTAGATGAACTCCTCCTAAGTATATAAAAAAGTCAGAAGTTGTAGAGACGCGATATATCGCGTCTTTCCGGGAGAAAGCGGAGTACAACGGGATCGCGAAGCGGCTGTGTTAAAAATCTTGAGGATTTAAAAAATCTGGCGGAATTTGCAGTAAGCTCATCTTGAATTGTGCTGTATTTTAGGAATCTTTACTATGGCAACTTCATTTTTGCCTTCTATCTTGGCTTATACTACATTTTTGCCTTCCATCTTAGTACCTCTGACTGGTTTAGTCCTTCCTGCTGTGACATTCGCGTTTATGTTGTTATACATTGAACGTGATGAAATTGGTTAAAGCTAATGGTGAGACAGCCCGCATATGAGGGTTTCCCTCCGTAGGGGACTGCGTAAGCGTTGCGGTAGCGTAAGCGTTGCGATCTTCCGGTACAAGGAGCGTCGGAACGAGCGTCACCCGAAGGGCTAATCGCTAATAGCTAATGGCAAAAATTGACTATTAGCAATTAGCAATTAGCAATTAGCAATTAGCAATTAGCAATTAGCAATTA
>CAXTSI010000756.1:0-2688 GCA_964246695.1 uncultured bacterium
GACATAATGAGGGTTTCAGCCTTTACCAGTAAAGAACTTTATTGTCTGCGTACAATTATACTATGCCTGCATAAACTGGCTTTCAGGTTTCAATTCTAAGTATAGCTTGGAGCTTTTCTCCAAGCGTCGCTAGCCATGGTAAGCGCATCTAATTTGTGGCGTTGCTGATTTAAAGTATGACAGGACTACGCAAAGACGCACCTTATTTTTGAAGTGCTGATTGGACAAGGGTCAGGGTCATTTAATGTTTATGCTGATGAAGTTATGGAACCCTTGCGGGGAAAGGCATCTAGATATAGGATACGTTTAATCGATCGCACCCCCTGAACGGTTACAATAAGAGTAAACTTAAAAACACGCGCCATCGCAAACGGTAGTTTTTACTTTTAACAACAGAAGAAAGCGATCGCCCTCCGTTTCTGCAAGAGTAGGTACGATTGCCTACTCAATTGGACTCAATAGCATACCAGAGTCTTTAACGCCTAAATTCAAAATGGAATTGATTACTCTGACGACAGTATGGCAAAAGATATTTTTCATAACACCGTTAAAACTGCCCTTCAAAAAGACGGTTGGACGATCGCCCACGACCCTTACCGATTGCGCTACGGTGTTGTCGATGTCTATATTGACCTGGCTGCAGAATCCGCGATCGCAGCCCAGAAGGAAGGACGTAAAATAGCAGTAGAAGTCAAAAGCTTTGCTGGTGGATCGACCATTTCTGAATTTCATACAGCCTTAGGTCAGTTCCTCAACTACCAAGCTGCTCTAGAAGTTTCTGATGAGCCAGAACGCATTCTTTATCTCGCTGTACCCACAGATACTTATCAAACCTTTTTACGCTTTGAACCAGCTAAAACAGTCATTGAAAAATACAAGGTTAGATTAATTAATTATAATCCTGTACGTTTCGGTCATAGAACAATGGATCGAATAGAGGAATACCGCCGAATTGTATGTGATTTTTTACAAGAATTTGCGACTAACGATGTGCAAGCGCAGTTAATTTTCGATCCGGTGCGCGATCGCTATTTAGTCATGCATAACGAATGGCGAAATGAATACCGCATTTACGGATGCGCGATGCAGCTAGATATTATCGAGGGTAAAATTTGGATTCAGCACAACAGCACTGAGATTTTTATTGATCGAGAACTAATGAGAGCGTGGGGTGGACCACAAAGATATTATTCTAGGGTTTCGTTCCCCTGGCGTCCGCAAACTTCTGGCTGCTGCTGATTGAACTGGGGACTCTTGGACTGGCGACTGGTTCGATGAGTAGGGGGATTCAAACCCCAACCAAATCTTCGCTCGAATTTTTTTTCCCCACTCCCCATTCCCCAAATGTAAGAATTAGGAGTATAAACTCACTCTCTAGTACCAATGACCTCAACCCTGCTGAAATCTCCTCGTCTCAATGCGCCAAAGCTGCACCAACTACCCAATGGGTTGACGATAGTAGCCGAGCAAATGCCAATTGAAGCCGTTAACCTCAGCTTGTGGCTTAACGTTGGCTCAGCCGTAGAATCGGATACCATTAACGGTATGGCGCACTTCCTAGAGCATATGATTTTTAAGGGAACTGAAGCTCTGGCAAGCGGTGAGTTTGAACGTAGAATTGAAGAGCGGGGTGCGGTTACCAATGCTGCCACTAGTCAAGATTATACCCATTACTACATTACCACTGCTCCCAAAGATTTTGCAGATCTGGCTCCACTGCAAATTGATGTGGTTGTCAATGCCAGCATACCTGACGACGCCTTTGAACGCGAGCGATCGGTAATTCTGGAAGAAATTCGGCGATCGGCTGATAATCCTCGCCGCCGGACTTTTGAAAGAGCAATGGAAATGGCGTTTGAAAAACTACCCTATCAACGTCCAGTTTTGGGACCAGAAACAGTTATTTCCCAACTCCAACCCCAGCAAATGCGGGATTTTCACACTGGTTGGTATCAACCTCACTTAATGACTGCTGTAGCTGTGGGCAATTTGCCAGTGGAAGAATTAATCGAAATTGTCACACAAGCATTTGAAGTCGCTATCAACAATCAACAATCAACAATCAACAATCAACAATCAACAACCAACCCTGAACCCCCGTTTACAGAAATTGTTCGCAGAGAATTTATTGATGAAAGCCTCCAGCAAGCACGATTGGTGATGGTTTGGCGAGTACCAGGGTTACTCCAACTAAATCAAACTTATGCACTGGATGTTTTGGCAGGAATTTTGGGACACGGACGGACATCAAGGTTAGTGCGGGATTTGCGAGAAGAACAGGGACTGGTTTCCCAGATTTCTGTAAGCAATATTACGCAGCGGTTGCAGGGAACATTTTATATTTCAGTGCAATGTGCAGTGGAAAATGTGCCAGTCGTAGAAGCTGCGATCGCTCAACACATCCGCAAGCTACAAACAGAAATGGTCAAAGAAGCAGAAATCGCCCGCGTGCGGCGGCGAGTCGCTAATAGGTTTATTTTTGGTAATGAAACACCCAGCGATCGCGCTGGTTTATACGGCTACTATCAATCATTAGTAGGAGACTTGGAAGGGGCGTTTAACTACCCAGCACACATTCAAGCCCAAGATGCAAATGACTTAATGCAAGCTTCCCAAAATTATCTTTCCCCAGACGCCTATGGTGTAGTTGTCCTCAAACCAGCTTAAATTGGGGAGTGGGGAGTGGGG
>CAXTSI010000757.1:0-2657 GCA_964246695.1 uncultured bacterium
TGGAACGGTTGACCGATACCCTAGGCTACGCTGCTTAAATGGATAAAGTCGAGTTTAGGAACTGACTCAAAACGGTTTGAGGCGATCAACCCTAAGGAACTGGAGACTGCAAAGCTGGCGATGGAATATCGCTATCGGATTTTAATTCAACGATACTTGGGTACGGGGCGCTCTGGTGCTTATCGTAATTTGATTACTCGACTGGGAAGTCTAGTGACATTACGAAATAAGATTAAAACTTGGATATCCCTGAGTCGCGATCGCGAGCTTAGTGTACTGGATGTATTGCAAGAAGTACTGCAAGAACTACTGCAAAGCGATAGCTACATACAACAGGAAATGGTTTACATTGGCAAGTTTACAAGTAATCCTCGGCTACAAAGCGAGCTGCTGTTCGCTACTATAGAAGAGTATTGTCTACGACCAGTACGTAATCAACCGCTACTAGTCTATCGCTTTGTTAACTACCTACGTCGCACTCAGCGTGGTGGCTTGACCCAAGTGCCTAGCAGCGACAAAGTCAGGCTAGTCTCGGAAGAAATTCTGACAGACGATAGTGATAATCGGGTTAACTTATTAGATAGCCAGGTGATCGCAGAATATCAAGAGGCACAAGATCAGGAGGAGCAACAGGCGCTACGTCAAGCTGTCCAACAGGAATTTGAGAATTATTTACTTGAAAATCTGGGACCAGAGGCTGTGCAGTGGTTGCGACTTTACCTGCAAGGCAAGTCTGAGGATGAAATAGCCAAAAAATTAAATCAGCCAATTCAGTTCGTTTATCGTTTGCGAGAAAAAATTAGCTACCATGCTGTGCGTGTGTTTGCCCTTAAAGGTAAACCAGAACTTGTAGAAAACTGGCTCTCAACTTCCTTAAAAGAACATAACTTGGGACTAACGCAAAAGCAATTTGACAAATTGTTAGAAAAATTGACTGCTATGCAACGGCAGATCCTGGAACTGCGCCTTGCAGACAATGCAATAGATGCGATCGCCCAACAGTTAAAACTCAAAACTCATCAAGTGATGGGCGAATGGACTAAAATCTATCTTGTCGCCCAAGATTTAAAAAGTCCAGAGTGATATCAATTATCAAGATGACTCAAGATCGCGATTTTGTAAAATAGGAGCAACGGATTCTGAAGTTAGTTTTCTGGTTGCAGACTTTTAAAGTAATACCAATTTCATTAAATGATGCGACACATGGTGTAGGGGCACGGCAGTGCCGTGCCCCTACAAGGTATTCATTTGTAACAATCATTTTTGGAATTGGTATAAACCACTTTAAGTAAGGTACCCCAGATGTCAGAAACAATTAATATTGAGCAAGCCGTGTTAAATAATCTGCGGATGCTTCCAGATGAAAAACAACAGGAAGTGCTGGATTTTATACAATTTCTTGTGCAAAAAACAGAACAGGTAAAGCAGTCAAATAGCGAAGCAACGGAATTATGTATTTCATCAACAACCCAACCCAAAAAACAGCTATCTCTGCAAGAAATTGCTAGGCTACCTGTGGCAGAACGACACCAACTACTAGCACCGTTTATAGCTGCAACAGCCGAAGACTTTTTGACTGATCCTGAATTAACAGAGTTTTCTGTTCTCGATGGGGAAGACTGGGAAACTGAAAATGACTAATCCCAAACGAGGGGAAATTTGGCTGGTGCAACTCGATCCTACTAGAGGACAAGAAATTCAGAAGACTCGCCCTGCTGTTGTAATTAGTTCCGAGATTTTTAGCTCTATTCCGATGCGAATTATTATTCCAGTTGCAACATGGCAACCTAAATTCCAAATTCGCCCTTTCATGATTCCCATCCAAAAAACTGATGAAAACGGGTTAGACTCAGATTCAGCAGGTAATGTCTTGCAAGTCCGTAGTGTAACAACTGAGAGATTTGTCAGATGTTTAGGAAAAGTTTCAGTAGCCGTTCTTGAAGAATTACCGCCCTTCGGTTCGTCAAAAGTCAAAAGTCAAAAGTCAAAAAAATCAAAAAGGTACAGGTTCCCCCGCCCCCTTCGGGGAAAGTCAAAAGCTAAGGTAATAAGTCAAAATTAAGAATTAATTACTTTTGAATGAGTGATTTTTGACTTTTGACAGGCGTGCGAAGCGACCTGCAAGCCCCCGCGCCCCAAGGGGGCGAAGTCAAAAGTAAAAAGTCAAAAGTCAAAAATAATTAAATAATTCTTACTTTTGACTTTTGATTTTTGATTTTTGATTTTCCCGAAGGGGTTGGGGTTCTTACTTTTGACTTATTACCTTAGCTTTTGACTTGGAGCGAAGCGACTTGACTGGCAGGTTTAATTATTTGTATTGATTATACATAAAGAAAGTGAAAGCCCTTTACCCTGCGCTAATAACTCTTGCTATAATTCTACCGCTACCCATCCACGCACAGCTAGAGGTAGGTCGTCCTGCTGCTTCTAATGTGCCGGGTAGACAATATCCATATATTCATTCTGACAGACGGGTGACATTTCGCGTTAAAGCACCTGAAGCGAAAAGAGTGCAGGTTGTGGGGCGCAGCGGCAAAAATGTATTTAGCAAACAGCCAATAGATTTAATTCGTAGTGAAGATGGTATGTGGATGGTAACGACGTGCGATTCGTTCAGCCTAAACCTGAAAGGGGAGGACGGCTGGCTTTGGTTGAGT
>CAXTSI010000758.1:0-2642 GCA_964246695.1 uncultured bacterium
GCCAAGTTGTTGTAACTGGAGGCAACAGAGGGATGCTCTTGTCCCAGCAGCCGTTGACTTAGTTCCAATGCTTTAATGAAGAGTGGTTCCGCTTCGGTGTACCTTCCTTGCTCTGAGTAGAGTCCTGCCAAGGCGTTGTAACTGGAGGCAACAGAGGGATGCTCTTGTCCCAGCAGCCGTTGCCTTAGTTCCAATGCTTTAATGAAGAGCGGTTCCGCTTCGGTGTACCTTCCTTGGAAATAGTAGAGTAAAGCCAAGCTGTGGTAACTGTGGGCAACAGAGGGATGCTCTTGTCCTAGCAACCGTTGCCTTAGTTCCAATGATTTAATCAAGAGTGGTTCCGCTTCGGTGTACCGACCGCGTTCTTCCAAGTAGTGACCAGTCCTAGTAAGTAACCTAGCGGCTGGTTCCAACTCAAATTGATACTGGTTTATCCAATTTATTGCAGATAAAGCATGGGGTAAAAGTCGCTCACAGACCTGCCAATTTGGATATTCAGCAAAAGGAAAGACTTCTGTCACTGCACAAACAGTCCTTTGTGTCCAAAGACGGCAGTTCTCCTCACCCATCTCAGCTTTTAACACTTGCTGTACTAGGTGGTGAATATCAAAGGTTTTATTATTTGGATTGCGATAAATCAGCGAAAACCGTCCCGCTTCTTTTATGACATTGCGAAAATTTAGGGGTTTGTCTGCTACGAGGCTGAGATTTTCCCCCAATTGGGTCCCACCTTTGGTAAAAATTTCTTCAGGAATAGCATCGGGTGCCAAAAAGGCGCAAACGCGAATCAAATCAGCGGCTGTTGGATCGCGTTCTAATACTTTCTGAAACGCTAGGAAAAAGGTGATGATCATAGCTTTGGCTTGAACGGACGAATAACAAGCATTCAGTACAATACACTCAACTTGACCGGCAAATAAAGAGAACAGATTCGCCAAAGCTTCTGTATTAATGAGCTGGGTTTTGCCGAGTTCATCCTCAAATACCAACCCATCAACACCTGCACCATGACCGGAAAAATGAACAATCTGGGGTTCAACATCCAACAATGCTCGGCGCAGATCATCTATTCTCACAGCCCATCGAGACTCCAACTTGATTTGGTCACGATATTTAGAGCGTCGCAAACCCAGATCAATCTCGCGAACTTCCACATCTAGGTGCAGTCTTGCTTGATCTACGGGACTAGCTGCCAGTACCAGGATTGTTTTGACCGCAGGAGTGTTGCTCATCATGGGGGAAAAATAAGAGCCAAAACTCAATACTCAGCTTGAGATGATTGTCATAATGCCAAACAGTCTACCAAAGGAAACCATAAATATATATTTTAACCTTGCACAAATGCGGGATGAATTGGCGGTTGAAACCATTGAAAAATTCGTTAGTCAGATACCGCTGCACGAAAGGGCATTTTTGTTGACTGTACCCCCAGAATGGGGTGGGATCAGCGAGCCTATCATTTGCCGCCACTTAACTCTCAAAAGTCTTGCCAGATAAAACTTCTAGAAAAAAATTCACTTTTACGGGCGTAGATAAGGATTTGGCAGACTTAACACGAAGAAAGCAGGTTGTACCATTTGAACCCTACCGATTTTTGTAGGCTCTTACCCTTGTGGCTGCGTTGCTAAATCTTGCACCAAATAATCTATAGCTTTATTGGTACTTTGACCCAGGCACTACACAGTAATGCAAAATTGCAAGCGCCGTGAGCGCAAGTACCTCGGTACGATATTATACATTACGCCGAGTCAAAAATACATAATAGCTATGTGACCACCAAAAATCACCCCTTTCAGAAAGCGATTTAAGGGGCTTAAAATTCTTTTGCCATACGATTCATCATTAACAAAATATCCTCGGATTTGCCCCTAAAATCACTCAAAGCGCCCAAACCCAAGTCCAGCAACTGGAAACGAATAGGCGGCGAAGCGGAGTGTCTGCCGCTGCCTGCATTCAATGATGCCACCACACCAAGGTCTATCGGTGGCAGTGGCAGACACCGACTATTCGAGCGAAGCGGTTTCCAGTTGCGCCCTTTAATATTGCGGGAAATCCAGCCCTAACCCCATAACACCCTGATTGACTCGTTGTTCAATCGTTTCCAGCTTTTTTACATAGTCGATGGCAGCTTGTTTCAAAAATGGAGTTGGAGCAGAATCGATGTCTTGGTTCGCCAATTCGATGGCGCGTTTCAAGTGCTGCAATCCCAATTCATTATCAGGGCATTGGGTTTCCCTTTGAACCCCCCAAGGTACATTTCTGCCAGTCTGATATGAGCTTGTTTACAGTTGGGGTCGTTCGCTAGAATCTGCAAGTAAATCCCCTCTGCTGCTGCACGATTGCTAATGCCTGTACTTCGGGCTAGTTGCAGCAATTGACCTTGTGCCATTTCACGTTTTTTCTGATTAGAACTACTTAAATCTTGAGTCCATTTAATTTGTTGGGCTTTTTGCTCACGTGGTGCTTCGTAGACTTGCCCCATCAGCAATCCACCAATACAAGCGCCCAGAAGGAATTTGCGGATCATATCTATATTATTGTTGTTTCTATTGGTAAAAATCTTTGTGCTAAATTCGGATAGGACTTGGGCTGTACGTTCGCTCATTTAAGAAGGGCAAGAGGAATTAATGCCTTACTGTGTA
>CAXTSI010000759.1:0-2638 GCA_964246695.1 uncultured bacterium
GCGATTAATTAGGCAATGGGTATGTTCCAGGGCACTCCCCCCTGAACGGTTACAGAAAATGTCGATAATTACGTATCAATTGTTACGATTACTTTTATGTTTTTTTACCTCATTATAAGAATCTTTAAGTAATCTTTACACAATCTTTAAATAAACAGCCTGTATAAAGAATTATGGTTAATATGTTTAAAACTCCGGCTAAAATATCCGGGATTTTACTAATATTAAATGAATAAATAATTCATAGCTAATGCTGCGAAGTAGGACTTCGATGGTCTTTTTGATCTCAGTCCCTTCAACGTAACCATTTAGTATTTACTAATCAGGTGGTCGAATTGCAGAGAAGGTGTGACCGAAATCGGAAACGTTCAAAGCGACGGGCTATTTACTGTCCAATTCATGGATGCCATTTAGATAGCGTGAGTCAAAAGTATTCAATGTTTGCAGATACTGCCGGACAACTCCAGCAACGGGGAATCAGCCGACAGAATGCCCGAATGTTAGTGGCGAATCAAACAGCAGTTTCTTTAGCAGGGGAATGGTTAGAAGGATTTTGGTGTGACCAGTGTCAAGCCACAAGTTGGTATCATGTCCGAAAGCGCGACGATCAAACCTACAGTATATCGGTAGCACCAATAGAACTTTGGCAACAAGCGATCGGGGTAATTGACCCGGAGGGAAATTCTTCCGTAGGTGAGTTTACTCGTAGACAGGCAAGGATGGTTAGCTATAAAAGCGGGGATTTCCGGTTTCAAGGTTAAGCAAGTTGCAGTCTAATTGCATCCATTAGTAGTTTCAATATCTGCATATATATAATTATGCATAATTATAATATGGAGCCTATATCAAACTTTGAAGAAATAGACTTACAAAAACATTTGCAAGTTCTACAACGACGCTGGATACCGACTGTAGGGGTTTTTGGAGTAGTTGTTGCCCTGGCATTTTTGTATGCATTCTCATTGAAACCCGTATATAGGGCTGAGGGAAGTCTGTTAATTAGGATAAATCGTACCTCCTCTCTAACCGGTTTAGGACCTGAAGCTATCGGACGGCTCGATTCTTTAGGCATCACAAACAGTCCGTTAGAGACTCAGATAAAGATAGTTACATCTGTTCCAATTCTTCAGGAAACCATTAAAGTACTTGACCTCAAAAATAACGAAGGTAAACCCCTCAAAATCGCCGACTTTACCAAAAAACTTAAGGTAGACGGTGCCAAAGGAACAGATGTCCTGCAAATTGCTTATACTGACAACGATCCGCAACTCGCTGCAAAAGTTGTTAACAAAGTTATGCAGCTTTATATCAGGAATAACATAGAGGCAAATCGGGAAGAAACAGTCTCAGCCCGCAAGTTTATTTTGGAACAACTACCAGCAACTGAGGAAGCTGTAATAAAATCAGAGTCAAATCTGCGGAGATTTAAAGAAAAAAATAAAGTAATCGCTCTGCAAGAAGAAGCAACTGTAGCAGTCAATGAGATTTCCCGGTTAGAAACGCAAATCTCTCAAGCCCAAGCTCAACTAGATAATGTCACGGCTCGGTCAAAAAAGCTCCAAAAACAGGCTGCCATCGTTTCGCCGCAAGCTGTGACCTTTGCCTCGTTGAGTCAAATACCTGCAATTCAGCAAGCGCTTGCTCAACTTCAGGATGCACAAAGCCAGCTTGCGGTTGCGCGAAGCCGTTTTCAGCCAAAAAACCCTACAGTCCTCAACTTGCAAGAAAGAGTTGCTGCTCTCAATAAATTGCTCCAACAGCGGATAAAGCAGGGCGCTGGTAGCAATCAGCAAGTGAGTATGGGGAATTTACAGATTGGAGATCTGCGACAAAAGCTAATTGAAGAATTTGCCCGTTCTGAGGCAGAGCGAGTCGGTTTAGCAAGACAAGTCACTACACTGTCTAATGAGCGGGCTGCCTATAAGGAACGAGCAAATATTTTGCCCAAACTAGAACAGACTCAACGGGAGCTTGAGCGCAGACTGAAAGCGGCTCAAACGACTTACGAAGCACTTTTAACGAAACTACAAGAGGTTCAGGTAGCAGAGAACCAAACTATTGGGAATGCGGGTGTCATCTCCCCTGCCTTGATTCCCGATCAGCCTAATGGTTCGGGAAAAAAGATGATTATCCTCGGTGGAGGAGTTATGGGTGTGCTGCTAGGTGTAATTTCTGCCTTTACTTTCGATCTGATCGACCGATCTGTTAAAACGGTCAAAGAAGCCAAGGAACTATTCAAATACACCCTGCTAGGGGTCATTCCTTTAGTAAGTAGGAATGGCAAAAAGAGTTTTCATCTGCAAGGAGTAGATCAACCGATTCCCAGAGTGATTGGCACAGACATTCCCCAGTTCCCTATTGGTGATGCGTACCAAATGCTGCAAGCAAACTTGAAGTTCTTAAGTTCTGATAAGGAACTAAAAGCAATCGTGGTTACGAGTTCCGTGTCCAAAGAGGGAAAGTCTGAGGTAGCTGCAAATTTAGCTGTGGCAATGGCTCAAGTGGGGCGTCGGGTACTGCTGGTAGACGCCAACATGCGTCATCCAGTCCAGCATTATATTTGGGGAATGACAAATGCAGTGGGTCTAAGAGGGTGTTTATAAATAAAAAATAAAGAGTACCGCAGTCATTCCTCAGC
>CAXTSI010000760.1:0-2636 GCA_964246695.1 uncultured bacterium
ATTAGCAATTAGCAATTAGCAATTAGCAATTAGCAATTAGCAATTAACCACTAACTACTTTCCGAATGAGGATCTGAGGTTGGTTGCTGTTCTGGTTCAGGGCTGGGTGTCGATGTTTGTAGTTGCGTGATGCGTTCTAGGTGCTGGCGACGGTGTTCCATATTGGATTGCTTAATACCAGTAAGGACCATTTCCGGGAGGAATTCGGTAACTTCTTCAGCTATGTGTTCTCTGACGATCATGATCCGCAAAGCCAGATCTGGCTTTTCTTGGAACAGTTCCTGAATGTATGCTTCTCCATCCTGAATTTTGTCAGCCGAAAAGCGTTGGAACCAAAGTGCCAAGGGAGGATTAGTTTCGTTGAGTTGAGTCAACACGGTTCTCAGCGCCTGATAAGTCAGGTAGCTAGAGAGTGTCTTAGCTGTATCCTTCGCAATTTGCTTAATATTCATGCTAGACCCCAGCCCTTAAGAGTTAGGAATTATGAGTTAAGAGTTATGAATTAATTTAACCCCTAACTCCTAACTCTTCACTCCTAACTAATATCAAATGGTGTCAACAGCTTGGAACTCGAACTTGATTTCCTTCCACAGTTCGCAAGCAGCAGCCAGTTCAGGAGACCACTTAGCAGCTTCGCGGATCACGTCGTTACCTTCACGAGCCAAGCTACGACCTTCGTTACGGGCTTGGAGACAAGCTTCCAAGGCGACGCGGTTAGCGGTAGCGCCAGGAGCATTACCCCAAGGGTGACCGAGAGTACCACCACCGAATTGCAGCACGGAGTCGTCACCGAAGATTTCTACGAGGGCGGGCATGTGCCATACGTGGATACCACCGGAAGCAACTGCCATAACGCCGGGTAGAGAAGCCCAGTCTTGGGTGAAGTAAATACCGCGAGCCTTGTCTTGCTCAACGTAGTTTTCACGCAGTAGGTCAACGAAACCCATGGTGATCGCGCGATCGCCTTCCAACTTACCGACAACGGTTCCGGTATGGATGTGGTCACCGCCGGACATCCGCAGAGCCTTAGCTAATACACGGAAGTGGATACCGTGGTTCTTCTGACGGTCGATCACGGCGTGCATAGCGCGGTGAATGTGCAGCAGGATACCGTTGTTGCGACACCAGTGAGACAATGTGGTGTTGGCGGTGAAGCCTGCGGTTAGGTAGTCGTGCATGACGATGGGCATTTTGAGTTCTTTAGCGTACTCTGCCCGCTTCAGCATTTCTTCACAGGTGGGGGCGGTGACATTCAGGTAGTGACCTTTGATTTCACCAGTTTCGGCTTGTGCTTTGTGGATAGCATCAGCAACGAACGTAAAGCGATCGCGCCACCGTTGGAATGGTGCTGAGTTGATGTTTTCGTCGTCTTTGGTGAAGTCTAGACCACCACGCAAGCACTCGTATACAGCGCGTCCATAGTTCTTAGCAGACAGACCCAACTTGGGCTTAATTGTACAACCCAACAGCGGACGACCGTATTTGTTGAGTATGTCACGTTCAACTTGGATACCGTGAGGCGGTCCTTGGAATGTCTTCAGGTAAGCCACAGGAATCCGCAAGTCTTCTAGACGCAAAGCTTTCAGGGCTTTAAAACCAAATACGTTACCTACAATCGAGGTAAACATATTGGTGACAGAACCTTCTTCAAACAGATCCAAAGGATAGGCAACGTAGCAGATGAATTGGTTGTCGTCACCGGGAACTGGCTCAATATCGTAGCAACGACCTTTGTAGCGATCTAGGTCTGTTAGCAGGTCTGTCCATACTGTGGTCCAAGTACCAGTGGAAGACTCAGCCGCTACAGCAGCACCAGCCTCTTCTGGGGGAACTCCCGGCTGGGGTGTGACGCGGAATGCCGCCAGAATATCGGTATCTTTAGGTGTGTAATCGGGGGTGTAATAAGTCAGTCTGTAATCTTTTACCCCGGCTTGATAACCCGATTTTGTCTGAGTCTTCGTTTGAGCGTAAGACATAGTTTCCCTTTTAAAAAATCACTCTTTGTACTTGCAAATTACATAGGATCGCAATTTTTCCTGATCTCAACTCTGTTTCTCTGTAAAAAGGGGAAGAGATGTTAGCAGTTCTTACGCAGCGAACACAAACGTGAATCCCTATAAAACTCCCAGTTTGGACTTATGCCCTCGGAATTTCCAGGAAATATCCACCTCAATGTCATGTTTTCCATCTTTCCGGAAATAAAAATTCTTTTTTATCTGTTCCTCACACACCGCGCTCACCTTGTCTACCTTATCAAACCCCGTTACCTGTCCAACTTTCCTGTTTATGGGAAAGTTCTGAGGAACAGATGCTTGTTTTTGGGTATCTAGGAGATTCATCTGGGGCTAGGACTCCTTTGACTTTCACCTTTTCAACCTCCCCTTAAAACTGGCGAGAGAAAGGTGAAAACCTTTAATAACAGAGATTTAGACGAGCGATCAGCTAGAGACAAGAATTGCACACCATGTAATTTGTAACTTGTTTCACAATATATCAAGAATTTGATAAGTTACACTTCGATTTTTCACAACTCTTATATTTAATTTTCTTATCAATCGAAAATTTAACATTTTGTTAATAATGCTTTACAGAGTAGATGGAATATGGGTATTGGGGAATGGGGAATGGGGAGTGGG
>CAXTSI010000761.1:0-2624 GCA_964246695.1 uncultured bacterium
CCCCACTCCCTACTCCCCCTCCTCTTCCAATCGCCGCACCTGGATCTGATGCAGACGTGGTCCGATAACCGATACCACAGTGAATTCAAAATTTTGATAGCGGAAGGTTTCCCCAAAAGCGGGAATTTTTTGCAGTTGGTAAAGGAGAAAGCCCCCTAGTGTCTGGTATTCTTTCTGTAAGGGCAAATTGAGAGCCAACACTTCGTTGAGGTCTTCCAAGTTGATCTGCGCCTGCACCAGATATGTTTGCTCATCTAAAATCTCAATCAGCAACTCTTCGGTGCTTTCTAATTCGCCTAGATCGCCAATGATTTGGGCGATCACATCTTGGAGAGTAACTAGTCCGACAGTACCGCCAAATTCATCCACCACCATCACCATCGCTAGCTTTTCAAGCTGCATCATCGGCAATAGTTCATTCAAGGGCGTGTGTTCTGGTACAAAACGCGCCGGACGCAGCATCGGCTGGATCTGCATATCTAAAGTTAATTTCCCTATAGCCAAGGGTTTTGCTAAGTCTTTAAAGTAAAAAATGCCGCGAATGTCGTCTAAAGATTCTCCAATCACCGGGTAGCAGGAGTAACAAGTGGTTGCCATTTCCTGAAGAAAAGTCTGCAACTCGGCGTTGATGGGCAACGCTACAATGCAAGTGCGAGGAACCATTACGGCTTGCACTGTCTCGTCCCCAAACTCAAAGATGTTTTTTAGTAGTTCTCGTTCTCCAGCCTGAAAACCAGTGGATTCGCGTTCTGTAGAAATAATCAGCTGCAATTCGTCAGGAGTAACAGGTGGTCTCCAACTTTGACCTGTGTACTCAATGCCAAACAACCTCAACAGCCAACGAGTTGATTGGTTGAGAATCCAGATGAATGGGCTGAAAAATCGTACAATCGCTTTTACTGACGGTCCCAAAAATCGTGCCAGTTGTTCTGGGTACAGTATAGCTACTGATTTAGGACATAGTTCCCCTAAAACAATTTGTAGATAGGCAATCAAAAAAAAGGTAGCAGGAATTGATAGGGAATGAGCTATGAAAGTACTCATTTGATCGGGTAAAGGCCAAGAACTGAGCCATGAACTTACCAGTTCGACAATCGTACTTTCTCCCATCCACCCCAGCGCCAAACTAGAGAGGGTAATACCTAACTGGGTTGTAGATAGCAGTCGGTCAATACTGCGTTGCAACACCTCGACGGCGATCGCTTGGACATCACCAGCGAGGACTAACTGATGGATGCGCGATCGCCGTACTGTCACCATCGAAAATTCTGCGATCACAAAAAAACCATTGATTGCAATCAGCAACAGCACTGACAACAATCGCAGCCCTACATCTGTCCAAATTAAGCTAGGATTACCACTCACCGCTAAAGATTGTGTAAAGATTGTTAGTAGTTAGTAGTTAGTTGTTAGTTGTGATTTGTTTAGTTGTTAGTTGTCAAAACCACTAACCACTAACCACTAACCACTAACCACTAACCACTAACCACTAACTACTAACCACTAACTACTAACCACTAACCACTAACCACTAACTACTTTTCAACCGGAATATTCGATACTTCCAACCGCAGTTTTTGAGCGGGATAATCAGTTAGAGCGAGTGAGATGCGCTTAACATTATCCAGCAAAGCCGTAGGAATACTCACTGTGCCAGAAAATGTAGGTCCATTTGCAGGCAATTCTGCTGGTAAGCCGTCTGTACTGGCACTTAGTGTTCGTCCTTTGTCATCAGTGACATCCAAAAAACTATATAGGAAGCGCACAGAATCAGCTCCTTTGTTCTGCATTTTTACGGCTAATAGTAAAGCACCGCCAGAGTAGCGAGCAGATTGTACCGCCAGGGAAACCCCCTCGCTTTGGGCAGAAACAGGAAATCCTGGTTGAGGTTTTTCTTCAGCTACTTCCTGCCTTTTTTTCGCTTCTAGCTTCTTCTTGCTACTATTGGCTTCCTCGTCTTCTTCATCTGGCTTTTTTGATTTAGCAGCCTTAGCTTTGCCTTCGATCCGTGCCTTGACGATTTTCAGGATCTCTTCCTCTTTTAATAAAGTCAGCCCTGCATGTTGCGGGTTATTTGCTTTACTGCTGGCGAATTTGGTTGCAGGACGGGCATCTGGTGCTGTTACACCTTTGAGCGCTTTGCTCCCCATATCAAATCCCAAAAACGCACTCACAGAACCAGATCCCAACATCAGGGTTAACAAACTCAGCGTCAGAACTACAGTTGAATTTAGTTTCATTGCTAACGAGCTATGGCAGCTATATTCCTAGTTTATTTAAAATCATTACTGAGAGCGAACTTAATCAATAATAGTCTGCGTTATTGGAGTGTGATAGTTCACATGCTTTAAACTCATGCTACAATCAATCGGATGGTAAGGTTAACAGTCACGCTGAAGAGCGCTTTACTTGTGCTACAATTACGTATCAGGGTAATCTAGCAGTTTAAGTAACAGACTTATACCAACCTAAAACCTAGCTAAACAAGCGCCTTTGGCCGATTGGGGAGGCAGCGAACTCATAATTCGCCTTCAGACTGGTTCGATTCCAGTAGGGCGCACTCAATCATGAATTGTTAGTGGTTAGTGGTTAGTGGTTAGTGGTTAGTAGTTAGTGGTTAGTGG
>CAXTSI010000762.1:0-2622 GCA_964246695.1 uncultured bacterium
AACAACTAACAACTAACAACTAACAACTAACAACTAACAACTAACAATCAACAATTATTGAGGTTAGAATACAATGTATGTATGATTTTGCAATCATAGGTGGGGGAATTGTTGGTCTTTCCACTGGTATGGCTTTGGGTAAAAGTTATCCTCATTCTCGTATTCTAGTACTAGAAAAGGAAAGCAGATGGGCATTTCATCAAACCGGTAATAATAGCGGCGTGATTCACTCTGGGATTTACTACAAACCAGGGAGTTTCAAAGCTGAGTTCTGTCGTGCAGGTAGTCGCTCAATAGTGGAATTTTGCCAACAGTATGGGATTGCTCATGAAGTCTGTGGCAAGGTAATTATTGCTACTGATGAGTCACAGTTACCTCGGTTGGAGAACCTTTACAAGCGAGGCTTGGAAAACGGCATAAAAGTGAAGAGAATTAGCCGAGAAGAAGTCTTGGAAATAGAACCTCATGTCACCTGCGTAGGGGGAGTTCAGGTATTCTCTACTGGTATAGCTAATTATAAGCAAGTTTGCCGCAAATACGCTGAAATCATTGCAAACCAGGGGGGAGAACTACGTCTCAATACAAAAGTAGAGAGAATACGAACCAGTGGCGACAATCAGGTACTCCAAACTAATAACGGAACCTTTGAAACTCGCTTTGTGATTAATTGTGCTGGATTGCATAGCGATCGCATTGCCAAATTAAGTAAAGTCGATCCTCAAGCTAAAATCGTACCTTTTCGGGGAGAATATTACGAACTGACACCGGAAAAACGTTATTTAGTCAAAGGTTTAATTTACCCGGTTCCCAATCCTGATTTTCCTTTTTTGGGTGTTCATTTTACGCGCATGATTGATGGTAGTGTCCATGCAGGACCAAATGCAGTTCTCAGCCTCAAGCGCGAAGGCTATAATAAAACAGACTTCGACTTGCGTGATTTTGCTGAGGTCATGACTTACCCTGGTTTCTGGAAACTAGCAGCAAAACATGCAGACGAAGGAATTCAGGAAATCATTCGCTCCTTTAGTAAAGCAGCCTTTGTCAGAAGTCTGCAAAAACTCATTCCTGAAGTCCAAGCAGAAGATGTAGTTCCTACCCACGCTGGTGTCCGCGCTCAAGCATTGATGAACGATGGCAAGTTAGTGGACGACTTTTTGATTGTTCAAGGTAAAAACTCCGTCCATGTTTGCAATGCTCCTTCACCAGCCGCTACTTCTTCAATTGAGATCGGTAAAGCTATAGTGGCACAAATTCCCAAACAGCCCTATCTCCAACCAACAGCCAATCAATTTCAAAGTATCTAGTTTGCTAATGGCTAATAGCTAATGGGAAGAAAGAACTGAGTCCCTGAATTCCTGAGTCCCAATTAGCAATTAGCAATTAGCCCTTCGGGTTCGCCAGTTCCCTACGGCGGGAAACCCGCCTTCAGGACTGGACTCACAATTAGCAATTAGCAATTAGCAATTAGCAATTAGCAATTAGCAATTAGCAACTAGCAATTAGCAATTAGCAATAGGAATTGAAAAAATGAAAGTTCTCGTCACCGGTACCGAAGGCTATCTTGGCTCATTATTACCTCCTTTATTATTTGAACGGGGACATGAAGTTATCGGCGTAGACACTGGCTACTATAAAGCGGGTTGGTTGTACAACGGTACTGAAGTCACAGCCAAAACCCTTAATAAGGATATTCGTCAGATCGCAGTTGAAGATTTGCAAGGTGTTGAAGCAATAGTTCACATGGCTGAACTATCCAACGATCCCACCGGACAATTAGCACCGCATATCACCTACGAAATCAACCATAAAGGCTCAGTTCGCCTCGCCACATTGGCAAAACAAGCAGGTGTACGTCGCTTTGTGTATATGTCTTCTTGCAGTGTTTATGGCGTAGCAACCGAGGGGGATGTCACAGAAGAATCAAATGTAAATCCCCAAACTGCCTATGCAGAATGTAAAACTCTAGTAGAACGAGATGTCAAGCCACTAGCTGACGATGACTTCTCTCCTAGTTTTATGCGGAACGCGACTGCTTTTGGTGCTTCCCCCAGGATGCGCTTTGATATTGTTTTAAACAACTTGGCAGGTTTGGCTTGGACTACCAAAGAAATCAAGATGATCAGCGACGGTACACCTTGGCGTCCGTTAGTCCACGGACTAGATATTTGCAAGGCAATTGTTTGTACACTTGAAGCTCCCCGTGACATTGTACACAACCAAGTCTTCAACGTAGGAGATACCGCAAACAACTATCGAGTCAAAGAAATTGCGGAAATTATTGCTGAAGCTTTCCCAGGATGTCACTTAAGCTTTGGCGATCAGAGTTCAGACAATCGCAGCTACCGAGTATCTTTCGAGAAAATTAATACAGTTTTACCAGGTTTTAAGTGTGATTGGAATGCCCAACGTGGCGCCAAGCAGCTATTTGATTTGTTCACTCAAATCGATATGACTGAAGATACTTTCTTGTCAAGAGGCTTCACTCGCTTAAAGCAGCTAGAGTATCTCATTCGTACTCAGCAAATCGATCAGAATTTCTTCTGGACTACAAAGCAATACAGTTGAGTTGGCTAATTGCTAATTGCTAATTGCTAATTGCTAATTGCTAATTGCTAATTGCTA
>CAXTSI010000763.1:0-2590 GCA_964246695.1 uncultured bacterium
GCGCGGGAAACCCGCCTTCTCCCAATTCCTCACCGCTGCGCGAACAGGACTTCTCTCTGCCGCCGCAGGCTATTAAAGTTTGCTGGCGTTGAGTGTTGCATTTGTTGTGATTGTAAGCATGGCAAATGTGCTTAACATTCTACGTAACATCAGCGCCGTTGCTCGTGAAGCAATATTTTATAGCTTACAAATCGCTTTGAGAACTTGTAGCAACTGAATTGATCGCTCAGATTCCATTAAATGCAGTATTGGCATTAACTGATAAGTCGGGGGATTTCCCTGTAGAATATACACAAACTGATAATCCTGTCCGTTGGTCACGAGTCCCCAAACCGATTTTTGATTTTTGAGGCTGTTATAAGCATAAGTGAGCAACTGTGGTAAACCCTCTGATACTGCAACACCACTATTTTTAGATTCAATTACCAATACCCAAAAATATGTGTTAGCTGTTGTCCGGTTAGACTTGTTAATTGCTAAAATATCCATCCTACCTGTAACTTTTGTATCCTCGTCTTCAATAACAATATCAGCAATATCTTCTTCCAAGCTAATCTTAATAGGGTAGTGATAAAATCCAGTCAATCGCGTTAATGGAAAGATTGTTAAAGCCTTAATGAGTCCTTCTGAAACTTTTCCTTCTATTAAGTAGTTATCAAAATCATTCCGAATTTGCACCAGTTCCTGTTGTTCAAACTCGGTTAAAGGTTCCAGAGATAATAAGGGCGTGAAAGAGGTATTGTATTGCCTTTGAAATCCAAAAAGACGATGTATCTCACCCAAAGATAAGTTTTTTGCTTGGAGAATTGTCATAGGTTTAGTTGTTCTGTTTGTGAGAGTTATATACTAATTTTAGTATTTTGGTACTTGGGTAAAATGCTGATTTCAACAACCAATAAATGTTTTTTAGGACGATCGCATTGACAGAAATAGTCAAGTGTGCAGTGGTAACGGTTGGGCGGCGGAGCGCAATATTCATTTGGGTAGACCACCTTACCGTAGGGGCGGGGTAACCCCGCCCTTACCACGTGGTCAATTCTAGGAGTTGAAACGTCCGAATTCCGTTATACACATGATGTTCAATTTGTGAGCGTGCGTAAGTCCTATTCCGTGAAGTACCCCGACTTCTTAAGTCGGGGTACTTCACCACTGCTCCCCACGCCCAAGACGAAAATCCTCTCCTTATCTTTAGGCGTTACTCAGTAATTAAATGTTATATTCGTTATTAATTTAAGTTTTATTATTGCCTATATGAGCAGTGATATTCCTGTAAAAATCTTGTTTTTGGCAGCCGACCCTAGTGATGCTTCTCGGCTACGCTTAGGACAAGAGTTACGAGATATCAAAGACAGATTGCGAATAGCTAAAGTGCTAGAAAAGTATCAGCTAGAACAGCGAGAGTCAGTTCGTGTAGGGGATATCACTCAGGCAATATTTGATGTTGAACCACATATTATACATTTTTCTGGGCATGGTACAAGTAAGGGTGAGCTTTGCTTTGAGAATGAAGTGGGCACAGTTCAGCCGGTAGCTCCTGATGCTTTGGCAAAAATGTTTAAGTTGTTGGCACAAGTGAATTGTGTAGTGCTGAATGCTTGCTATTCTAGGATTCAGGCAAAGGCAATTGCTAAATATATCCCGTTTGTGATTGGGATGAATAATGTAATTGGGGATCAAGCCGCGATCGCCTTTGCCGTTGGTTTTTACACAGCATTAGTGGCAAATCGTTCCATTGAAGACGCTTATGAATTTGG
This sequence comes from uncultured bacterium, assembly GCA_964246695.1. Classification (GTDB taxonomy): domain Bacteria; phylum Cyanobacteriota; class Cyanobacteriia; order Cyanobacteriales; family Nostocaceae; genus Stigonema. The sequence continues at coordinate 1,755 of CAXTSI010000763.1, forward strand.
TCGTTTAGAGATTGAACTAGAGAGTATTCCAGAACATCTCAAACCAGTTCTTTTTGTAAAAAAAAATCTCTATTTCCCACTCAAAAACTGAGAAGTTATGAAAGGCAGCAGTCCACCACCATCTTGATGCGAGGAAAATAACAGCTACTCAGACCATATATTTCTAATCCAGGTTTTGCAACCCCATCGCAATCTTACTGTGCTTTTCAATCTGCCCCATCACTTGTTTTGCTCTTTTGATCACCACCGCTGGTAAACCCGCCAACCGTCCCGCCTCAATCCCATAAGACTTATCAGCACCCCCCGGTTGAACAGAGTGCAAAAAGATAATTTGGTCAGGTAACTCCTTCACCGTCACCTGATAATTAGCCACATTCGATAACAGCGACGCCAACTCATTCAACTCGTGGTAGTGCGTAGCAAAAATCGTCCGCGCCCGAATTTCCGTAGCAATATACTCCGCCACCGCCCAAGCAATAGAAAGACCATCAAATGTCGCCGTCCCGCGCCCAATTTCATCTAACAGCACCAACGACCTCGACGTTGCATGGTTGAGAATATTCGCCGTCTCATTCATCTCCACCATAAACGTCGATTGACCCGTCGCCAGATCGTCCACCGCACCGACACGAGTGAAAATGCGATCGCACACGGACAACCTAGCAGACTGAGCAGGCACAAAACTACCAATTTGCGCCATCAACTGAATCAACCCCACCTGCCTTAAATAACAACTCTTACCACTTGCATTTGGACCTGTAAGGATGATTAAGTCAGGACTGGCAACGGATGTTGTAGCGGATGTAGCGGATGCGGCAACGGATGTTGTAGCGGAT
>CAXTSI010000764.1:0-2587 GCA_964246695.1 uncultured bacterium
TAGTTGTTAGTTGTTGGTTGTTGGTTGTTAGTTGTTGGTTGTTGGTTGTTAGTTGCTAGTTGTTACTATTAGCAATTAGCCATTAGCAATTAGCAATTAGCAATTAGCAATTAGCAATTAGCCATTAGCAATTAGCAATTAGCCATTAGCCATTAGCAATTAGCCATTAGCAATTAGCCATTAGCAATTAGCAATTCCCAGATATAAATATGCAGTCTAATAATTCACATTTGAAAGAAGGATCTACTGTGGCAGGTGAAAAGCAGATTGTTTCCCTCGAAGTTCTACTGCATCGAATGATGAATCGTATCCGGCAATCTCTGGAATTGCCCGCAATCCTTGCCGGAACTGTTGCAGAAGTCCGAGCATTTTTGGAGACAGACCGTGTTAAAATATATCGATTTGATGCGGATGGCAATGGGGAGGTTGTTTCAGAATCAGTTGATGAACAGCGCCTGCCATCTTTGATAGGGCAACACTTTCCTGCCGAAGATATTCCATTGGTAGCACGTGAGTTATTTCTAAAAGCACGTCAGCGTTCAATTGTGGATGTAACCGTGCAGCAAATTGGGTTGAGTCCATTAGATTGTCCAGAAACCGGAGAGTCAATAGCCGCAGATCAGATCCAGTTTCGCCCTGTAGACCCCTGTCATGTGGAATATCTCACCTCAATGAGAGTGCAGTCTTCTCTGGTAGTGCCGATTTTGCATCGCGATCAATTATGGGGGTTGTTGGTATCCCATCACAGTTTGCCGCGACAAGTGACACACAGGGAATTACAACTGGTGCAGTTGGTTGCAGATCAGTTGTCGATCGCCATTGCTCAGTCTACTCTACTCGAACACACCCGTGAGCAAGCAGCACACGAAGCCACGATTAACCGTGTCGCGAAGCTGCTGCACTCCATGACTGAGATGCAGTTGCAACAAGCGCTCTCGTTGAGTGTATCTGCTTTAGGGGGAGTGGGTGGCAGAGTTTACATTAAAAACCAGAACCTGAGTGAGTCAGATCAACTGTTCACTTGTGGAAACCAGCCCATCTTACCAAGGGAGTGGGCAGATAGGGGAGTCATTGAACAGCATCCCAGTTGGCAAGAGTGGTTCGACACCCAAGCAACGTTCGGTGAGGGTCAAGCCTGGGTAATCACTGATTTACGTCAAGTAGCACTGCCTTCATACCTGAAGAATGCGTTTTCCAGCACTGAGATTCGTAGCTTGCTGATTATTCGCTTGCAGTATCGACAACAAATGTTGGGTTACCTAAGTATTTTGCGGCATGGAATTGATGTAGAAACTCTCTGGGCACGACGGGTTAACCGCGACGATCCCCGACAGCTACGTCCCATACAATCTTTTGAGACATGGCGAGAGTTAAAGCAGGGACAAGCCCAAGAATGGACAAGCGCAGAAATCGAACTAGCATTATCTCTTGGTAGCCACTTTGCTATGGCAATTCATCAATATGGACTCTATCAGACAGTCCACGCTCTCAACGTTAATTTAGCACAGGATATTCAAGAGCGCAAGCAGGCAGAGGTAAAAATCACAGCGCTGAATGCGGAACTAGAGCAGCGGGTACTCGATAGAACAGCGGAATTGCAGCATACTAATGCAGAATTGGTGCGGGAAATTAGCGATCGCCAGCAAGCACAAGCCTCTCTAAAACGCCTCGGTAGGCAAAATGAGTTAATTTTGAACTCTGCAGGTGAAGGAATTTACGGTTTAGACTCCCAGGGAAAAATTACCTTTGTCAATCCAGCCGCAGCGAGAATGCTGGGATATCAGGTGGAAGAACTGATTAGTTCAATTCCCAATAGAAATTTAGATTCCCGCCCCAGTTACATTTTACCCTCAGGTCCGAATGCCTCTGATGAACAATTTATACACGCGATCGCGAACCACTCAAAGTCAGATGGAACCCCCTACTCTTGGGCTGAAAATCCCATACGTGCCACCCTCGAAACCGGGGCAATACAACATATTACCAACGACATATTTTACCGTCGAGATGGATCGAAATTCCCTGTAGAGTATGTGTCAACACCAATTCAAGAACAAGGCACGATTGTGGGTGCAGTTGTTATATTTAAAGACATTACCGAGCGACAGATAATCGAGCGGATGAAGGATGAATTTGTCTCAGTTGTCAGCCATGAACTGCGGACACCCTTGACCTCAATTCGCAGCGCCTTAGGTTTACTAGCGCGTGGTTCCTTAAACAATCAACCGCAAAAAAGTCAGCGCATGCTGGAAATTGCCTTCGATAACACTAACCGTTTGGTACGTCTGATCAACGACATACTCGATCTTGAGCGCATCAATTCTAGCAAAGTAACAATGCAGAAACAAACATGCAATGTTGCTGACTTGATGACTCAGGCAGCGGATGAAATGCGGGCAATGGCTGAGAAAGCAGACATTAGCCTCTGTGTAATCCCACTATCAACTGAGTTCTGGGCAGATCCAGATCGGATTGTTCAGACACTCACCAACTTACTCAGTAACGCCATTAAATTTTCGCCTCCCGGTAGTACTGTTTGGTTAAGCGCAGAAATTTTACAGGACAAGGGAGTGGGGGGAGTGGGGGG
>CAXTSI010000765.1:0-2548 GCA_964246695.1 uncultured bacterium
TCTCCCTTATCTCCCCCTACTCCCTACTCCCTATTCCCTACTCCCCTGAAAATTAACTACTAGCAACAGAAGCCGCGAGTTCCGCCAAGCGTTCCTGCTGGTCTTGAGAGATACAAGACTGAATAATTGTCTCTAAATCGCCTTCCAGAACTCCGCTGAGAGAGTAATTTTGATTAAGACGATGGTCGGTAACGCGGCTATCTTTATAGTTGAAAGTGCGAATTTTTTCGGAACGAGAGCCTGTACCGACTTGCGATCGCCGCATGCTCGTTACAGCTTCCTGTTGTTCGCGTAACTTGATCTCATATAACTTTGCCCGCAGGATCTGCATCGCCCGTTCTTTGTTTTGCAACTGGCTGCGCTCTTCTGTACAGAAAATGCGGATACCAGTGGGTTTGTGCATCAAGTCAACCGCTGTTTCCACCTTGTTGACGTTTTGTCCACCAGCACCACCAGAACGAGCCGTAGTCATTTCAATATCTTTCGGGTCAATGTGGATTTCCACGTCATCCACTTCTGGCATGATCGCCACAGTTGCTGTGGAAGTGTGAACCCGCCCTCCAGCCTCTGTGACTGGCACGCGCTGCACACGATGCACTCCGGCTTCAAACTTCAGCTTGCTGTAAACGCTGTCACCTTGAATTTCTAAAATAGCTTCTTTAAAGCCGCCCATTTCAGCCAAGGACTCGCTTAACAGCTTCACTTTCCAATTCTGGCTATCAGCGTACCGAGAGTACATTCGTACTAAATCACCTGCCCAAATACTTGCTTCATCACCGCCAGTACCTGCACGAATTTCCAGCATGATGTTTTTATCATCATTGGGGTCGCGAGGTAGGAGCAGTACCTTCAGACGAGTTTCTAAATATTCTATTTTTTGTTCCAGTTCTTGTACTTCCAGTGCTGCCATTTCATGCAACTCTGGATCGCTCTGAGCTTCTTTGAGAATTTGACGCGCCCCTACCAATTCTTCCGAAGAAATTTTCCAGGTGTCATAAGTATCGACAACCTCTTCCAAAGAAGAACGTGCCTTCGCAATTTTTTGATACTCATCGGGGTTTTTGGCAGTATCGGGGTCGCCAAGACGACGAGTTAATTCATGAAAAGTTTGTTCAACGGATTTCAGTTTCTCCAGCAGGTAAGTTTCAGCCATGATGAGTGCGATCGCTCCTTAAAAATAGCAAAGTTGGCTCCAGCATTAAATAAAACAATCGACCCAGCCGATGCAAGGTCGTCGTTAACAGCAAAAGCCAGCCCCGCTACTTTTTCTTTTTGCCGCCTGTGGATTGACCTTCCACCATGCCGTACTTGCGGAGGAAGCGCTCAACGCGACCTTCAGTGTCAATAATCTTCTGAGTCCCGGTGTAAAATGGGTGGTTTCCAGACCAGACATCTACATGCAGTTCTGGCTTAGCAGAACCAACAGTCATGACAACTTGACCGTTGCAGTAAACTTTAGCTTCTGGATACCACTTAGGATGAATCTCTGGTTTAGCCATTGTTCTTTTTGTGGTCTATCTATACTAATTATAACTTTCAACTTGCTAATTGCTAATTGCTAATGGCTAATAGCAATTAACTATTAGCAATTAACAATTAGCAATTAGCAGTTAACGCTTGGAGTACTGAGGTGCTTTCCGGGCTTTGTGTAAACCGTATTTTTTGCGCTCCTTTGCCCGAGGATCGCGGGTGAGGTAGCCTTCGATTTTCAACGGTGGGCGGTTCTCTGGGTCGAGTTGACACAAAGCGCGTGCGACTCCTAGGCGAATGGAATCAGCCTGTCCGGTTAAGCCGCCGCCTTCGGCTTTCACCAAAATATCATATTCGTTTTCCAATCCTAGAGTTTCTAAAGGTGCTTTGAGTGCTCCTAGGTAGTTAGCATTGAATTGGAAATAAAGGTCTCCAGGTTTGCCATTGACAATCAACTGTCCTGTACCTGGAACTAAGCGTACCCGTGCGACTGAGGACTTACGACGACCAGTCCCCCAGTACATGGCACGACCACTAGTGGTATCTACTGCTTGCATTAGTTTTTCTCTCCTGCGGGAATTGTCTGAATTTGTAACTCTTTGGGTTTTTGTGCTTCGTGGGGATGAGTGGGTCCAGCGTATACTTTCAGCTTAGTAAATAACTGCCGTCCCAAGCTATTCTTTGGCAGCATACCTTTGATGGCAACTTCCAAAATCCGTTCTGGTAAACGCTGTTGCAGCTTGGCGAAGGTTTCCGTCTTCATCCCACCAGGACGACCGGAGTGACGATGGTAAATCTTTTGGGTACGCTTTTTACCTGTGACTACTACTTTTTCGGCATTGACTACGATAACGAAGTCACCTGTATCCATGTGAGGGGTATATTGAGGTTTATTTTTGCCTCTCAGGATCATGGCGATTTCGCTTGCTAAGCGACCAAGACGTTGATCGGTGGCGTCTACGACGTACCAGTCATGCTCTAGGGTATTAATAGGAGGAAGGTATGTTTTGTTCGTTGTCATGATGTTAGTTGTTGGTTGTTAGTTGTTAGTTGTTAGTTGTTAGTTGTTGGTTGTTGG
>CAXTSI010000766.1:0-2524 GCA_964246695.1 uncultured bacterium
GTTGGGGGTGGGGTAGTTTTTTTGTCGTTAATTAGACTGACATCATATTATATCATGTCCGCTTAATTACTTACAAATAAAAAATATGTTTGCTTTAGCGCTCTATGACTGTCTTGAGCTCTAAAGCTCAACTACTTGCCTTAATATAAGTGTTTAACCGGACATTATATTATAAACTGTTTTAACGATATATGCCCAAATATTAACAAACAGTAAGAAACCCGACTTCTCACAGAAGTCGGGTTTCTGGTTTAATTTACTCTGCCGAATTTTTGCATAACCTCCCACCCCCTCAGAAATATATATACGTAAGTAAGCAAGTCAATTTTAGGAGACGCAACAATGAAAGGTCTAAAACTAGCAGTAGCAATCTTAGCATTCGGAACAATCGCCATTAGCCCCAAAGCTGATGCTAAAAGCTTGTTTAATACTCAACAAATATTCAAATCGCAAGTAATAGCACAAGTTCCCAACTCAGAGAAAGAGAATACAAACGATGCTAAAACCTATTTATAACGAGGATTTAAGCGGATTAAAAAGGAAGATTATAAAGGAGCAATTGAAGATTTTAACCAAGTCTTGACTCGTGAAACTAACAATGCTTATGCTTACCTCGGTAGAGGATTAGCCAGTTTTTCATTAGAACAATATCAAGCAGCTAAGACAGATTTTGACAAAGCCTTAGAAATTACTCCCAACATTGCTTATGCCCATTATTTCCGAGGTTGTACCAACTATGTCTTGAAAGACAAACCGGGAGCGATCGCTGACTTACGTAAAGCATCGACGCTATTTAAAAAAGAAGGAAACCAGGAATTTTCCCAAAAAGCAGACAACGCTATTCAGAAGATACAAGAAAGCTAAATAATGCCAACTGTAGGGTGCGTTAGGCTTCCGTAACGCACCAAAAATATACTTAGTTAATGAATAGTGAACGGCTAAAGTGCTTACACAAAAATGAAAAATAAAAAAATCACCTTCTTAAACTTAATCCCTAAACTGGTTCCGACTTTTATCATGATGGCTACTATCTCAATACCTTTAAACTGTATTAGGGAAAATAAAGTATTAGCACAAACTGTAAATATCCAAGCGTCAACTTACCAAAAATTACAAAAAAACCTCATTGCTCAGAATCCAACCGAAGCAGCACTCGTAATTTCTGAACGAGGACGTACCCGTGCATTAGTGGATTTATTGGCAAAGCGCTTATCGGCAACAAATGACTTATCCGTGACTCCATCGATTGACAAAATTAAACAAGTTGCCAAACAACAAAACGCCACACTTGTGGAATACTCAATTATAACTGATGAGTTTAACGTTGAAGGTAAACAAGAAGCTAAGGAATCAGAATTGTATATTTGGACAGTCAAACCTACAGGTGAAATTACATTTCGTAGCGTTGACATGAAAGCACTGTGGCAGAAAGAAAAAACATCTTTAACTGATTTAATTACCAGCAGTCGTCTGTCGATTGGTGTCAATCATGGAAATGTTAAAGGCATAATTAAAGCAGAACCTACACCAAAGCCTAACTCAAACGAAAACTTAAAAAAACTCCATCAACTGTTAATTCAACCCATTACAGACCTTTTACCAACTCAACCAGATGAGAAAATAATTTTCATTCCTCAAAATTCACTGTTTCTTGTTCTCTTCGCGGCGTTACCAGATGCAAACGGTAAATACCTAATTGAAAAGCATACCATTTCTACTGCTCCCTCGATCCAAGTGCTGGATTTACTTTATCAACGACAACAGCAAATATTTGTAGAGACGCGAAATTTCGCGTCTCTACCAACCCTGATAGTCGGTAATCCCACTATGCCCAGCGTATCGCCGAAACCTGGAGAGAAGCCGCAGAAGCTGAATCAGTTACCGGGTGCAGAACAAGAAGCAAACGAAATTGCTCGTCTTTTCAATACCCAAGCACTCACGGGTAATGTAGCAACCGAAACTACGGTAAAACAACGAATGTCCCAAGCCAGAATTATTCACTTTGCAACACAGGGTTGTCTTGAGTTTGAGGGAATGAGTATCCCTGGTGAACTGGCTTTTGCACCGTCAAGTCAAGATGACGGCTGGCTGAAATCTGAAGAAATTATAAATTTGAATTTGAATGCAGAGCTAGTTGTTTTAAGTAGTAATGATACAGCTTTAGGCAGAATTACTGGAGATAGTGTGATTGGGTTATCTAGGTCTTTCTTCGCCGCCGGAGTGCCTAGCGTCATTGGTTCTTTATGGAGTCCATCGGACAGAGAAACAGTGTTGGTAATGACCAAGTTTTATGATAACCTAAGCAAAAATCCTGATAAAGCTTATGCCTTACGTCAAGCGATGTTAGCAACGGTGAAAAAGTATCCAGAACCCAAATATTGGGCGGCTTTTACACTGATTGGTGCATCCTAATGGCAGATTTTTTGTAGACAAAGATAGAGTGACAACACGTACTGTACAAGTTTTCAATAGACATCTCCAAAATAGAACCTTTCTGTGGTAAAAGAGTATAAAATTATCTTTT
>CAXTSI010000767.1:0-2524 GCA_964246695.1 uncultured bacterium
ACTCCCCACTCCCCCCACTCCCCTAAGTGGTTCAAGTGCTAAGGCAAAACTTAACCCTAATGCCACATCCTGATAATCTCTATACCCCATCACAACCATGAGAGGAATAGAGGGATCTTGGTTCATTTTTTGGGCGACTTGCTCAGGCTCGAAGGGTTTTTGGAACGCCAAGTTAGACACAACGAAAACACAACTGAGGACGCCAACAAGTACAACAATAAATTTTGAATTTTGAACTCTGCTAAGACTCGCTGCCATTAACGCACAGAAGCTAGGATAGTAGACAAAGTTATAGCGGGGAATAGCGGTAATATCTTTTTTTAATAAATAGACAATGGCAAAGAATTCTAATAGCACCCAAACAGAGAAACTTAAGAGAGTTAGTGTAGCTAGATGAGTTGACGGTGTACACCACAACTGCCTTAAACCTTTAAAGACTTGCCACCCCACCCAGATCCCAAAAAAAAGCATTAACAACCCAGATATAACTGTAATTGGGAGGGGTTGATTTTCCACAGGTAGAGCGATCGCCATCAGTACCCAGCCAATCAAAGTTTCGTAAACGGGGGAAAGATATTCAGGAGATGGCAGCCAATCGGTTTCAGCACGCCTAGAATGACTTAGCATTACCAGCAACCAGGGGAGAAAACTAATTACAACACCAGTTGTAGATAGAATGAGTGCTAGCCAGATTTGGCGCTGATTCTGGGTATTTGCTCCACGCCAATACATCAAAACAAGTAGCGTAGCAATTTGAGCAATGAAGGCAAGAATAAAGAAGTAGTGGACGTAAAGACCGATACTATTAATAATTGCCCATCCCAACCAAACCCAAAATCCGATCGTCTGACGCTTTTCCAAATCCTGCTGAATTTGTACCAGCCCTAATAACGCTAAAGTAATTAGCAGCATCGGCAAGGAGTAGTGCCGTGCTTCTTGGGAAAGGTAAACGGCAAAGGGCGATACTGCCATTAAAGTAGCTGCTGTTATCCCAGCAGAGGGAAAAAAGGCAAGACGATTTACACAGTAGATAACGACGATCGCACCCACACCAAATAATGCTGGTAGCGATCGCAATTTAAGTACCCAATATGAAGCCAACGGACTCATCCACCCCAACCAACTATACATCCAGCAAAAAAATAGTGGCGGATGAGTAGACTGAGTCGCGACGGTTTGGGCAATTTGAGGACAACTAACCCCAGGTTGGAAAGTAAAAATCTCCTGCAAACGCGCCAGAGGAAACACTACTTCCATTGGCACATCGTTATAGGTTTTACCCAAGCTAAAAATAGCAGTAATGACCTCATCCATCCACAAGGGTTTTAAATCCAAATGCCAAAAGCGCAAGATAGCACCAAGTGCGATCGCAAGAGCTAAACTTAAATAATGTAGAGATTTGTGGGTCATTTTTAATTGCTAATTGCTAATTGCTAATGGCTAATGGTTAATCGTCATCAGGCAATTAGCTATTAGCGATTAACAATTAGCAAATAATCTGTTTTAAATAATTATCTGCGTCGAGGGTGCGGTTCAAAATCTAAAATTATATATATAAGACGCTAATTTTACACCAACAGTGCCTCCAGAATCTTACTCCCTCGAAGTACATCCTGAATTACCTGTCTCTTCTGTGCGGGAGACAGCGATCGCACTTATCCGTAATCGTCTGCGTCCCGGACAGCAGCAAATGGCTGACTGGAAGTCTGGTCCACTGGCTGTTTCAGCGGTTCCTGGGGCTGGTAAATCCACGGGTATGGCAGCAGCAGCAGCAATTGCGATCGCACGTCAATATGAGCGATCCGCTGAATTACCCCAAAAGACTCGTCGTCAACTCATTGTTGTCACCTTTACTCGTTCGGCTGCTGCCAATATTAAAGCCAAAATCCGCAAGTACTTACGGGATGATTTGTCCTTACCCCAGACTGGGTTTGTTGTACAGACGCTGCATGGTTTGGCATTGAATATTGCTAGCCGCTATCCCAATTTGTCAGGATTGGAACTAGAAAATGTCACATTAATCACTCCAAATCAAAGTCACCGCTTCATCCGTACTGCTGTAGAGCAATGGGTTGCCACTCATTCTGATCAGTATTATCGCTTACTACAAGGTATTCAATTTGACGTAGAAGAAACAGAAAGACTGCGTCGTCAATCAGTGCTGCGGACAGAAGTATTGCCAGAACTAGCAACTACGGTGATTCATGAGGCGAAAAGTTCTGGTCTATCGCCGTTCGATTTGCGTTCGTTAAGTGAACAAACCACAGACGAATATGCAATTTTAAGCATCGCCACTGGATTGTATGAGCAATATCAAAATTTAATGCGATCGCGTGACTTCATCGACTACGACGACATGATTTTAGCCGCGTTGCGAGCACTGGAAAACGAAAATGTCCGCAGAATTGAGCAAAACCAAGTTTTTGCAGTCTTTGAAGATGAAGCACAAGATTCAAGCCCCCTGCAGACAAAGCTATTAGAAATTCTGGCTTCTGATCCTATAGGGGGAGTGGGGGGAGTGGGG
>CAXTSI010000768.1:0-2520 GCA_964246695.1 uncultured bacterium
TTTTTGTTTTTTTTGACTTTTGACTTTTGACTTTTGACGAACCGCAGGGCGGTCACCCCAAATTGATAAAAAAACCTTGGGTTTGCTAGGAAGATTTGCTGATACAAAAGCACTTATAGAACCCTTTCGTAATGCGGTAACAACGTCAGAAGTGCGCAGTTGTATGACTAAGTTGTTTGATACTTGTGCCCGTTTTGAACGTGAAGCTAAACGGAATAATACAAGATTATCAGAAGATTCTTTACCTCGGTTATGGATTCTTTCCCCGACAGCATCTGAAGAATTTTTAGAAGGATTTGGAGCTGAATCAGATGAAGATAAGTGGGCAAGGGGTGTTCATTTTTTTGACAAATCCTGGCGAGGTGCAGTGGTAGCAATTCATCAATTACCAGTAACTCCTGAAACTCTTTGGTTGAGACTTTTGGGTAAGGGAAGAGTTCAGCAACGGGCGATTGAGGAAGTACAGACGTTGGATCTTAACAATCCTTTACGTGGTAAAGCGATAGATTTATTAGCAAACTTGAAAACTACTTTAGAATTAAATCAGAATTTAGATGTGGAGGATAGGGACTTAGTTATGCAGTTATCACCGATTTACGAACAACGGCTAGCAGAGGCTAAACGTGAAGGTAAGCTTGAAGGTAGGCTTGAAGGAGTTCAAACTGAACGTCGCACAACTATAAAAAACTTACTTCGAGTTCGGTTTGGAACTTTAGATAACGAGCTACAAACAATTGTGGAACCTTTATTAGCATTACCACCTGAAGAATTTACTTCTTTGTTGCTACAATTATCTCGCGAGGATTTATTAACGAGATTTAATCAACAGTAAACAAACAGTTTTACCTGATTTCCTGCTGATATTCCAAAGGGTCTTGGTCTAATTTGATGACGCCTGCATATTGGTTTAAATCAAAATTTGTTTCTGGCTGCGCTTGATAGACTTTCAATATTTCTTCAATTAGAAGCCAGTCTTGATAATCAATCAAAACCGCAACTGGATGCATTGCTTCATCTGTCACGATTTTTTTGTTAACAGATAGCATAATTTCTCTCGTAGAAATTTTAGGTTTAACTTTTCCATTGTAATGCATAACCGTAACTAACCCCAGCAACATTTTGCTGAGCGATCGCACCACTTGCACTGCAAGATTTTGACTTGTCTTGCGCGTGAAGACACCGCCAAAGGCGTAACCGCAATCCCCCGACTACCCAAAACAATACTTGCGATCGCCCTTGCTTGCCTCATATGATAATCCGACGTAATCAGATAAATATTATGTAACTTCTGTATGACAAAATCTCCAACCAGAGTCGTGAAATTTGTTACAGTATCTGTAGCCCGACCATCCAACCGTAACCCCTCATTTGTCACACCAAACTGCTGGAAAATCCGACGATTACAATTCAGATTTCAGTAGAAATCAGAAACCCCTCCAGAAAACTAAAGCAACTATGGCAAAATATCAATAGATACGTAATCAATCTCTAACTTTGCCTAAGAAAATTCGGGAACTAAAAGCAATACTTCTGAAAGCTGGTTTCACCTATAGATCTGGTAAAGGCAGCCATACCGTATGGAGCCATCCTCTACTTCTTTATAGCCTCGCTTTATCTGGCAAAGATGGGGCTGATGCAGATCGTTATCAGGAGAAAGATGTTAAGAAAGCCCTCAAAGATTTAGAAAATCTAGAGAAAGAAGAGGAAAAAGGAGAAGACGAATGAAACCGAAGTATAGCATTCTTATTCAGTGGTCAACCGAAGATCAAAAGTATATTGTCAGCCTACCTGAGTTTGGTCCATACGCACACACTCATGGAGATACCTATGCGGATGCTCTTAAGAATGGTGAGGAAGTGTTAGAGCTTTTGATTGAAGATTACCAAGCACAAGGAAAACCATTGCCAGAACCTTTAACTGCAAACGTTTCTGTTCAGTTCGTGTAATCTTTAGTCCACATCCTACTATATAAGGCTGTACCTTATTTTGCACAACATCCCAGATAATCTCAGTTTTTTTATGATCGGGTGTTGCTAGTACCGCTCCCTTGGAATTAAAAATTAAAAATTAAAAATTAAAAAGCTTGAAATACAAGGGTTTTGGCTGTTTGGGATGGTAGCGTTATTTCCGCCGTCATGTACTAGTTGTACGTCCTGGCGTGGTTAACTCGGCTGCGGCTAGTACGTGTTTATCCGGTCTTGATATAACTTTCAGCGATCGCTTTTGGTCGGTCGGCTCCAACGCTTAGTTAGACCGCTTTTTGGCGACAAGCTTACAACTTCTCTCCCGCTTTCAGCCTGCTTCTTCTGCAAATCTACAAATATTGCGTCCAAATCATAATTGAAGGACTTGGCATATTCTTCACGAATTCGGTGGATTTCCTCTACAATCTCGTCTTGCCACATAAATTAATCTCCCAGTAATTCGTAAGGGGTACAGATAATTGGTAACTGATGTCCAAAATCGGGCGTTGCTGAACCAAAATATGAATCAGGCGATCGCCTCAAGCTTGCGGGCGCT
>CAXTSI010000769.1:0-2518 GCA_964246695.1 uncultured bacterium
TAGCGACGTTCGTAGCGTCAGCGCCACGAGCGAAGCGTGGTGCGGCATTTTTCGGGGGAAGTATCGAACGTAAAGATGCCTTGGTCTGGGGAACCTAAAAAAAGGACGCCTTTTTCCTCGCCCCTTGGGCGACGCTTCTCAGTAGCACCAGACGAGTCGCGCTCAGTAGCGCTCGTCCCGACGCCGGAGTACCGGCTAACGCAACGCTTACGCTACCGCAACGCTTACGTCGCTAACGCTTCCCCGAAGGGGTACGCACTACGTGTCTCGTAAAAAATCAAATTCCTTCTCCATAAATGATAATGGTGCATGAAACCTAAATTTATTAATTCAAAATTGTTTATTTCTTAATCTTCAATTTTTAATTTTTAATTTTTAATTTTTAATTATTTTGGTCAGGATCGCCCCGATTTTAAGTGTCACCGATTTATGATAAATTCTTTCTTGAGATTAATGCAAGTTTTCTATAACTCTATCGCTGTCAGTTAGCTGGAAGTTTGCGCTTACGTCTTAAAAAGCGAGAAGCTGCCCTATGGGTATCTCGTGGTTCGTTTCATTAAACTCCGTGTAGCACTTTTCACTACAGGTCTTAATTTTATGAAATCCAAGTCTTCACTAAACCTGAACCGTCGGCAGTTCTTAATACGCGCAGCCGTTACAAGCGGTGGAATTATTTCCACAAACCTGTTCTCAAAATCTTTCGCCCAAGCACCTGCTGTTATCGCATCTGACAAAATGCGTCCCTCCATACCCTATGGAGTAGCTAGTGGCGACATCAATGGCAATAGCGCTGTCATTTGGAGCCGCAGCGATCGACCAGCCAGAATGATTGTAGAATATTCTACTGAGCAATCTTTCCGTGGTGCGCAGCGTATTTTCGGACCAAATGCCCTCGAAGTCAGCGACTTTACAGCACGGGTTGATCTCAAAGATCTGCCATTAAATGAGCAGATTTTTTACCGAGTGCTTTTCCAGAATTTAGATGATACAAAAGTCTACAGCGCACCCGTTACAGGTACTTTCCGAACTCCACCTGCATATCGGCGAGATGTATTCTTTGCTTGGTCTGGGGACACAGCCGGTCAGGGATGGGGTATTAACCCTGAATTTGGAGGTATGAAAATTTACGAAAGCATGCGTAAACTCAATCCCGACTTTTTCATCCATTCGGGCGACAACATTTACGCCGATGGTCCTATTCAAGCAGAGGTAACGCTTGATGACGGGAAGATCTGGAAAAACATCACTACACCCGAAAAATCAAAAGTAGCAGAAACCCTAGCAGAGTATCGTGGTAACTATAAATACAACTTACTAGATGAAAATATCCGCCGCTTCAACGCTCAAGTTCCCCAGCTAGTACAATGGGACGACCACGAAACCCGCAACAACTGGTATCCTGGGCAAATAATTATGGATGATGACCGCTACACAGTTAAGGATGTTTCCTTACTAGCAGAGCGGGCAAAGCAAGCTTTTCTGGAATACGCACCTCTTCGCTTTGATCCCAACGATCCAAGCAGAATTTACCGCTCCTTCAAGTATACTCAATTACTGGAGATTTTCATGCTTGATGAGCGCAGCTACCGGGGACCAAACACATATAATCGTCAGACAGAAGCAAGCGCAGAAACAGCATTTATCGGCAATACACAAGTGCAGTGGTTAAAAAACCAATTGCAGAAATCAACAGCAACATGGAAAGTCATTGCTAGTGATATGCCCATTGGACTGATAGTTCCAGATGGTCCAGTTAACTTTGAAAACTTTGCCAACGGAGACGGTCCGCCTTTGGGACGTGAACTAGAGGTGGCTGATTTACTACAATTTATCAAGCGAAAAGATATCAAGAATGTTGTTTGGTTAACTGCCGACGTACATTACGCAGCAGCACACTATTACAACCCCAACAAAGCCCAGTTTACCGAGTTTAAACCCTTCTGGGAGTTCGTTGCAGGTCCCCTCAACTCTGGCACATTTGGTCCAAACCAACTCGACAATACCTTTGGTCCAGAGGTTAAGTTTATCAGTATACCTCCAGATCTGAAACCAAATCGTCCCCCAAGTGCGGGTTTGCAATTCTTTGGCACAGTCAAAATTAACAGTTATTCAGAGATAATGACAGTGGCACTATACAACTTGGACGGTAAAACTCTCTACAGTGTAGATTTGCAGCCAGAAAAATAGACCTACATAGCAATCTGTGGAGGAGAACGTAAAAAAGCATCAGAAACCCGGTTTCTTAAAGAAACCGGGTTTCTCTGCGTTTAAGAATCATTTAGGATTGCTATAGATGGGTAATAGATAATAGTTTAATGACCATTTTTTGAATTAAAAATTAAAAATTAAAAATTAAAAACTTAGAAATAATTTTTAATTGCGAGAGAGGGGTACAGGTGACCGCCCTGCGGTTCGTCAAAAGTCTAAGGTAACAAGTCAAAAAAAACAAAAAAGGTACAGGTTCCCCTGAATTTATTTATGGAGAAATAAAAAATGTATTTCGAGCGGAGAGTGCGCA
>CAXTSI010000770.1:0-2518 GCA_964246695.1 uncultured bacterium
CTCCCCCTCTCCCCCTCCTCTTTCGTGGTTGGATACTTTACCCCACATGAATGCGATCGCCGCAGCACGACAAATCGGTGCATCTGGGGTAGTTTTGGCACCGATGGCTGGTTGTGCTACTGGAATTTGGGCGATCGCCCAAGCAGCTTTACTGGTGCAAACGGGGCAATGTCAACAGGTGATTGCCGGCGCAATAGAAGCACCGATTACACCCCTGACTATAACTGGGTTTCAGCAAATGGGCGCTTTAGCAAAAACAGGGGCTTATCCGTTTGATTTACAACGGTCCGGCTTTGTGTTAGGAGAAGGCGCAGCAGTCTTTGTGCTGGAATCAGCAGAGTTTGCGCTTCAACGTCAGGCAAAGGTGTATGGTCAAATTCTCGGTTTTGGTTTGACAGCGGACGCATATCATAGCAATTCCCCACAGCCGGAGGGGAAAAGTGCGATCGCTGCTGTCAAGCAATGTTTAGAGCGCAGCCACCTAACACCAGGTGATATTGATTACATTCATGCTCATGGCACAGCTACACAACTCAATGACCGTATAGAAAGCCAGGTGATACAGCGGTTATTTTCTCCTGAAGTGGCAGTCAGTTCAACAAAAGGCTCTACAGGTCATACTTTAGGAGCATCGGGAGCCTTAGGGGTAGCTTTTTCTCTCATGGCTTTAAAGCATCAAATATTACCTCCTTGTGTGGGATTGCGTCACCCAGAATTTTATTTGAATCTAGTGAGGGCGGGGCGTCACAGTATAATTAAGAATGTGCTGTGTTTCAGTTTCGGTTTTGGGGGGCAAAATGCGGTGATAGCGTTGACTGGCAACGGATGTGAGAACGGATGAGCGCGGATGCGCGTAGCTAGTACACGGGGCGCGGAAATAAAGCTACCATTTAGAATTCCTAGAAAGCTTGCGTTGCAGGCTTTTCTAATTTTTAATTTTTAATTTTTAATTCCGCTACGCGGTACTAGTCGTCCCACAATCAAATTATCCGTTACATCCCGTACACCGTACCGTTGCCAAGTTCCTATACTCCTACCAAAAAAAATGGATAGGATATGATATAAAAGTCGATAAATCTTAAAAATTGTTTATCAATGCTGATTTCCTCCTCTGGCTTGTCCAAGGTCAAAGACTCAGTAAAAGAAAAAATTCTCTTCGGTAACGAACCTAGTACCGAGTTAATGGCAATCCTTACGGTTTACTTTGTCCAAGGCATTTTGGGGTTGGCGCGTTTAGCCGTCAGCTTTTTCCTTAAAGATGAATTGGGGCTAACTCCGGCTCAGGTTTCAGCGCTATTAGGCATTGTCGCTCTACCTTGGATTATCAAACCACTGTTTGGTTTTATGTCCGATGGCTTACCCATCTTCGGCTATCGACGGCGTCCATACTTGATTTTATCCGGCATACTGGGAGCAATTTCCTGGGTGAGTCTGGCAACATTAGTTCACACAGCGATCGGGGCTACATTGGCGATCGCACTTACTGCCCTCTCGACCGCTGTCAGTGATGTGATTGTTGACTCCCTAGTTGTGGAACGGGCAAAAGGAGAATCTCCAGCTCAAGCAGGTTCCCTTCAATCCCTTAGCTGGGGTACTGTAGCCTTAGGAGGCTTAATGAGCGCCTACTTCAGCGGGATGCTGCTAGAGCATTTCACCACTCGCACTGTATTTTTGATTACCGCCTTATTCCCCCTCATTGTCTCAGCAGTGGCTTGGTTGATTGCTGAATCACCTGTAAGTCAAGCAGTAGAAAACAACAATAGCAGCAATCCCCCCACAGTCAAACATCAACTGCAGCAAGTACGCAAAGCTATTACCCAAAAAGCAATTTGGCTACCGACAGCGTTTCTCTTCATCTTCCTATCTACGCCAAGCGCTGACTCAGCCTTTTTCTTCTTCAGTACGAACGAACTACACTTTCAACCAGAATTTTTGGGACGGGTGCATTTGGTAACGAGTGTCGCTGGTCTTGTTGGTGTTTGGATTTTCCAAAGTTTCCTCAAAACAGTCCCCTTTCGGGTAATTTTTGGTTGGAGTACAGTCCTCTCAGCAGTATTAGGAATGTCGCTACTGGTGCTTGTTACTCACACAAACCGGACTCTGGGTATAGATGACCGCTGGTTTAGTTTGAGTGATAGTCTCATTCTCACCTTGATGGGGCAAATAGCCTATATGCCAGTGTTGGTGCTAGCAGCAAGGCTTTGTCCCCCAGGAGTGGAAGCGACATTATTTGCCGTGTTGATGTCCTTGACAAACTTGGCACAAGTGGTTTCCAAAGAACTGGGGGCAGTGCTAACGCATTGGCTAGGGGTTACCGAAACTAATTTTGATGCTCTCTGGCTGTTAGTCATCATTACGAACCTTAGCAGGCTGCTGCCATTGCTATTCCTTAACTGGCTACCTACCGCAGGTCAAAAGCCAGCAACATTACATCCAGCCTCAGCAAAGGATGGAGAAAAACCATTAGTGGTTAGTTGTTAGTGGTTAGTTGTTAGTTGTTAGTGGTTAGTGGTTAGTT
>CAXTSI010000771.1:0-2504 GCA_964246695.1 uncultured bacterium
GCCATTAGCCATTAGCCATTAGCCATTAGCCATTAGCCACTAACCACTAACTACTAACCACTAACCACTAACTACTAACATTGACAAATGACTAAAGTTGTTTATGGAAACGCTGTTATTGAAGGCGCGGATCGCTGGGGTTGGTTCATGGGTCACTTTATCACTCCTGATGACGATCCGCGATCGACTGCAGCGCTAGAAGTGAAATGGGCTGTTCACAAAGCAGGGGACAGCAGAACCCAGTGGGCAGTAAATACCGAAGCCGCCACTCTTTCCATCCTAGTGAATGGGGGATTTCGCCTTCAGTTTGAGGATAGAGAGATTGTACTGTCTCGTGAGGGTGACTACGTTCTTTGGTCTGCAGGTGTGCCGCATTGTTGGGTTGCTGAGTCCGACTGCACTATTCTTACCGTTAGATGGCCCTCAAAGCCAGGTGATAGTGTAGAGGAACTTGGAAAAAAAGAGAATGGTTAATTGTTGATTGTTAATTGTTAATTGCAAAGAACAATCAACAATCAACAATCAACAATCAACTTCAATGAAACAGAAAACAACCGCTCCTGCCCAACCTGCCCAACTCGGCAGGTGGTAGTTAGCAAACTCTAACCAAGGGGTAAAGATGCCAATCAAAGGCAAGATAAACATTCCGAGCAGCGTTAAACCGAGCAGCATAATCTCTTGTGGGGTGGGAAACTGTTTTGAGATCGTCTTTTATTTTGCTGGATTGAAGGAGTCGAGCGAAGTAAAAGCGAACTGCAAATACGGTTGTAAAGCCAACAAGAAAGACTATCTTGCAAGTCATTTCCGACATCTTTCAATCCTCAACATAACGGCTGCATACTAATTCTATGCATGTTCTTGAAGAGCGAGTGTACGAAATGGCTCTTATCTCGTTCACAACGTTCAGGACGCAAGTCTAGCAAGTTTCAATGGGAACTGTCTGCTCTGTTGATTGTGGCAACGAGTTAGCTCTTCTGGCGCGGAACATTCCGAATCGGCACAGACCCGTGCCGAATGCTAGCCGCATCAGTAGCAGGGTAGGTACTTCTCGCAGAGATTTAATGAAACCAGATAGACCAAAACGCACCAATCCCTCTGGTCTCGCCACTCCTTGCCAGATGGAATCTAGCCAAGAAGGAAGTGTTTGTTCAGTCCAGTCTGCCGTCATCACTTTCCCCTCGACTAATCCCGTCGCTACCAAAAGCTCGGAAAAGCCTTCAATGCTGGAAAAAGCGGGATGAGACCACTGATCTAGTAGTTGCCGCATTACCGGTTTCTCCCAAAAATTGAGCGGGTTTTGGCGATCGTCCCTCTGATTCCAGTCAGCTAAAACCATTACTCCATCGGGCTTTAGCACCCGCATCAACTCTTTGGCAAAAATGGCTTTATCTGGCATATGTGGTCCGGCTACAGCCACTACCAACTAGGCGTGTCGAATAATAAGCTCTACGCATTCACAGTCTCCAAATAGAGGGCGAGTAGTGTTGTAGATGTAGCGATCGCCTACCACGAAAAAGACCCCACGCACTGCAAAAGCAATACATGGGGTGATTGCCTATTAATATGATGTCCGGCAAATCAACCACAATAAAAACCTGTCAACCCATGTAGAGAAGTTGCAATGCAAAGTCTCTACATGGGTAATTAACCACTTTATTGTCGCTCATTGAAGTAGCGCTCAATTGCACTGTCAAGGCACGGGAGCAATTCGCCTCGACTGCTACCGAGAACGCTGTAAGTCGGACGAGGAGCGATTAAACCAAGTTCTCGCGTAGGACGGGCAATCAGACCGCTGACACTAACACCAGCTTTTTTTGCCGCTAGCCGTGCCAAATCAGCCCATGCGATCGCACTCTTATTAGCCAAGTGCCACAAACCGCACTCTCCATCAATTAACAAATCGAGGCTGGCGTGGACGAGATCCGGCACATAAGTAGGCGAAACAATCCCATCCTCAGCGGCAACAAAAGTCTGCCCAGCACTGAGATGACGCAGCGCGATTGTGATGAAGTTGTAATCATCCCACGGACCAAAAAATGCACTGGTGCGAATCACCAGTGATGCGGGATCAGCCTGCAATACCCGTTGTTCTGCCAAAGCTTTGCTACGCCCATATATATTTAGAGGGGCGACGGCATCAGTTTCTACATAAGGCTTAGATACAGTACCATCAAATACAAGGTCTGACGAGAAAGTCACCAGCGCCACATTATGTCGAGCGCAGGCAGTAGCTAAATTTTCTGCACCATCAGTATTTACCCGTAGACAAACATCGGGTTCGCGCTCCGCATCGTCCACCCGCACATATCCCGCAGCATTCACCACTGCCCACGGCTTCAACTGGGCAAGCGCCGCATCGACAGAGCTAGGATTGGCAATGTCCATCTCTTGGCGTGTCAGCAGGTGGTAAAAGATTCCTCGCTGTTCACATATCCGAGCAAAAGCCCTTCCGAGGGTGCCTGTTGCTCCGACGATCGCAAGGGGAGTGGTGGGAGTGGGGGGAG
>CAXTSI010000772.1:0-2504 GCA_964246695.1 uncultured bacterium
CGTGGTAAGGGCGCGGTTTCCGCGCCCCTACGGTAAGGTGGTCTACCCAAATGAATATTGTGTTCCGCAGCCCTACTGAAACTACTGCATACAAGACTATTTCTGTCAATGGGTAAGTCCTAATTGGGATATTTGTTGCTAGACCTATCTGTTGCACTTAATAATTTGAATGTCAATTGCATGACTAAGTATAAACTCACGTATTCGTTCAAACCCGTAGGGGCGCGGAAACCGCGCCCTTACAATGTAGTCTTAGCGCTTACAAAGTGACCTTTTCGTTTTCACCAGGGTTGGCTTTCTCGCCTGTAGTAATTGCTTTCACTAAAGCAATGGTATGTGCGACAAAGCTTGATGGCGCATCCCAATATTCAGCTTTTTCCACCTCAACTTTCAGCAAAGCAAGATCCGGTTCATCTACTCCTTGAGGAAACCAGGCTTTGAGTTCTGGTTTCCATAACTCTTGGATTTTGTTGCGATCGCGCACCAGAGTAGCCCGACCTGAGATTGAAACATATTGCTGTTTGTGAGGATCGGAGAAACTGACGTTGACGTGCCGATCGTGTTCAACTTCAGTTACTTTATGAGAACTGGCGTTGGCGAAGAACCAGAGGTCACCATCAAATTCAACTTGAGAGTTGGTTGACATTGGGCGGCTGTGCAGACTTCCATCCTCATCAATTGTGGTGAGCATGCCAATGTCAATATCTTTGATCAGTTCGCGCAGCTTCTTAATTTTTTCATTCTGGTCTGGAGAATCGCTCATTTTCTTTCCTCTTGTCTTGATTTCCTAGGGTCGAATATTAGCGCTGATCCGGTTCGGCTGCTTGCGCCTAGAGATGGAGTTTATTGACTGATGTGAGATAGGATGTTCTCGATATCGGATAGCTGCACAGCACCAGAGTAAGTTTCACTGTTAATGATAAAGAAGGGTGTACCAGAAAGCCCCAAATTTTGAGCTAATTCCATATCTTTGTAAATTGCCGGATCGGCAATACGCCTATCTTGTTCAAACTTTGGCAAGTCCAAATTTAGGTTTTTGGCAGTATCTACATATAACGTCTCGCCTAGCGAGTTTTGATGGGTAAATAGCGCATCATGATATTCCCAGAATTTACCCTGCTGGAATGCTGCCCAAGCTGCTTGAGCTGCGGGCATAGCTTCAGAATGAACTTGTGCTATGGGAAAATGTTTGTAAACTAATGAAACTTCATCTTGATGGGTTGCTATGAGCTTTTTCAAAGTTTCACTAGCCTTGGCACAGTAGGGACATTGAAAATCTGAGAATTCTACTAAGACAATTTTTGCTTTGGGCGATCCAGTGATGGGAGATTCACCAACTGCTTTGACAGGATCGGTTTTAAAATCCTGTAAAAATGCTTGTCGTACTTGCTGTAGTTGCTGTTGCTGTTGCTGCTGGTACGCTTGTAGAGACTCCAGAACGACTTCTGGGTGTTGGCGGATGATTTGTAAGACTTGCCGTTCCAGTTGTGGATTGGTGGGAGCAGCGTGTGCAGGTAATGACCACCCTAACACTATACACAGCAAACTCATTACCGCCAAGCTACGTAGGCACGAAAGTACTTGTCCGAACCAATAGGAAAATGTACGCATAGCAAAACTCATTGCAAATTTGAACACTCTCCTAGTATTCCCTGATATGGGCAAAGGCGATCGCTCAAAATTGCCCTGAGCAACAAGTTATTTTACATCTTAAGTAGCTAAGGGGTATGGTGAGGTCAGATGCTGGGAAGTTAGCGATAAAATAAAAATAATGGCATTTTGCCTCAGGGGAAAACAATTGTGCAATCCATTCAAGACAAGATTGTAGAAAAGTTGCAACTTTTGCCGGAAGCAGATCTAAATCAAGTGCTGAATTTTGTAGAATCTTTGTCACGAGGAACTACAAAACAGCCTGTGGGTGTTCCTGGTAGCCAGCTATTGCGTTTTGCGGAAACAATTGCTAACGAGGATTTAGAATTAATGGCACAGGCAATTGAATACGACTGCGGTAAGGTTGATCTCGGTGAGTGGTAGATTTCTGCTAGATACCAATATTGTCATTGCCCTATTTCAAGGGGACATTTCAGTACAGGAAAAGTTAGCCAAAGCTGAACAGGTGTTAGTATCCAGCACGGTGATTGGTGAGCTTTATTATGGGGCTTATCGGTCGGGGCAAGTGACAACCAATCTAACACGGATAGAGGAGTTTGTAGCTAGCAATACAGTTTTGGTATGCGACCTGGTAACATCTCAGTTCTATGGTCAGATCAAAAACTCTTGAAAACGGAAGGGCAGACCAATTCCTGAGAATGATATTTGGATTGCCGCGATCGCCCAGCAGTACAAATTGACTTTGGTATCACGGGATCAGCACTTCAGAGAGATTGATGTATTGCTAGTCGAAACTTGGTAAAATTGTGAAGATCCTCATTTAATCAGTTAAGATTAGGGTCATGGAAGAGGCAGTTCTGCTGGGGGGATGGGGAGCAGGGGGGAACCCCATC
>CAXTSI010000773.1:0-2481 GCA_964246695.1 uncultured bacterium
GTTGTTAGTTGTTAGTTGTTAGTTGTTAGTTGTTAGTTGTTAGTTGTTAGTTGGCTTCCAAGTCCTTAACAGAAGTTAATATAGTTATGTTTTATTATGCCTACCTTCCTTCTTTCATGGATTACAATATTGACATTGGGATGGGTCGGCAGTTTTCTGCCCATGTGGAAATAGTTCTTCTTGACTAAAAGCACATTTTTTGCATTGATACATTACCGAGCGAATTAGTTGAGTTGGCAAATGGCAAAGGGCACAAGGTAATCCTTTTTTTCTTTCCACAATTTCAAAACCTGGCCAAGAACACTGGGGGCAGACTTTGTTAATTTTTTTGATTAGGTCAAGAGTGGCTTTTTCGATGTTTTTCATCCGCGTTGGGTTATACAGGGCTCGCATATCTGTTTCGATATGGATTTGACCATCTGGTGACGTCTTCAGGGCGAATTTCATCGCATCCACAAGTTGTTCTTCTGTGGTAATCCCCTTAAGAATTTCACCCTTTCCTTCAGCAGCATCGCCTACTATAATAATTAGCGCATGTTCAGGAAATCCGACTTGTTGAGAAAACTTATAAGCTTCTTCAACACTGTGAACAAGCTGATGACTATAGTTAGTTTCAGTCGATAACTCTTCACCAACTATTTCTATATTGTTGACTTTATCTAATAAAATGACAATTTCTCTGTTAACTGAAAGATATGGCATGAAGGAGTGAGGTCCAAAGCTGCCTTCACTGGCAAAAGCGAGAGTTTCACCTGTTACAGCGATCGCTTTTTCTGCCTTAAACCGGGCAGCTTCAATTTGGCTGCCCATCCGCTTCACAACTCTAGTGAATGTCCCAAATACGTCGGTGTTAAAATCTGAAGGAACTATAACTTTAATTCCTAATTCTTGTTCAACAATAGGAGCAATCACCCGCTCTTTTCGGTGCATTGTGGCGAGGACGCCGATGCGATTCTTGAAGAAGGAAAGTTGCTTCATAGGCTCGGTAAAAATTGATAATAGACTACAATACGGTTCACTTACAGCTTCTTTCATTTGGGTAGACCACAATATGACCGTAGGGGCGGGGTTCCCCCGCCCTAGACCATTTGGTCAATTCAATTGAAAACTGCTATAAGCTGAAAATAACGATCAACGAGAAGACGACCTGTTTTGGTGTCAGCAATTAGCTATATCTCGTTGGTTACCGGGTCCAGGTACAGCAGATGACCAGTAGCACAAACCCTAATAATCATCATACCTGGGTAGTCAGGTTTAATTTTCCGCTCATCTGCAGGCTGCCTTAGCACGGGTATCTTCATCCCGATAGTCGCGTACAAATTGTTTGTAGTGATGCTTCGCCAGAGAGTGCGATCGCCCAAATCGAGTGTTTGGCGAGTCTGCCCAGTTAGCATTGTAGATTTGGTGGTTTTTAACCTCTTAGCGATCAAATCCCTACCTGTAGGAATTCTGAATTCTGACTCGCCAGATCAATAGCTCAGGTTGCTGAAAGAGTCGTTACAATCTCATAGAGAAACTCATCGTAAACAGTTACAACAATTTTGGAGCGATCGTCTATGTTGTATAATGCAGAACTTCCTGCCAACTTGGTTGACTTTGCTGACTTGCTCCGTCGAGTTTTGGCAGGAGAAGAAGTTATTCTTTCTCAAGCTGGCACTCCTGTTGCCCGCATTGTTCCCCTAACTGACCAATCATTACCCCGAATTCCAGGATTAGATCGTGGTAAGGTGGTCATTGCCCCCAACTTCAACGAACCCTTACCAGAGGATGTTTTAAACGATTTTCTCAACCCCCTAGATATTCAGAATGAAAGCACTACTTGATACTCATGCATTTATCTGGTGGGTCACAGATGATTCCCAACTTTCATCCACCGCTCGCAGTATGATTGCTGAGCCTAGAAATATACTGTTCTTGAGTTCTGCGAGTGCTTGGGAAATTGTCATTAAGGTACGCTTGCGAAAACTAAATTTACCAGAACCCCCAGAAACCTATATTCCAAGTCGTTTGACAATCAATCGATTTGAGAGCCTGCCGATTCATATGGTTCACGCTTTACAAGTGACAAATTTACCAGATTTACACCGTGACCCCTTTGACCGGATAATTATTGCTCAGAGCCAAGTAGAGAAAATGCCAATTGTGACTGTAGACAGTCTAATGACTCAGTACCCGATTGATGTTATTTGGTAACCAACGTCAAAATTCTTTCCCCACTACGCCCGTCGCCGCACTCTTCGGACTAAGCCTCCTGCAGCGCTGGCGACCCTACTCCCTATTCCCTACCTTCACCCGTCAAAGTTGGTTTGACAGACTAACAGCGTCGTCGCAACGAGAAAATTTACAACTAGAGTAATTGACAACTGTCTAGCAGTACGTATAATAGTACGTATATACATAAACCATAACTGTATGAAGAAAAATCCCGTGACGACTCCACACACCTCCCCTTCGGGGTAGGTGTGGGCTTCTTAAGAAATT
>CAXTSI010000774.1:0-2442 GCA_964246695.1 uncultured bacterium
ATTAGCAATTAGCAATTAGCAATTAGCAATTAGCAATTAGCAATTAGCAATTATCAATTATCAATTAGCAATTATCAATTAGCAATTAGCAATTAGCAATTAGCAATTAGCAATTAGCAATATTTATACATATTATGAATGAAGAAGTTTCTACTAAGCTAGGATTAATTCGCCAAACTCTAGGTGAAACCGAGGCGCAGGGTGTGCGTCTACGTGGTACAGACTGGTTTTCTTGGGTGACGGCTGGCGCTTCTAACACCGTGTTGCTGACTGCTGAAACTGGAGTGGCTGAAGTGTTGGTAACTACCCAAGACGCTTGGGTATTGACGGATGAAATTGAAGCGCAGCGTCTTCAGGATGAAGAAATACCAGCTAATTTCAAACTATACGCCAACCCTTGGGCTGATGCTGGTGTCCGTGAGTCTTTTGTGCGTGATGCTACTAATGGGGGGAAGGTTTTAAGTGACCGCCCCATTCCTCATGTCGAGAAGCGATTACCTCCGTTTCTACAACATCATAAAAAGGTAATGATGTCAAGTGAACTAGAGCGATATCGCCTAGTGGGGCGCAAAGCAAGCGAAGCAATGACGGAGGTACTACAAGCCGCCAAGCCTACCTGGACAGAATATCAGTTAGCGGGTGCGGGTGCGGAGGCGTTGTGGGCAAGGGGGTTACATCCAGCGCTGACACTGGTGGCGGGCGAGAGGCGTTTACCTCTATACCGTCATGCTACTCCCAGCAGCGACTTATTAGGAAGGGAAGCGATGTTGGTGTTTTGCGCTCTTAGATATGGTTTGTATGCGAATCTTACTCGATTTGTCTGTTTTGGTGAGCTTGCAGATGAACACGCCGAATTGCACCGCCATGTCCGTGAAATAGAAGCCCAAGCTCTTTCTTTTTGCCAAAGTGGAACCACTCTCGACGCAGTTTATCACGCGCTAGCTCAGGCTTATGAACAGCACGGATTTCCCAATGCCATCCGCGAACATCACCAGGGAGGAACCACAGGATATCTGTCGCGAGAAATTGTGGCAAATCCATTCACAACGGATTCTCTGGCAGAAAATATGCCTGTAGCCTGGAATCCAAGTTTACCGGGGGCAAAAATTGAAGATACTTTTGTCATTGTCAATGATGGAAAGTTGGAAAATTTGACTTTCGATCCAAATTTTCCCAATGTAGAGGTAGAAGAAAGGCTGCGTCCTGTCCCTTTGTACAATTAAAAATTAAAAATTAAAAATTAAAAATTATGGATTTTCAGCAAATATTTGGTAAAGTGCCTGAAACTCAAGCTAGTGCGCCTGGAAGAGTCAATTTACTTGGCGAACATACTGACTACAACGATGGTTTTGTTCTTCCGACTGCGATTCCCCAACACACGACGGTACAACTAGGTTTTAGTAGTGATGGACAGCATCACTTTTACTCGGAAAATTTAGACGAGAAAGTGAG
Organism: uncultured bacterium; assembly: GCA_964246695.1. GTDB lineage: Bacteria > Cyanobacteriota > Cyanobacteriia > Cyanobacteriales > Nostocaceae > Stigonema. The sequence goes on from CAXTSI010000774.1 coordinate 1,453, forward strand.
CATTTTAGAAACCAATCATCCGCCGTCGGGATTTGCAAGTTATATTTTTGGGTGTATCGAAGTTTTGAAAAAAGAAGGATACACCATACCACCGCTTTGTGTGTACGTCAAATCTACAGTACCGATAGGTTTAGGCTTATCTAGCAGTGCGGCTTTGGAAGTTGCAACTCTCAGGGGAGTGCGATCGCTCCTCAACCTCAAAGTCGATGATGTCCGGATCGCTCAACTTGGACAACAAGCGGAAATCCAGTATGCTGGCTTAAACTGCGGCATCATGGATCAAATGGCATCAAGTCTGGCTGACACTCACTCAATGCTATTTTTGGACACCCGCACTCTTGAGCGTCGAGTCATACCTTTTCCAGAGAACACCGAAATCTTGGCGATCGATAGTGGTGTAGATCACAAGCTAGCAGCAGGTAGCGGATATAACCAGCGTCGGGCTGAGTGTGAGGAAGCGGCGCGGCGCTTAGGAGTGAAAGCGCTAAGAGACGTCACCGATCCGCAAGCTACCGAGTCATTACCCGAACCGCTTCGCCGTCGTGCTCGACACGTCATCACTGAGGACAACCGAGTGCTTGAGGCTGTACAGTCAGTGTCAGCTAAACGCTTTGGTGAATTGATGAATGCTTCCCATGCTAGTCAGCGCGACGATTATGAAGTTTCGGTGCCTGCAGTAGATACCCTAGTGGCGATATTGCAGCAAACGGACGGAGTATTCGGCGCACGTCTAACAGGTGGCGGTTTTGGGGGAGCAAGCGTCGCTTTGGTTGCTGCTCTTGAGGGGAAAGCGATCGCAACTCATGTCCTTAAACTGTATAATCAAGCAAGTTACAGCGGACGAATTTTAGTTCCCTCTACCAATTTTAAATTTTAAATTGGGGAGCAGGGTGGTAGGGTAATTTTGTTGTTAGTTGTTAGTTGTTGGTTGTTAGTTGCTAATTGCTAATTGTTCATTGCTAATTGTTAAAAGCCATTAGCCATTAGCCA
>CAXTSI010000775.1:0-2438 GCA_964246695.1 uncultured bacterium
CCACTCCCTCATCCCCCCCCACTCCCCAATTAAACGAGGATCCGATGGCGCAAGTCACATCGGTTTCCCAACTGAAGGACGTACAACCGACAGATTGGGCATTCCAAGCATTGCAGGCTTTGGTGGAACGCTATGGCTGTATTGCAGGTTATCCAAATGGGACATATCGTGGTAATCGCGCTTTGAGTAGGTTTGAATTTGCGGCGGGTTTGAATGCTTGTTTAGAGAGTGTTTCACAAATGACTCAGATTGCGAAAAGCGATCGCCTCAGCCGCGAAGATTTAGCAACTTTGCAAAAATTACAGTCAGAATTTGCCGCCGAGTTAGCAACTTTGGGTGGTCGAGTTGATAATCTTGAAACCCGTACTGCGGAAATTCAAGCTAGTCGATTCTCGACAACTACTAAACTGAGTGGACTAGCAATAGTTGGCGTTCAAGGGCGTAGCCAAAATCGTGCTGACGTTAATCCCAGAGATGGGAAAAAAGACACACAAGATCCTGGTACAAACGCTAATGTCATCTCTCTGACGCAGCTTTATTTAACCACCCAATTTAACCCGCGCAGTTACCTAACAACGGGTCTGTTAACGGGTAATGGTTCCACCGCACCCAGATTTAGTAATGACGTTGTTTTGGGCTACGAATTTCCCACAGATAACTTAATACTCAGCGATCTCTATTATCACTGGCTAGTTACCGACAATTTAGCGGTGATGGCGGGAACAGCAAACGTGAATATGACTACTACTTTCCGAGGTCCAAACCGAGTAGAAAGTGCTGCAACGGGACCTCTATCTTATTTTGCACAAAGAAACCCAATTTTAAACATTGGCTTCGGTCAAGCTGGTATAGCTGTTGATTGGCAATTTGCCAAACGCGCCAGTTTACAGGCAATGTATTCTAGCTATAATCCGCAAAATCCCGGAAAAGGCAACGGTTTATTTGATGGAAACACGACTACAGGTGTGCAATTGCTGCTAACACCTACTAATACTTTTGATGTCAGTTTATATTACGTTAATAATTACTCTGCCAATGGTTGCTTACTCACTTTCGTTGGCGATGAATGCTTAACTGCGGTTAATCCCAACACTGGCAAATCCGAACCGCTACAAACTAATGCTGTTGGTGCTACTGTAAATTGGCAAATTTCGCCCCGCATCACCTTAGGTGCTTGGGGTGGTTACACTAATTCTTATAGTCCTGGAAAATCGGGAAATGTCGAGACAACAAATTACATGGTGTATCTCAATTTTCCCGATTTATTTCGCAAGGGAAATTTGGGTGGGATTTATATCGGACAACCCCCAAAAATCACGAGTAGCAACTTGCCTACTGGAAACAATGTTCCTGACTTTATCAATACAGGTTTAGGACGTGCAGGCGGACAACCGGGTACTACTACTCAAATCGAAGCATTTTATCGCTACCAGCTAACAGATAACATCAGCATCACACCAGGGGTAATCTATATCTTAGAACCTGGTCATACACCGGATAGCGATCCAATTACCATCGGTATAGTGCGGAGTACTTTTACTTTTTAGTAATGGGTAATGGGTAATGGGTAATGGGTAATTGGGAATTGGGAATTGGGAATTGGTCACTAGTAAAAAGCAAAGTGTCTGTTGCGTTAGCGTGACTGTGCGTTACACTCCGTTAACGCACCCTACAGATTTCAGATTTACTTTATGAATAAGCGATAAAGAGTTCATGTAATTTTATCTTACATTAGCTAAACCTACGAATAAATAACTTTTTTCGCTCAGCATTAAAATAACTACTATATTTCCGTAATATTTCTGTTGGAGAAACAATATATCTGCAACTAACTTGTAAATAGTTGCGCAGTATTCTTCTCAATCAAAATTCAGATTGTTGCTCTATATGCATCTATTAAAAATGCCTGTAGCGACTGAAGAAACAAAAATCCTATTTAAGTATATCGGCGCAATAAATTATTACTGGTTCGTAATTGCGCGCGACTCGCGCTAAAAAAGCGAAGACAGCACAACTACAAGCCTATGTCATTTTATCAACCAAATTTTAGTAATCCCAATGCATCCATCTATTCGTAATGTAATATCTATTATATTAGCCCTGAGTTCTGCTGGTATTGTTAGTCGGTCTTTAGCTCAAACTTCGGTAAACTCAAACACAAATAATAACAGAATAATCTTATCTTCACAATCAACTGCTACCACAGATAAGACTCCAACGTCTAACTTCAGTGATTCTGGCAGTTCTACTAATAGCAAACCAGTTGTTGTTTCTGATGCAGCTAGTAACGCCTCCCCTGACAAACCTAAGGGCGATGCAACTAACCCTAATCCACGAATTTTAATACCCAGTAGAATTTTTACTGCACCTTCGATGCAACAGTAATGGTTAGTGGTTAGTGGTTAGTGGTTAGTGGTTAGTGGTTAGTGGTTAGTGGT
>CAXTSI010000776.1:0-2435 GCA_964246695.1 uncultured bacterium
CCCCCTACTCCCCCTACTCCCCACTCCCTCTTAAGAAGCCGATCGCTGCATAGAATCTAATTGTGGTGGGATCTTTTCAAGTACCAGTTGCCAAAAGTGCTTGATCGGGGGAATCTGGAGGCGGTCTTGAGTAGTTACCATAACTACTTGACGAGTCAAACTGGAACCGTCAAGTAGAGAACCATTAACGTTGCTAGCTAGGGGACGAACCGCAAGCGAGGGGTCATGACGTGCTTCAACTAATGCGGAGTGAGGTAGCAAAGCGACTAGTTTTCCTAGGCGCACCACTCCTCGGAAAGCATCGAGAGTGTTTACTTCTAAAGCCGCCTGTAGTGTGGCGTCCAGACGAGCAAATCTATCTTGTACCAAGCGTTGCATCCCATAACCATCCTTAAAAACCACTTGCGGATAATGAATGAGTTCCGACCACGGGATGCGTTCATATTGCGCTAACGGGTGATTGGCTGCCGTTAGCACTTCTATAGGTTCATCGTATAGTACTTCTACCACCATTTCTTTGCTAGCGATTAAAAGGCGATTATTCATCACGATTGCCAGATCCACTAGTCCATCTTTGAGGACTTTTAATGCCCGATCGCTACCCAATGATGTCACCCGCAATTGCACATCTGGATAATCATGGCTAAATTTTTGCAACACTGGCGGTAGGTAATAGGCGCACAGCGAGTGAATTGCTGCAATGCAAAGTTCTGGCTGCTTTCCTGCTAGTAAATCTGCTATTTCTTGTGTAGCAGTCTGCCACTCAAGGCAAATTTTGCGGACACGGGGTAGCAAAAGTTCACCCGCCAGCGTCAGCTTTGCCAGACCTGTTCTGTGAAGCAGTTCCAACCCCAAATCTGTTTCCAGTGCCTGAATTTGGCGACTGATAGTCGATTGGGTTACACCGCATTTTCGCGCTGCTTGTTGAAAGCTGCCAGTTTCTGCGATCGCCTGAAAGGCTTGCAACTGCTCTAGCCGCATTTTTATGTAGCCTGAATTACTTAGGGCTTCAATTAAATTAACGAATTTAGTAACACAATTTCGTAAAGCTTGTTACAACTCTTTCCCTTTGAGAGGTATTAATTACAATTTTGTTAACGTCTAATCACCAGTTTTGAATACACCGACAGACTTTTGCAGTTGCTGCGCCACCTCGTCACTTTTTTGTCCTGAGGTAGACTTTCAAAGCCAGTTGCTGGACGGCACGATCGGCATAAATCTTTTCATCCCTAAGTATGTTGATTATCCATACCTTTCAGTCTTTAACAGAGATTAATGGTAAGTGGAATCATTTATTTATGCGTATTCATCATCTTAATTGCGGTTGCATGTGCCCGATTGGTGGGGCGCTCTTTGATGGCTTTAGTCGCGGACTAACAGCCCGCCTCATCTGCCACTGTCTGCTCGTCGAGACGGAGCAGGGACTTGTTCTGATCGATACTGGCTTCGGTGAGCGCGATGTCAAGGCGCCGTTATCACGACTCAGCCCGTTTTTCATGAATTTAAACCGCATACAGTTTGAACAAAAATATACGGCACTCGCGGCTGTCGAGCAGCTTGGCTACGCAGCGCGTGACGTGCGCCATATCGTGCTTACTCACCTTGATTTCGATCATGCGGGCGGGCTGGAGGATTTTCCCGAAGCGACTGTGCATGTGATGCAGGCTGAGATTGATGCCGCACAGGAGCGACGCGGCTTCATCGCTCACGAGCGCTATCGTCCCGGTCAATGGGATGAAGTCAAACACTGGAAGTACTATTCGGCAGGGGGCGAGCCTTGGTTCGGCTTTGAAGCCGTGCGCGACCTCCACGGATTGCCTGAGGAGATTCTCCTCATCCCGCTCCCAGGTCATACCCGGGGTCATGCTGGCATTGCCATCAAGACACCGGAAGGTTGGCTCTTACATGCGGGCGATGCCTATTTTTATCGGCACGAAATGGGAACCACTAACCCACGCTGCACACCGGGTCTGCGTGCCTACCAATGGTTGATGGAGGTAGACCGCTCTGCGAGGCTCCACAATCAAGAACGGTTGCGTGCGTTATCGCTCTTACAAAATAGTGGCGTCCGCCTCTTTTGTAGTCACGACGCTATCGAGTTTAAAGCTTTCGCTGAGCAATCCACCGCATACCAAAACTAGACATTTCATCTAAAACGGGGTCAAAATAATTCGTAATTTATAATTCGTAATTCGTAATTATTTACAGAGCCTCGTCGCGCCGTTCGCTTGAAACAAGGAAAAAATTTGTTTTTTTCCATTAATAAACAAGGTGCAAGTACCTTTAATTACGAATTACGAATTACGAATTAGTAATTATTCGTAATTCGTGCCAAAACGGGAATTTTGTACGCTAAGGGTCAAATGAAAAACACCGAATCGTTTACTCACATCTTGCACCTGGGTGAAAAACCGGGTTTCTTGAGAATGACTAAT
>CAXTSI010000777.1:0-2390 GCA_964246695.1 uncultured bacterium
CCACTCCCCACTCCCCACTCCCCACTTTTTCCGTGCCAAATTCTCATTCCCGAATAATCACCTATAGCCCTGCTTACACAATAGTTCCTACTTATGAATGCTTTAATCGCTGTACCTACTGCAACTTTCGCACAGATCCGGGTACAAGTCCCTGGATGACACTTTCTGAAGCAGAAAGCTGTTTAAAAGCACTTCAAAGCCAAAATATCTGTGAAATATTAATACTCAGTGGAGAGGTGCATCCTTATTCACCACAGCGTCAGGCATGGTTTCAGCGAATTTATGACTTGTGCGAATTGGCACTTTCAATGGGGTTTCTACCGCATACAAATGCAGGACCATTAAGTGAGGAGGAAATGCAACGGCTAAAAAATGTTAATGTTTCAATGGGGCTGATGTTAGAACAATTAACAAAAGCATTGTTAACAACGGTGCATCGCCACGCACCAAGTAAATTACCAGAAGTGCGGTTACAACAATTACAGTGGGCGGGAGAATTAAAGATACCGTTTACCACTGGCTTACTGTTAGGAATTGGTGAAACAGAAGCTGATTGGTGGGAAACATTAGAGGCAATATCTTATTTACATCAACGTTATCACCACATTCAAGAAGTCATCCTCCAACCCCACAGTCCTGGAAGTCAGCAAACCTTAGACGCGCCACCTTTTGATCCTCATCAATTGCCAAAAGTAATTTTCAAGGCACGTCAGATTCTCCCACCAGATATTACCATTCAAATTCCACCGAATTTAGTGAAAGATGACGAATGGTTACTCGCATGTCTAGAAGCTGGTGCGACAGATTTGGGTGGAATTGGACCAAAAGATGAAGTGAATCCCGATTATCCCCATCCTCACGAGCAGGGATTGAGAGAGATATTACAGCCTGCTGGGTGGGAATTGATGCCACGTTTGCCAGTGTATCCTCAGTTTGATGATTGGTTGTCGGGGGAGTTGCAAACAGCGGTGAAGCGATGGCGGAAGACCTCTCCCCCAGCCCCTCTCCTGCAAGGAGAGGGGAGCTAGAGGTGGTAACCTTGATACCAATTGCAGGCAGTCACGCCCCTTCGGGGAAGTCAAAAGTCAAAAGTCAAAAGTCAAAAATTTTGCCCCATAAATAAATACATTCGCATGTAATAAAGACGTAGTATTTCTTGCGCTACGCGGAGCGAAATACATTTCTTTTTGTTTTCCATAAATGAATATATTCGCATGAATCCTTTTTTTTTCTTTTGACTTTTGACTTTTGACTTTTGAATTTGAGCGAAGCGAGCGGTCACCCTACTCACTCCAACCCTAAATGTAGTTTGAGAGCAGCATCTACTAATTGCATCAACTCTTCACTTAAACTATTTATCACCTCTGACACAATCCTTCGCTTAGAAATTGTTCGCACCTGCTGCGCCTGTACTTTGGAAGCTAATGGTAAACCACTATCCTCTGGATTAAGTAAAACCTCGAAAGGGTAAACACGGCTAACATTGGATGTAAGCGGTAAAATTGTTACCGTGCTAGCTGCACGATTATTTGCATCATTGCTGACTATCAGCACGCTTGCGACGTTTATCCAAGAAGCGATCGCATCTTACGATGAAGCAGTAAAAAATAAACCAGATTACTACCAAGCTTGGTACAACCGGGGTCTGGTGCTGCAGAATTTAGAACGCTTCTCAGAAGCGATCGCCTCTTTTGACCAAGCAGTGAAAATTCAACCAGATTTTCACTTAGCTTGGAACAACCAATGCAACGGCAGATCCTGGAACTGCGCCTTGCAGGCAATGCAATAGATGCGATCGCCCTTCAGTTAAAACTCAAGACTCATCAAGTGATGAGCGAATGGACTAAAGTCTATCTGGTAGCCCAAGCTTTAAGAACTCAAGAGTGATATCAATGATTAAAATAGCTCAAGAGCGATCGCTGCCAAGTTGAAACTCTAGCCATCCCGCAGCTACAGATCATCACAATCAAGAGCGTAAGGAATGGCATCATTAAGAAAAAATACATCATCTTGAGAGAATTTACCTGTGAGCCAGATAGCTAACCTGTACAACGCCTTCGAGCCACTTCACCCCCTACCTGCGGGAGATCCAGCTTATGTTGACTGCCAAGAAGTACGAGGGGATTGGGATGTTTTAGAAGATTTAGGGCAAAAAATTATCCTATCGCCCCAACCTACTTGCCGACTTTACACTGGACATAGAGGCGTAGGCAAATCCACAGAACTACTGCGGCTACAGGATTATTTGCACAGCCAAGGGTATTTTATTGTCTATTTTGCTGCGGATAAGGCAGATATCGAGCCGGAAGATACGGAATATTCAGACATTCTCTTGGCTCGACTTTATCCATTTAAGCAGCGTAGCCTAGGGTATCGGTCAACCGTTCCAA
>CAXTSI010000778.1:0-2369 GCA_964246695.1 uncultured bacterium
GAGTAGGGGGAAGAGGGGGAGTGGTGATGTTTGTTCCATTCATAACGGGTGTGACGCCGCCAGTGGGAATTTATCAAGAAAACTTTGACGGGTTTGACAGATTTTTAGAATAGTCAAAATTCTTTCCCCACTCCCCACTCCCTATTCCCTACTCCCTGTCTTCACCCGTCAAAGCTGGTTTGACAGACTACTAATTACGAAGCTTCTTGTAGTTGCGCTGTGCGTATTGATAGTTGCTTTGTCTGGTCTCCGCGCTGCACCCTGACCTGCAACACCTGACCGAGGCGACTGCTTTCCACAATGTTAAGCAACTGTTCGCCTTTGGTAACTTGTTGTCCATCAACCTGAACAATAACGTCTCCCGGACGGATACCCGCTGCTGCTGCTGGAGAATTAGGTACAACTCGGGCTACCAAAACACCATCAATTTCTGGGATTTGGATGGGGGAATTGGGGTTAGCATTGAATACTTTTGCCACTTCAGGAGTTAAATCCTCCATTCCCACACCTAAATAAGGATGAGCAACTTTTTCGCCACGTTGCAGTTGGGCGGCTATTGTTTTAGCTCTATCAATGGGAATAGCAAACCCAATACCTGTGGCGTCGCCACGAATGGCAGTATTGATGCCAATGACTTCACCTTGGGCATTTAATAGTGGTCCGCCAGAGTTACCGGGGTTAATGGCGGCGTCAGTTTGAATGAAATCCAAGCGTTTGTTACCGATGCCAACTTGGGCGCTGGAACGTCTGAGGGTACTGATAATTCCTAAGGTAACGGTATTATCTAATCCCAAAGGATTACCAACTGCGATCGCCCAGTCTCCAACTTGAACATTAGCTGAAGAACCCAAAGGCGCAACTGGTAAATCGCTACCAGCGTTAATTTTAATGAGCGCCAAATCGGTCACTTCATCAACGCCTTGAACTTTGCCTTCCAAGGTGCGACCATCTTTAAGGTGGACTGTCACTTTATCAGCCTTATCCACCACATGGGCATTGGTAAGAACCAATCCACTCTTGTTAATTATGAAACCCGATCCCAACCCACGCAATTGTTCTGATGGCATCTGAGTCCGGAAGCTATCACCAAAAAACTGCCGCAAAAAAGGGTCGTCCAAGAATTGTTCGGGAACGCGACGAGTAATTGTCCGTTCAGTATCAATTCTGACAACTGCTGAACCAACACGATTGACTGCTGCAGTGACAAAGCTACTATTACTTAAAGCAGCAGACGCGGGCGATTGCCGTTGAGCAACTAGTTGTGAAGAGTCGGCAGTCAAAGTATCCGGTGCTGGTTCTGCATGTGTTGGGGACACCTGCACGGTGCCTGCAGTTAGCACAACTCCTATAATGATGGCTAATACACGGGTGCTGAGTTGACGTATAGACAGAGGTCGTTTGGATCGCATAACTAAAACCTTATTTTTTAGCTTAATTGTTGTTAAATGGTGACAATTCGCTCTAAAGCTATTTTTACACTTTCCTCTTTACTTGAGGTTTTGCCTAATCTCCTTAATTTTTGTAGTTGGATCATCATGCCAATTATCTGTAATTAAATTTATTAAACAATATTGGGGAAAAAGCTAATATAGACATTTACCCTTAAAAGGTTCGGGTTTTACCCATAAATCCCATTTGGAATTTTAACCGCAGATGGACAAGCCAGTACTACAGTCGGGTTAGCCCGAAAAGTGCAGCCACTGGCGTGCAGATCGCAGATAGAGCAGTCTATCAAACTACCGCGCTTATTTCGTTGTAGGTTAGGATCTGAATACTGCCAGCAGCTTGATGACTATTTATGAATGGATCGAACCGATTAGGTAAAAAATCCTTGCCTAATTCTCAGCAAGATGAAGATTTGCTCAGTGCCGATAAACTCCACGCTCATACAGATCATACACATAAGCATGGACAGTCAGCTCATCCTCACGTTCATAGTGAAGAGTCCTTGCGGCGAATTGTTAATCGGCTATCACGTATAGAAGGGCATATTCGGGGTATCAAGACCATGGTACAGCAAAGTAGCCCTTGTCCTGATGTTTTGTTGCAAATTGCTGCAGTGCGGGGTGCACTGGATCGAGTAGCGCGAATTGTGCTGGATGAACATTTAACTGAGTGTATTGGCAGAGCAGCACAAGAGGGTAATATCGAAGTTGAAATTGAACAACTTAAAGCTGCTTTGGATCGGTTTTTGCCTTAGGCTGGCGTCACAAACAATTTTGTGTTATCGCGTTCTGATACCAGGCGATTGAAATCGCGGCTACACAGGCAAAACCCGCCTTCGCGGGTTTAATAATAGATCAAATGTAGTATTATTGAATTTCAATCAATTTCCAGATCCCAGGCGATTGAAATCGCGGCTACACAGG
>CAXTSI010000779.1:0-2355 GCA_964246695.1 uncultured bacterium
TAGCTGATTGGAAGCATAAAATGTCCTTTACTGCCAAGTTATCGTTCCAGTGACAGCCGTTTTATTTCTGTAGCTCTTTTACAGTAAGTGTCGGTGGGACGATAATCTTGCCGCGACTGGAACCATAATCTTGCCGTTGCCGGGGCTGTAATGTTCATATGAGCGTTAACTCAGATCTTGCACCAGGAAATTTGAATGTCAATTCCTTGACTAAGTGCCAGTTCTCTGAGGCGTTGAATGTCTTGTAAAAGAAGTAACACCACCAATTGTGGAAATATAGTTTGGAATGCGATCACTGCGGCTTGTCCCCAATCAGGTAGGTTTGTCTTGGCGATCGCCGTCGATAAATAAGCTCTTCGGCGCTAAAACATAAGAAATAAGGGACAATACCAACCAACGGTAAACGCCTAAAAGTGTCCCTTGTCCAAAACGGTCCAAACCGAAACGGTGCTTGGCAGTCTTAAACCAACCTTCTATCTGCCATCGTCGTTTACCCCACCAAGAAATGGTACTAGCTTTGAGAGCTTTTGTAGAGAGCACAAATCGTTTTATGTATTTACCATCATCCCGTTTAAAATAATACCAAGATATAGAGACAGGAAACTTCAAACCTTGAAGGCGAAGCTGTTGTCCTCGCTTATGTAGTTGAGCAACGAGGGCGACCATCAACCAACTTACGAGTACAAGCGATACCAGCAATTGCATGATATTTTCGCTGCCGCACCCCGTGTATAAATTCTACAGTACCAAAGGCTGTATCGACAAGAACCATCACATGAAAGTGCTTTGTGAGTTTTTTTGGCAAGCATTTGACCATTTTTAATCCCAATTGTGCTGGGGAAGGAGTCCCTTTGCCCCTCCATACACGGAAACTCCAAGGTACTCGCCACCGACCAACAACTAAATACAGCACAACCAAATGCAAACCTCGTTTTCCGTTGTATACGCGGATTAAATTTTGAAATCCCTTGAATTTTCCGAATTTCTCTAAAGTTGTCAGGTCAATAATCACTTGTAGAAATGGTTTACGCCCTAAAGTCCGTTCAGATAAAATTTCCTTAATCACACGGTTACGAGTAGTGCGAATTATACTCAAGGTTGACCAATCGTAGATATTCAGAAATCGGCTTAAGGCGCTAGCAGACTTACTTTTACGCGAGTTGAGGTAAGGGATAACCTTGTGCCTGTAAAAACAATCCCAACATTGCTTCAAGATTTTCTTGTTGGTACACAGAAGGCATGAGCGATAGTAGAGTATAAACGCGCATTTTGGGCGTGGGCAAGAATTGAAACCATTTTTTCTTGCTGATAAATGATAAGAGTCACGCCCCTTTCTCTCATGTTTCTAGTTACAAAAGCAAATAAGAGCGATTTTTGAAATTAGCGATCGCCTAAATAAGCAGAAGTCCCGATTCTCTCTATTACTTACGTACTTACCTATTCTAATAGATATTTATTTGACTTCTATTTACGTAACAGAGTTCTCGAATTGATGTGATTTTTTTGCACTCTTTATTCGCATACTCCTGGTTTCTCCCGTAGGTGCAAGATATAAGGTAGGGTTTTCCAGGATTCACTAGCATCATTGCCGTGTCTAATCATGCTCTGCTCCAAGCACGTGTTTTCTGAACACCTCAGACTAATTACAGTCTGTCCTACCCGAATTAAAGGAGTTTCGCTTCTCGTCTAGCCTACTTCGGGGTTCGACCTCCCCAAAGACCCTTAATCCGTTTTTCTTCGTTCCCCCAGTTAGATTGATTGTTCCGTTAGGTGGAGCCACTTCAACCACTGGATTCCCTAGACTCTTGCCGATATTAAAGGGATATTCGGCGGGCATTAACTCCAGTGAGGTCGAGGTTTTTCAGTTGTGCCTCGCCTTGAGATAGGTTGCTTTTTTAGGCTCTGTTTCACCGTAGGAACTCCCCATTAACAAGGCACGTTTTGGGGGGAATCTTCCCCCCAAAAGCTGCCGCGCCAGTGTCAATCCACAACGACCGTCTGATTGCGTCCTGTTCCCAGCTTCACTCCCCAAGAATCGAGCTTGGTCGGTGTGGGCAGGTAGTCCGTCATACCTGAGTCTGGTAGATGGGATTTTCGCCCATATCAGACCGGGAGTTCAACCCTTGGTGGCAGTAATCTGCTGCCAGGTTGGTGAGGTTATTTACGGACTTTACCTACCGTGATTCGCTCACAACGAATCGCACCCCTTTCTCTCATGTTTTGGCACAATAATGCAAATCTGATCATTTTGCGAGCGAAACCAAATTAGCATTAGTTAGTGATAATGATAATCTCTATCAGGGGGAAGCGGTGGGGGGGTGGGGGGCGCACGCCGCACCCCCAGCAGGGGAGAAA
>CAXTSI010000780.1:0-2349 GCA_964246695.1 uncultured bacterium
GGTTCGCAGTCCCCTACGGAGGGAAACCCTCCTTCAGGGCTGTCTCACCGCGCACGAGGGTGGCTCCCCTACATATATTTCTTAAATCAAATAGTCAGACTATAGTTTTGCACCAGCTAGATTATTGTGGGGAATTAAAAAGCTGACATTCACCCCCACAAGTGTCATTTCAGTCTCGCCTCACCCAATTGACATGGGGTAGCAATACACGTTACATCATGATTCAACGGTTAAATTTTTGCAGATGAAAAAATTCTTGAATTGCCGACTTCACCAGTATAAGGAGGGGTATAAATGGATGTCAGTTTGATTGTGTCCAACATCCTGAATCCGCCAATCCTCTTTTTCTTTCTGGGGATGACCGCTGTTTTTGTCAAGTCCGATCTGGAAATTCCTGCCCCTGTGCCCAAACTCCTATCGCTTTATCTGCTGTTGGCGATTGGTTTTAAAGGAGGGGTAGAACTGATCAAAAGCGGAGTCACTCAGGAAGTAGTTCTAACGCTTTTGGCAGCGATACTGATGGCTTGTTTTGTCCCAATTTACACCTTTTTTATCCTGAGGCTGAAGCTGGATACATACGATGCTGCGGCGATCGCTGCCACATACGGCTCTATCAGTGCTGTCACCTTCATCACCGCTAGCGCCTTTTTGAGTGCGCAAGGCATTCATTTTGATGGTTACATGGTGGCAGCCCTTGCCCTGATGGAATCTCCAGCCATCATTATTGGTCTGATCTTAGTGAATCTATTCACCATTGATGACAAGCGAGACTTTTCCTGGTCGGAAGTTTTGCAAGAGGCATTTCTAAATAGTTCAGTCTTTCTGTTGGTTGGTAGCCTTCTGATTGGCTTGTTGACAGGAGAACACGGTTGGAAGCTGTTAGAACCCTTTACACAAGGGATGTTTTACGGCGTTCTCACCTTCTTTTTACTGGATATGGGATTGGTTGCGGCAAGAAGAATTAAAGACTTGCAAAAAACCGGATTTTTCCTCATTTTATTTGCCATACTAATTCCAATACTGAATGCAGGCATTGGGTTACTGATTGCCAAATTCATTGGTATGCCTCAGGGAAATTCACTTTTGTTCGCTGTGTTGTGTGCCAGTGCCTCTTACATTGCTGTCCCAGCAGCTATGCGGTTAACTGTTCCGGAAGCAAACCCCAGCCTGTATGTTTCTACCGCTCTGGCTGTGACATTCCCATTCAATATTATTGTGGGAATTCCGTTATATCTGTATGTAATTAACCTATTTTGGAGGTAATAATATGCACTTAGTTAAAAAGATAGAAATTATTGCCAATGCGTTTGAACTTAGCAAAATTTTAGAAAGTTTAGATAAATCAGGTGTGCATGGTCATGCTGTGATCCGCAATGTTGCTGGCAAAGGATTACGAGGAACGGCGGAAGATTTAGATATGACAATGCTCGATAATGTTTACATCATCGCGTTTTGTATGCCAGAGTACGTTAAGCCTGTAGTGGAAAACATCAAACCACTGCTCAACAAATTTGGGGGTACCTGTTACATCTCAGATGTCATGGAGATTAGGTCTATAAAATGCGTCGCGTCGTTATAAGCAAATTATGAATCCAAACAAGCATTTCATGGAACGTCGTCACTTTTTAAAGTTAGGAGTTACGGGGGCGTTTGGGATGATGATAATGCAGAGCGATTTACTTTGGCAAGTTCAACAGGCTTTAGCTGACGAAATGCCTTCGGTTCCTCAATCTCTCAGTCCCGATGCAGCGCTGCAAAAGTTGATCGAAGGAAATCAGCGGTTTATCCAGCATCAACCCAAATACCCGGATCAATCAGCAGTGCGGTTGCAGGAAGTTGCTCAAGCTCAACATCCATTTGCAACCATCCTCAGTTGTGCAGATTCACGAGTGCCGGCAGAAATTGTTTTCGATCAAGGCATTGGAAATATCTTTGATGTTCGGATTGCTGGGAATATTGCTACACCTGAATCGACCGGCAGTATTGAATATGCGGTTACCCTGTTAGGTACTCCACTGCTGATGGTGCTAGGTCATGAACGATGTGGGGCGGTCACCGCAGCTGTGCAAAAAGAAGCGCTGCTGGGTGAAATTGGTACCTTTGTGAAAGCAATTGCGCCTGCCTTAGAAAAAGTTAAAAGTCAACCGGGCGACGCAGTTGAGAATGCTGTGGTGGCAAATGTGCAATATCAAATTGAACAATTGCAGCGATCGCAACTCTTAACTGAACGGCTACAGTCAGGTAAACTAAAAATTGTCGGAGGTCGTTATGACTTAGATACGGGGAGGGTGACGATCATTACTTAAATTTGTGAGCAACGGATGAGATAACGGATGAAACGGATGATTT
>CAXTSI010000781.1:0-2337 GCA_964246695.1 uncultured bacterium
GTTAGTTGTTAGTTGTTAGTTGTTAGTTGTTAGTGGTTAGTTGTTAGTTGTTAGTTGTTAGTTGTTAGAGTATTCCAACTAAAAAAGTGCCCTGTTTTTTTGTGGTGGCAGGCATCCCTACCTGCCAATTGGGCGGGCAAGGATGCCCACCCTACAAGATTGGATCATTTATTTCTTGGAATACTCTTAGCAGGACCACTAACAACTAACAACTAACAACCAACAACTAACATTTGACAAAAAAAGAGGGATGAGCCTGCTACCGCTGACCAATCCCGTCTGCCGATCCTTAAAGAGAGGAGAACACTAAAGAATAATATAACCCTCATTGAGAATTAATGTCAACTATCAAAGCAAAATGCTTTCAACAAATATTGATTGTGCTGATTTTAGCTGTCAGCCGTATGCAGGAAAGAGTATCATGATGATTCAGTTGTTATACCGTAGAAAAACGGCTGTTTCCGTCTATGACGCTACAACTGCGTGTTTATGTTCCGTCGCATCCCTTAATTAAGCACTGGCTGGCAGTAGCTCGTGATGCTGCCACCCCCTCGGTATTATTTCGCAGTGCCATAACAGAATTGGGACGCTGGTTGACTTATGAAGCTGCTCGAGAGTGGTTGCCGACTCAAGAGACAACAGTACAGAGTCCGATGGATTCCTGTGCGGCAACTTTAATTGATCCAAGAGTGCCAGTGGCAGTAGTGCCGATTCTGCGGGCAGGACTGGGATTATTAGAGGGAGCACAGACGTTGTTGCCTTTGGCATCGATTTACCATCTTGGCTTGGAACGAGATGAAAAAACATTGCAACCTGTTTGTTACCTGAACAAATTGCCCGAAAAATTGGACCCCCAAACACGGGTGTTAATTACCGATCCCATGCTGGCAACAGGAGGGTCGATTATGACGGCAATGGCAGAATTGACACAGCGGGGTGTTGATCCCACAAATACGCGAATTGTTTGTGTAGTCGCAGCTCCCCCAGCTTTGCAACAACTCAGTGCGGCTTATCCGGGTTTAATTGTTTACAGTGCGGCAATTGATGAACGGGTCAACGCTCAGGGATTTATCGTACCGGGATTGGGAGATGCAGGCGATCGCATCTTTGGGACTTAAGCTAGTATGCAGCTAGGACAGGAAAGTCGCTTTTCAACCCCTAAGATACAGCGTTTCTTCAAAACGGTAAAGATATGAAAGAGCGAGATGGTTTTGCTAGTGGTTTTTTCGCCGGAGCGATTTTCGGCAGTGTAGTTGGTGGGATTGTGGGTACACTTGTTGCTTCTCGACGCGATCCAGAACTAGCCGCAGAACAAGAACTTCAGATGAACACCGGGTCTATAGAAGCTAGAAAAACATCTACCGCGAAAAGACGTCAGATGAAAGCTTCTGAAGGTGAGGGTATGGAAATGGAAATGGCGCGGCGATCGCTAGAAGATAAAATTGCCCAACTGAATGCCACAATTGATGAAGTGAGACAGCAACTGGGGAATGTGAATGGCAATTCTGGTCAAGAAATTCATGAGCGCCCCTCGTTGCGCGAGTAAATCCGCCCCGATCTCACATGACGAGTCCAGCAAGTGCTATTGGCATTCAGAAAGTGCCAATGGTTGTTAAATGCAGAATCGGCATACGCCGCCATGACAAATGCTCAATTAAAATTAATGATAAGAACGCTTTTGACACTCTCGTAGGAAACTGTCACATCCATGAATTTACTAATTACCACACTGCTGACTTTCATACAGATTTATAATGTCCTGCTGATTATTAGGGTTCTCTTAACATGGTTCCCCACCATCAGCTGGTACGATCAACCATTTGCCGCTTTGAGCCAGATCACCGACCCTTATCTGAATCTGTTCCGTTCCATCATTCCCCCGTTAGGCGGTATGGATTTTTCGCCGCTATTAGCCTTATTGGTACTCCAACTCCTTGGCAGCCTTCTCGCTAGCCTAGCTCCTCACGGGGCATTGCTTCCAGGAATTTGATTTTTACCAAGAAGTAGTCATATCAAGTTCGCGCTTATTACTTATAATAAAGAACCTCTCCACGCCCTTCGGCTTGGTGCAGTCGCCGTGAGTTGCGGGAAACCCGACACGATCGCGCTGGCTCCCCAACCCCTCCCCTAATAGGGGAGGGGAGACTTTGACGCAAGTTAAAGGCGGGGAGAGGTCATACCTAAATGATAAGTGATTAACCGTACATGATATCAGAAGTCATTCTCACTACTTTTATCCTTACTTAACCCAAGTTGCACGAGGTAATGGTCAATGGCTAATGGTAGCAATTAGCAATTAGCAATTAGCAATTAGCAATTAGCAATTAGCAATTAGCA
>CAXTSI010000782.1:0-2333 GCA_964246695.1 uncultured bacterium
CCCCACTCTCAATTCCCCCTCCCCAATCCTCGTGTCTCGCTTTATTATCGAGCGAATGATTCAAGGCAATGACCGCCAACTGGGGATGATTAACTCATTGCTAGAAATTCATGCAAGCGTTGAGCAAGGAGTTGTCCTGCGTCGTGAAGTTGTAAATTTTAGCACACTGCTGACAGGAATTCTTAAAGACTTGTCGCAGGTGCTGGCACAAAATCAAGCGACTGTGAACAACTTGGTTCCGCTTGATTTACCGTTGGTCATTGCCGATCCGATGCAATTGCAGAAGGTTTTTGTCAATTTGTTTACTCAAAGCTTGCAAAACAATCCTCCTGGATTAAACTTTAAGCTCTCAGCTACAGTTGAGAGGGAAATGATTCGCTGTACTATTCAAGATGACGGTGTGGGGATGAACAAGTTAGAGTGCGATCGCCTATTCGATTTATCTGTACGCGATCCACAAGCTCGATGTTCAACAGGCATTGGCTTAAAAATGTTTCTTGGTCGGCAAATTATCAAGGCACACGGCGGTGACATGGGCGCGATCTGTAGTAACCGCAAGCGCGGGTTAACCTTCTGGTTCACCCTACCGCTAGCAACTCCATCTGAGCAATTTTAGATTTCGCGATCGCCTCCGCCTGCGATCAAAAATGAAAATTATCCATTTTGGGGGAGAGAGATATCGATCTAATCCAAAACCGCCAATCTAAAATGAGTGAAGAGGGAAAGGCAGTGATGAAGAAAGCAAACGCCTTCCTTGCGATGGGAAGATTTGGTCAAACTCTCAGGTCAACCGTATTGAGAACAGTGCGTTCGTATGGTCAAAAAGCCAATCCTTGTGTCACGCCAACACGTGAGGCAATGATCCTGGAATACAAAGCTTGGCGCGACCGCTTTATGTTACAGCGGTTGCGTTTGGGACTATTGATCTCCACTGCCTGCGTATTTACATTTATCTTACGAGATATTTCTCAGGAATTATTTCATTTTCAAGAAGTACCAAAGCTGACTATTGAGATTAAAAACCTTGTTTCAACTATTAATATATCCATATTCCTATCTTTGTTGGGGTGTTTGGCTCTACAGCAAACCAAAATAGCTCGTCGTCATCTAGGACTGCTTTTCTTATGCCAATCCTTTTCTATCACTCTAGTTGAGCAAATTGTCTCCACTCTCAAAGGTTTTGCTCTACCCGATCAATTAGCTTGGATCATCACGTTTATGACTCAAGCTACGCTGATGCCAACGCGCTGGTATCTTCACTTGGGGTCACAGTTAGGGGTACTAATTTACTACTTTGTCGTCAACACAATCCTCGGACTGAAACTACCACCGCCATTCAGCGACCAGCCGATCTACGGTGTGACGTTGATTTTGTCTCTTTTTTGGGTATGTTTTATCTGCGATTTGGCGGTGTACCTATACGAATGTCTACAACGCTCCGAGTTTTATGCCCGCAAAGAACTGGAAACTGCTTATCATAAATTAGGGGTTGCAGAAGCTAAATATCGCAGTATTTTTGAAAACGCAGTTGAAGGCATTTTCCAAAGCACTCCTGAGGGACGTTACATCACGGCAAATCCCGCACTAGCACGTATTTATGGCTACTCTTCTCCGGAAGAGGTCACGGCATTCACTGATATAGAACAACTGTATGTCGATCCGCATCGTTACGCGGAGTTTGTGCGCTTGATGGAATTTGGCAGTGTATCAGGGTTTGAGTCCCAGATTTATCGTCGAGACGGTAGCATTGTCTGGATTTCGGAAAAGGCATACGCAGTGCGTGATGAAAATAAAGAGCTACTTTACTACGAAGGGTTGATTGAAGACATTACCAAGCGCAAGCAAGCGGAAGCAGCACTACAGGAACAGTTTGATTTTCTCCAAGTTTTAATTGATACCATTCCCGCACCAGTTTTTTATCAGAACTCCCAAGGCTTTTATCTTGGCTGTAACAAGGCTTTTGAGTCAGCCCTAGGTTTGAGCAAAGAGCAGATTCTCAGCAAGTCTGTTTATGATTTAGCGCCTCAGGAACTTGCTGAGCAATATCATCAAGCAGATATGGTACTGTTTGCAGAGCGAGGAGTTCAAACCTATGAAAGTTCTGTTGTTTACAAAGATGGCTTGAAGCATGATGTCATATTTTACAAGGCAACTTTCTCAAAAGCAGATGGTACACTTGGCGGAAGCGTGGGAGTCATTCTGGACATTAGCGATCGCAAGCGGACAGAGGAAGCACTACGAGTATTTTTCCATGCGGTTTCCCATGACTTACGTAACCCGGTGCTTGGTACTTTAATGGTGCTGAAGAATTTGCTCAATGGGGGAGTGGGGGG
>CAXTSI010000783.1:0-2309 GCA_964246695.1 uncultured bacterium
GTTTACTTTATTCCCTATTCCCCACGGACTACTCCCCACTCCCCACTCCCCCTAATACAGCCGACTTAGCACATACTCAGCCATGTCAATTAAGGCTTGGCGGGATTCAGAGGGTGGGAGGTCTGCAAGATTTTCAACAGCGACCTTAGCATGCCCAGCAGCTAATTCTCTTGCCCGTGGGATACCTTGACTATCTTGAATCAACGCCATAGCTTGCTGTAGGTCGCCTTCCAGTGCAAACTCTCGTTCAATCAGCATTTCTAATTGAGGTTTTTCTTCCATAGCAAATAAAACTGGCGCAGTTAGATTGCCACTTTTAAGGTCTGAAAGAGCTGGCTTACCCAAGGTATCTGTGGAACTCGTGAAGTCTAAAATATCATCCACAATTTGGAAGGCTAAACCAAGATTACGCCCATAGCCATACAAATGTTCGGCGGTTTCTTGAGAGACTTCGCTAAGTACCCCAGCGGCTTTAGAACTGTTGGCAATTATCGAAGCAGCTTTGTAATAGCTCTTTTTGAGGTAGGTCTCTATGGAGATGCTTGTGTCAAAGCTATTAAGTCCCTGCAAGATCTCCCCAGTTGCCAAATCCATAATCACTTCCGATAACAGTTTCACCACATCTAAATTGTTTAGGTTCGCCAAATACCAGGAAGATTGGGCAAAGAAAAAATCTCCTGCTAGTACAGCAAAGCGGTTACCGAACAAACTGTGAACTGTGGGAACGCCACGGCGCATGTCCGATTCGTCCACCACATCGTCATGTACTAAGCTTGCCGTATGAATCATTTCTGTAATCTCGGCTAAGCGCCGATGACGCGGCGTAATGTCTTTTTCTAGCATTGTCGCTCGCGATACCAGTAAGACAATTGCTGGTCTGATGCGCTTTCCCCCAGCACCGAATAGGTGTTCTGCCGCCTCACGGAGGATGGGGTGATCGTTATTTGCAACTAGCTGTTTCAGGCTGTCTGCTAGTATTTGCAGGTCTGCTTCCACAGGGGCAAAAAGGTAGGTAGCTGGGGTCATGGACTGGCGGACTCTGGCTTAAGTTACGAAAATTTACATATCCTAATAATCATTTTAAGATAACCCTGTGCCAGCGCCAAGTTTTCCTTAAGGATTAGTGAATGGGGAATGAGTTTGTTATTCGTTGTTTGTTAGTGGTTGTTTAGTAAGACAACCACCAACAATTCCCCATTCCCTATTCCCAATGCCCCTATGCTTCTAGCCAAAAGAATATTACGCATTACTGATAAAAATTAAGTATTAAAATGTACTTAATTTCTATCAGTATATTTTCTGTTTTTACTGTTTTTTTTATACTTATTTTTTTAGGCAACAGCTAACTTTTCTCGGTCAGAAAAGCTCCCTCTTAAGAAAAAATGAGTTTTTTACGGTAAGCTATATTTAAGTAACGCTCTCGAACAAACACTAAAAATGTTTCTTCCTGCTTACCCATCATTTATTACACATTAATTACTTTTAAGTAAAGAATAATCCTCGGATATTTAAAAAATTAATCAGAGAGAATTTTTAATTTAGCAGAAAAGTTAGCTAAAAAATCAAGTTCCTTGTGTTACGCTAAAATCTAGAGACTTTAAATTTTTTAGTTATTCAGACCACCAAAAGTAAATCACCAATAAGTGTTTGTACTTGTAGTGGTCTTATGAGTCTAAATAAGTGTTCGTAGGTAGATCCAAGAAAATTATTTCTTTGGTCATTGGTCAGTGAGGAGATGAGTAAATATCCTATGTAGGAGCTATGCGCTACCTACATAGGAAGCAGCTGCACGTCTTTAGCGCAGTTGGAGATCAAGCGTTGCTCCTACCATAAAAGAAGTATTTGCATGCCGAATCTCAGATTACTGAGACGGTTGCAGCAGATGAGGATTGCTCTGAAGGCAAATTAACTGCTGTGACAGATGTAGTCTGCAAAAAATTAATCACAAATGCCTTGACCGCAGAACTTGCGGTATGGACAATAATGCATTTGTATAGCTCAAATTTTACTAGTTTTATTCGATTTTATATTCATTAGACGAAAGCGCAGAGAAAAAAAATGATTTACGGGAAGGTGCCCATGTTGATTTTTATTTTAGCCTCCGGGTATTTGCTAACAGTCTATTTATTATTGGCACTGGCAAAACGAACCGGAAAAAAAACTGCTCCTACGAGCGTCTCTCTGACGAATCAAGTAAAACACAAGCAGGATATATCGGTGACAACGGTAACTGAAGCAACTAGTATGCGGTAGAAGTTGATAGTTGATAGTTGATAGTTGATAGTTGATAGTTGATAGTTGATAGTTGA
>CAXTSI010000784.1:0-2272 GCA_964246695.1 uncultured bacterium
GTGCTCTTTATGTGCATCTTCGGGGTTTATGCCTATAGGTGCAAGATATAAGTTACTGTGCGTAATATCATTAGGACTTCCGCACTTTACACATTGACCATCATATGCTATTTTGTTAAGTTCAAAATCTTACCTTGCCTCGTTCCTGGGCTGCTGCCTTGTAACGAGAGATGTACACTGTTTGTTCTTTTTGTCAATGCGTAAGTCCTAAAGTCCAGCCCTTTCAAGGTGGCTTAAAAACCTAGGCAATTATGCCTATTTTTTGGCATTTAACCTTCGTGTTCTTCTCCCCTTGGGAGAAGAACACGAAGAAAAACTTCATTTTTATGCTTCACCTTGAAAGGGCTAGTCCTAAAGTCCTAGTTTTTTATAGGGTAGACATCCTGCATACCTCAAAATACAAATTATATTTGATGTTTATTTATGTCTATTGATCGCCGAGTAGACGGAAACTACTTTAAGATGTCAGACAAATTTACCCAAATTCTCCTGACGCCATTTGGCATCTGCTTTGCGATTTGTTCGCAACTCCAAAACCCTAATTCCTGTTGTTGGTAGTGGGTTTAATCTTTGCTGCAACTGCTCCCAAGAAGTCATTAATTCATGCTCGAGACCATAAGTTGCAGACAATTGAGCGAAATCAATATCCTGCGGAGTAGCAAAAAATTCTTCAAATGGTGGCTCAAATTTGGCAATAGGTAACATTTCAAAAATTCCCCCACCATTATTGTTAATTAACAAAATGGTTAGATGTCCGACAAATTTATTTCTGATTAAAAATCCATTGGTATCGTGTAATAAAGCTAAATCCCCTGTTAACATCACACTGCTTTGATGGCGATGGGCAATTCCCAAAGCTGTGGATAATGTGCCATCAATGCCATTCGCACCTCGGTTGAACAAGGGTTGCACACCTGAGTGACTCGGTTTCCAGAAAAATTCCACATCTCGCACCGGCATACTATTGGCAATAAATACAGGCGTTTTTGGTGGTAAACTCTGAGAAAGTAACCAGGCGGCTTTGCCTTCAAATAACTCCTCTGTTTTCGCCATAGTCTGGTCAACAGATGCCCTTACTTTCGCTTCAGTTGTACACCATAGCTGGAGATACTCAGGTGAGGTACTACAAGCGGTACGAGGCTGCGGCTGGGAACGAGTTAATACCTCAGCCAGCTGTTGTGCGGATATTTGCAGGTGAGTTGTCCTACCGTGCAAAGGATCGAGGTTTTGATAACTAGGGTCAATCACCCATCGTCTTGCTTGGGTAGCTTTAAGCCAAGTACGCAGTACTGGACTGGTGGGCATTTCACCAATTTGAATCACCATTTCGGGTGCTAGTTCTTTCGCTAATTCATGATTCCGCAAAATCAAGTCATAGGTGGAAACGATCTGGGGATTGAGATCGGCATAATTTCTTACAGGGGAGAGTCCCTCTGCCAGCACAGGCCATTTGAGAGTTTGGGAAAGTTGAGCGATCGCACGACAATACGAATCTGGCTGTTGCGCTTGGGCAACACCAGCGATAATAATTCCGCTCGCGCATTGCTGCCATTCTTGAAAAGCCCGTAGGGGCGCGGTCCCCGCGCCCATACAAGTACAGTTAGTAGTGCTTGTAATCCCAACAAAAAAATCTTCTATATAAAACTGAGACTGTAATGATTGTAGAAACATTGCATGCAAAGTCTCTCCATCAGCAATAGGTACGAGGGGATCGCGAAACGGAATATTAAGATGCACCGGTCCTGGTACGGGAGTTAGAGATCGCTCCCACCCATGAATCACCATTTGCCGCAAGTAAGCTAACATTTCCATTGATGGCGTGGGCAAAGCTAACTCTGCCTGCCAATTTGGGTAATTGCCATATAATTTCAACTGGTCTATAGTTTGTCCAGAATGGCAATCTCGCAATTCTGGCGGTCTATCAGCTGTGAACAGCAACAACGGTACGCGACTATATGAGGCTTCAATCACCGCCGGATAAAAATTCGCTGGCGCCGTCCCAGAGGTGCAAACAACTGCTGTAGGGCGTCCAGTTGCTTTGGCGACTCCCAAGGCAAAAAAGGCGGCGGCGCGTTCATCAAGAATGGAAATCGCTTCAATATGCGGTAGTTGCTGGGCAAAAGCAACTGCTAGAGGTGTGGAACGGGAACCCGGACAAATAACGACACAAGTCAATCCCAGTCGCTTTAATGTCTCGGTAAAAATTGATGCCCATATAGTATTAATGTTTCTAAAATCAATAGTCATGGGGAATGGGGAGTGGGGAGTGGTG
>CAXTSI010000785.1:0-2264 GCA_964246695.1 uncultured bacterium
GCCCAGGTTGTTTTGCGTCCTTGCCCATTCAAAGGGAAAGCCAGCAATTTCTAAATTATCAGCCCGGTTACCCAGAGGAAACGCCTGTATCAGCCTTTTTCTTTTCAGGGACTTTTCACTTAAGCCGTCATGTCAATTTTTTATCTATACTTCTCTACGTGCTATTTTCTGAGCGCTTGTCTTTCGTCTCAACTCCAGTATTTTTCTATACTTTGCTAACCTATGTGCCTCTACCCCAACCACAGCCGCTAAAGCCTCCAACTGCTGACGAGTTGGAGGAGGATTGAAACGAAACTTCTCCCACCGTGCGTAGGCGAAGCCCGCCGAAGGCATCGCGCCCCCAAGTCCTGCTGCTGTATCTAGCCCTGTGGGTGTTAAATCATTTGCCCGTCGAAATGCAAAATTCGGTAAACTGTCATGTGGCTTGGAGGCTTAACTCCCAGTTCGTCGGCTCTCGCCTTAGCTCTGATAAATACCTGCTGGCGAGTCATCCTTTTACTTCCCTTATTACCCTCCTTATAGGTCTTCAAAACAAACTCAAGCCAGTTTTCATCAACTCGATGCTTTCCTTTATCGCCTCGTTGATTTTGTACTAACCAAGCCTTGCCCTCCTGTTCCCACCTGTCAACCACTCGTCTGACTGTGCGTACCGACTTGCCAAGTTTTTCTGCTGCTTGTTGGAGGCGCGATCGTATATGTAGTGCGTTCGCGCGAAGCGTTGCCGAAGGCATCGCTATCTTCTAAAAGGTTTTGAATCACCTCCATTTTCAGCAATGCTTCATCCGACAGTTCAGAAACAATAACGTTCGTTTCAGCTTGATTGTTATTTACATCTGCGGGGCTTGCCTTTGTCATAGAGGTTGTAGAAAATTCTCCGTCCTGCATACAGTGTTTTATCAAAACATAGTTGTATTATACTAGTACAGTGACAAATAATTTGTTAAATTTTGAAAAATTATGATTTTCCAAGTTTCTTGTAATTGACAATTAAATTGTGAAATATCTGGGATTTGACATCTAATTTGTGAAGAAATACTCTCGTGTGGCGTCACAGCTTAAAATAGCAAAAACCCTGGCATAATCCTTGCAATGACAGGGTTTTATGGATTTAGAAATGATGTGACAGTATTTTGTTAAATTGACAAATAATTAGTTAATGTACATCTGCCGATGTGCTTTTATCCAGCGGAACAATGCACGCCTCGATCGCTTTCGATTGAGATGGAGTCGGCAAATGTGGCAACATCTGTCGCTATTTCAACTCAATATCTCAAAGCTAGCATAACTTAGGGCGATATCTATATATAGAGGGGTATGTTCGACACCTAAATTAGTACTATTGTTCTACTATTATCAGGGCAACGATGATATTATTAAGAACTGTTTCGTGCCGCCCCTGTCTCTCAGCCAAGCCGATATGTCAAACACCTCGATTGCCGAATCCTTAAACGGACATCTTCCGCACCCCAACCAGAATAGCCAAAATACCATCCGCATTCGGGGTGCGAGGCAGCATAATCTGAAAAATATTGACTTGGAATTGCCACGCGATCGCCTGATTGTGTTCACTGGTGTTTCTGGTTCTGGCAAATCTTCCTTGGCATTTGACACCATCTTTGCCGAAGGGCAACGCCGCTACGTAGAATCACTTAGTGCTTATGCGCGGCAATTCTTAGGACAGTTGGACAAGCCTGATGTCGAGGCGATAGAGGGTTTAAGTCCGGCGATTTCTATCGATCAAAAGTCTACCTCCCATAATCCCCGTTCGACTGTGGGCACAGTGACGGAGATTTACGACTATCTGCGGCTGCTGTTTGGACGGGCGGGTGAACCCCATTGTCCGATATGCGATCGCTGTATCGCACCCCAAACAATCGATGAAATGTGCGATCGCATTATGGAACTACCCGATCGCACCCGCTTTCAAATCCTCGCCCCTGTTGTTCGCGGCAAAAAAGGTACTCACAGCAAACTTTTATCGAGTCTTGCTTCACTCGGTTTTGTGCGGGTACGGGTAAATGGCGAGGTGCGAGAGTTGTCTGATGCCATTGAGTTAGATAAAAATTTTACTCACACAATAGAAGTGGTGATTGACCGCCTTGTGAAAAAACCTGGTATACAAGAGCGTTTGGTCGATTCTCTTTCTACGTGTCTTAAGCAATCAAGTGGTATCGCGGTAATTGTTTTTACTCCACAGACACATGAAACCCAACCAACAACTAACAACCAACAACCAACAACTAACAACCAACAACCAACAACTA
>CAXTSI010000786.1:0-2242 GCA_964246695.1 uncultured bacterium
CTCCCCACTCCCCATTGCGTGTGCCGTTGATGACTTCAGTTTCCATTGTTGAACCTACTGTCAGCTTTTCGGGTAACAGCCACTCGAAGCTGAAAGAAAGAACGCTGCTATTTCGCTACTTAGCAGAAATCAATTTAATTTTTGGTGCTTGGTATTTACAATGGCGCATCACCCATTCAATTAACTTTGATGCGCTATGGATCTCTATTCCGTTGCTGCTTGCAGAAATTTATAGCTATTTCGGCGGCGTGATGTTTGTGATTGGGTTGTGGCGTCCCCTAGTCCGACAGGTTAAGTCTTTCCACCAGATGACGCCTCCCATCCCCAGCGATGAGTGGCCTACTGTAGATGTGTTTGTGACGTGCTATAATGAGCAGCCAGAAATTGTGGAAAAAACTGCTAGGGCAGCTTTGGCAGTAGATTACCCACCGACAAAGCTACGCGTTTATGTGCTGGATGATGGCAACTCGGCGGCGATGCGAACTATGGCGGAAAGACTTTCTATAGAGGATTTGCAGTCGCCACTGCTACAGCAAGAAGCAGATCGGATTGACGCTGAGCGCTGTTTTCTGTTGGAACGCCTTGAGCAACTGGAAAATCTTACACCTAAAACTCTTGCAGCTGAACAATGGCTGCAAGACTTATCATCAGGACAAGTTCAAAGTCTTAACCCTCAGTCAGCCGAATTTTTGCACAGCCTGCGACAGTTCATTCTTTGGTTACATCCCGATCGTCAAACTCTACGAGATCGCTTGACCACCGAGCGGCTGGCTTTACAACAAGCTATTCACCGAAAAGAATTGGAACTAGTCGAACTTGCTCGTTTTCGCTACATTGCTCGTCCCAAACCAGTTGGCGTAGCTCATCATGCTAAAGCTGGCAACCTCAATTACGCGATTTTTTCCGGAGAAACTTCCGGACAATTTATTGTTACCCTGGATGCTGACCATATTCCCAAGCCACAATTTCTCCAGCGAGTCTTGCCATTTTTCTATACCTACAATCTTTTCACCGGAAAATACGAGCCGAACCAAATTGCTTTTGTGCAAACCCGCCAGGATTTTTACAACCTTCCTGCGGGCGATCCCTTTGGACACAAAGCAGATTTATTTTATGGACCGCTGCAACAAGGTAAAGATGGCATGAATGCTGCTTTCTATACTGGAACAAATGCGATGCTCAGGCGTGAGGCACTAATTAGTGTTGGACTGCAATATTTTTCTGATGAATTTGCTAAAGATGAAAAACGTTTAGATGAATTTGAATTAGTTGGTGGAGTATCCAGCGCCAGTATTACAGAAGATATGAATACTGCCATGCGTTTGCACGGTGCAGGATGGAAATCTATTTATCACAATGAACTTTTGGCAGAAGGTTTGGCACCGGATGACTTGAGTTCTACCCTTAAACAAAAGCTACGGTGGGCACAAGGTACTATCCAAGTACTACTACAAGAAAATCCACTGACGAAACCAGGGCTAACATTTTGGCAACGGTTGCACTATTTTAAGACGATGTATAGCTATTTTGCTGGTTTTGCTACTTTTGTTTTTATCTCTTGCCCAATTATCTATTTTTTCACGGGAATTATTCCCGTGAAAACCTACGGTCCTGATTTTGCTCTACACTTTTTCCCAGCTTTTGTTCTCAACCGCCTGACTTTTCTTGCAGCTACTTGGGGCATTCCAGCCAGACAAATATGGCGCTCTGAGCAATATGCGATCGCCCTATTTCCCCTGTTGATCCAAGCTGTATGGAGTGTATTCTCAGGACGACCAATTAAATTCCAAGTCACACCCAAGCAGCGGCAATCTGGAATTTATCTCCGCCTTGTTTGGCCTCAAATAGTTGTCTTCGTCCTGATTATTCTAGGAATCTTATGGAGTCTTTTCCGTTTTGCAATTGGTAATCTAGATTATCCTTGGGTTCACCTACTAAATGGTGCATGGGCTGTTTATAACTTATTACTTCTTTCGTCTATCATCCGCGCATCTGTGTGGCAGCCCGATCGGGGAGTAGGGGAGAGACAGGACAGCGGAACGTCTATACGTCCGTAGGAGAAATAAAAATGATGATCCTCATTAGTTAAGTTTATTTCCGCTGACCATTTTTTGAATTCGCTCATTCGCTCATTCGCTCATTCAAAATTTCCGTTCAGGATTTTGAATGAAGGAAGTTGGGAACAGGTGACCGCCCTTCGGGAAGTCAAAAGTCAAAAGTCAAAAGTCAAAAAAATCAAAAA
>CAXTSI010000787.1:0-2237 GCA_964246695.1 uncultured bacterium
GAGTGCGGCTCGTTCTGAGCAGGAACCCCTAGAAACTAGGGATGTATGGCTAAGGTACATTTGGAAAATCATTTTTCCAAATGTATAACTGTTCATTTGATGTAGGTGAGCCAAGTAACCAAGAATTGCAAGTCCTACCCTTGAGGAGACAAGTGAATCCCTACCTGCCCACAGTGACTATACTCGGAATTATGGAGGCTGAAGCTGGGAACAGGGCGCAATCAGTTGTAAAACAAGCAGGTAACAACACTGGCGCTAATGGGGAGATGGCACGGGTAAACAAGTCCTAGAAAAGTGTCTTAGAAATCGAGCTACAACCTGAACAACAAATGTAGACTTCATCCTCTAGATTCTCACAGCATCATTCTTTTAATAGCTGTCATCTCCGAGAAGAGGATAGGCAAAGTGGACTGCCCTAAACCATCAAAACAATCAAAAGAACGGAACGAGTAAAAACGATGTGTTGGTCTGGGAAAAGGTCGAAAACCCAGTAGGTAAGACGAGATACGGAACCCCAAGACATCGGGTAGGACAGAGCGTAACTGCTCGGAGGTATTCAGAAAACGCGATTGAGAGTAAAGCATGGTTAGACACGATAGAAATATTAGTGAACTGTGGAAATCATTACCCTGGAAGAAATTTCGGGCGAACCTTTTCCGCTTACAAACAAGAGTGTTCAAAGCTGTTCAAGCAGGAGACAAGCGCAAAGCAATGTCCTTACAGAAGCTAATTCTGAAATCCCGTGCGGCTAGGTTTGTGGCAATTCGTCAAGTAACTCAGCTAAATGCTGGTAAAAAGACTGCTGGCATCGACGGTAAGACAGCTTTAACGTTTGAAGAAAGATTCAACCTGGAATTATTACTCAGACAAAAGAACTGGTATCACAACCAACTTAGACTGATACCAATTCCCAAAAAAGATGGCTCTACCAGATACCTGAAAGTCCCAACTATCGCGGATAGGTGCTGGCAATGCCTCGCCAAATACGCATTAGAACCAGCACACGAAGTCACCTTTCATGCCCAGAGCTACGGATTTAGAACGGGGCGCTCTGCTCATGATGCCCAAAAACAGATTTTTCAAAATCTCAGTTCCCATGCAAACGGCATCAATAAAAGAATCCTTGAGCTTGACATAGAAAAGTGTTTCGACCGGATAAATCACTCCACCATCATGTCCAACCTGATCGCCCCAAAAGGGCTAAAACTTGGGATATTCAGATGCCTCAAGGCTGGGATAAACCCTGAGTTTCCAGAACAAGGTACTTGCCAAGGTGGGGTTGTGAGTCCACTATTAGCAAATATTGCTCTCAACGGAATAGAAGATATACACAAATATCACGCCAAAAGAGGACTTAAAATCACAGCTAAGACCCCTACAAAGGATATTGTCAACGCCTGTGTCCGATACGCCGATGATATGGTATTCTTTCTCAGACCGGAAGACTCTGAAACCGAGATACTTGAGCGCATCAGCCAATTCCTCGCAACAAGAGGATTAAAAGTTAGTGAGAAAAAGACAAAGCTCACCGCCGCGACAGATGGTTTTGACTTTCTCGGTTGGCGTTTCTACGTCCAGCAAAACGGAAAGTTTAAAAGTGTTCCCTCAGAGGAAAACTACAAAGCATTCCGTATGAAGGTAAAGAAAATCGTCAATAACTCGAACTATGGTGCCTCGGTGAAAGCCCGAAAGCTTTCTCCAATAGTCAGAGGATGGCGAAACTACCATAGGTTCTGTAAGATGGACGGCTCCAAATGGAACCTATACCACATACAATACAGAGCCTTTAAGGTGTTCAATAAGGAATCTAAACAAAACCAAGAATCTAGTAAGAAGTTGCTAGATATTGCGTTTCCATCGGTTCCCTACTCCGAAAATCGTCATACCAAAGTCAAAGGAAATAAATCCCCCTTTGATGGAGATTTGGTTTACTGGAGCCAACGCAACAGCAAACTCTATGACAGTGAAACATCTTCTGCAATAAAACGGCAAAACCATACATGTGCAGCCTGCGGTTTAAAGTTTCTGTCCGATGAAAGAGTCCACCTCCATCATCAGGATGAAAACCATGCTAACTGGCGCAAGGAAAATCTCATCGCAATTCACGAGAGTTGCCATGATTACCTACACATGAGCAAAGCCAAAAGCTAAGAATATCGGGAGCCGGATGTAGCTAAAGCTACACGTCCGGAACTAACAGAGAGGTGCGGGGCATAATAACCCCCATCGACTCTACC
>CAXTSI010000788.1:0-2237 GCA_964246695.1 uncultured bacterium
GCAGTTCTTTCTCTAGTGTCAGTTTCAGTCCCGATGGCAAGACGATCGCTTCTGCAAGTTGGGACAACACGATCAAACTCTGGGACACCAGCACAGGCAAACAACTCAAAACCCTCACCGGGCATAGCAGTTCTTTCTCTAGTGTCAGTTTCAGTCCCGATGGCAAGACGATCGCTTCTGCAAGTTGGGACAACACAGTGATTTTATGGAATTTCGATTTAAATGATTTATTGGGAAGTGGTTGCAATTGGCTGAATGATTACGTGACTACTCATCCTGAGGTGCTGGAAGAACTCAAGGAATGTCAAACGAAATCCATCGTTATGCAAGCAGCAACTGCAGAGGTTGCCCATGGTGAGGAACTAGCGAGAAATGGCGATGTTGAAGGTGCCGTCGCTAAGTTCCGCAAAGCATTGGAGTGGAATCCCAATTTAAAACTTGATCCACAGGCAAAAGCACAAGAGTTTGCTAACAAAGCACAGGCTGAACGTCTGGTTGCAGAAGGAGTAAGTCTTGTGAAAAATAGTAAGGTCAAGGAAGCCGTAGCAGATTACACAAAAGCCCAAGAACTAGATCCAAAAGTGGAAATTAACGCTAATTCTTGGAACTCGCTCTGTTGGCACGGTAGCCTCAGAAAACAAGCTGCTGATGTCATGTTTGCCTGTAACAAAGCTGTGGCGATCGCTCCTGAAAATAGTGATATTCGTGATAGTCGGGGTCTTGCTAGGGCGTTGACAGGTAACACTCAAGGAGCAATCGAGGATTTTGAGGCATACATTGCCTCGACTGATGATAAGCAGAAAAAATCACAAAGGCAACAGTGGGTAAATACCCTACGCGCTGGTAAAAATCCGTTTACAGATGAAGAACTTAAGAGTTTATTGAAGCAGTAGAAAGCATCACAGTAAAAGAATAATTACTAATTCGTAATTCGTAATTCGTAATTGAGGGTACATGCGAATCAATACTGCTCGGTTAACGATAGTTGAGGTGTCAGAAACCCGGTTTCTTAAAGAAACCGGGTTTCTAATTTTCGCTCTTTCCGAGTAGTATTGACATGCGAATAGACTGAGGCATCTTTTCGGGGTCAGCAACCCCCGAAAAATGCCGTGCCGCGCTGACGCTACGAACGTCGCTACCGCAACGCTTACGCGTTTTAATTATGAACTCGTGAAAAATGCGGAGCATCCTTATTACTTGCGGACGCCAATAATGCGGGAGGCACAGCCATACCGCATTTTGGCTCGTAATAATTACGAATTATTTTGGCAGGCGATCGCCCTCTCAAAAAAGAACTTGACATATTGCTCTCATTATGATAATAATAGGTGGCAATATAGGTAAAATGTCAGTTTTAGATAATTTCTTGTGGGATGGGCATCTTGCCCGTCCACCTATCTGGGTGGGCAAGATGCCATTGGTGTCAACTTAAGGTCAAACCCTTTATGCGCACCAACCGACGCTCGTTTTCTCGTTCCCACGCAGAGCGTGGGAATGCATTCCGGGAGGCTCTGCCTCCTTATTCTGGAGGCAGAGCCTCCCGATAGCGCGTTACTAGGCAGAGCCTAGCAACGAGAAAAAAATGTCAGTTTTAGATAATTTCTTGTGGGATGGGCATCTTGCCTGTCCACCTATCTGGGTGGGCATCTTGCCCACCCCACATGAGGTAAATTTACAAAGAGTAGATGCTGCCGCTACTATGTAATAGTAGTCACTGCTTTGATCCTCGCTGTTGATGAACAAACCATTGGATGAAGGGCTTTCCGTCGAAATTGCCGATCGCATCAAAAGCAAGGCGGAAACCCCGTTTGATAATGCTTACCGAGCAGCATTGGCAACTAAGTCCGCAACTTATGTACAGGGATTTTTAGCTAAGGCTGGTCAACCATACCGACCGATAGAACACAGTTGGATTGAAATAGGCGATCGTATAGTCGATCCAACATTACCGTACATGAACAAAAATACCCTAGAAATTTGGTATTTTGCGGCACATAGCTTGACAGTGAAACAACTGAAAGCGATTATAGAAGAATCTCAGGAAGATTATCCAGAAGATGATCCGCTACCAATATACGGTGACCCACCTTATGAATATTACGGAGACGTGATGTTGGGTGGCAAGGACTACATGTCAGCTTATCAAGCGGCGGAGGCTAAGTGCATTGAACTCAATCAACTAAACGCTGAAAGTAACTAACGACTACCACAGACTCGGGGGAGTGGGGAGTGGGGAG
>CAXTSI010000789.1:0-2233 GCA_964246695.1 uncultured bacterium
ATTTTGACTTTTGACTTTTGACTTTTGAATTTCCCCGAAGGGGGCGTGACTTATTATATGAACCCTCACCCCGCCAAGAGGGCACCCCTCTCCCAAGCATGGGAGAGGGGACGGGGGTGAGGGCTGGATATCGTAACTGTTTATACGGACATGATATAACAGAATCGTATTGATAGCAAAAGCTCATTCAGGAACTGACTCAAGCGACTTATCAGTTTTTAAATCAGCACGGAAGATCGCTTGAGTGCCATCAGTAAAAATGACTGTAAAAGCAAGGGAATTACCTTTGAGTGGGCTGCTGTAAAAGTCAAAGCCGCCTAAGGATAAGAAGGTTATCCTGGAACTGTCGAGCCGACTGCTTAAGTCAGCCACCTTGACCAGAGAGTCTCCAATATAAGCATATATACCCGCAGTAGCAGATTGAAAGAAGGGAGGAATGTTAACAGATCCTGAAAACACCACAATGTCTTTATTAACTAGAACATTCTGGATTTGACTGAATTTTCTTGTACTGCCAGGAATAGTTGTATTTGTGTCGGCGATCGTACTTAGTATCCCATTACTACTTTTATAGATATTGCCTCTTGCAGTAAACACCACATTGCCATTATTCCAAAAGGGTTGATCAAAACTGCTAAAGTTGCGACTATCTCCAGGAATAGGTGTGTTGCCATCTGCCACCACCTGCAAACTGCCGTTACGACTGATGTAAATGCCTTCTTGATTATTAGCGCCAGTTCCTTTAAACACCACATTATTTCCATCTAGCGCCAAGTAACTAAAACTTACGAAATTGCCTGTTCCTCCGGGAATAGGAGTGTTTTTATCTGCCACTACCTGTAAATTGCCATCAAGGCTGATGTAAATGCCGTCTTGATTATTAGCGCCAAATCCTCTAAACGCCAGATTATTTCCATCCATGACCGAGTAACTGGTACTTGTAAAATTGCCCGTGCCACCAGGAATAGGTGTGTTGCGGTCTTGCACCACCTGCAAGACGCCGTCACGGCTGATGTAAGTACCCCCTTGACTAGCCCCCGATCCGCCAAACACCACATTATTCTCATTTACCATCAAGGGACGGAAATTAGTGAAATTTCCCGTAGCGTTGGGAATAGGCGTGTTCGTATCTACTACTACTTGTAGAGGAGCATCTCCACGTTGAATGTAAATGGCTTTCTGCCCGTTGTTGCCGGAACCTGTGAATGCTACATTGCCATTGTTAATTATAGGATAAATATCGAAATCAGTGAAAGTCCCATTGCCATTAGGAATAGGTGTATTTCGGTCTGCGATCGTACTTAGTATGCCACCACTACTTTTATAGATACCTTGCCCACCATAAAACACCACACTCTCACTATCAAGCGCAAGTCCATTAAAATAGCTGAACTTGTTAGTCGTACCTGGAATAGTTGTTTTGGTATCAACAATCCGGCTCAAAGCAAAAGCATCTTCAACTTGAGGCACGGGTTGTGATGGCGGAGTTTCTGCATCTGTAGTATCGGCAGGATCGGCGCGGAATATACCTTGTGTGCCATCTGCCAACTCAGCAGAGAAGACAATTTGACCATTGTTGTTCAACCCAGAACGCAAGAAATTCAAATTTGTTACTGTAGAGCCTGCTAATGAATCCCCAGTAGCAATCACTTTGTCCGCGAACGGGTCACTGCCTGTGAAAATGCCTACATCAGCCAGATTGTAGACACCCTCAAACGCCACCTCCCCATTGTTATTGATAGCAGGACGCCTAATTATCCTGAATAAGCCGTTTGTATCAGCAATTGTACGCAAGATACCAGTAGTGCGGTTAAACAGCTGGATACTATCCTGATTGGAGAACACAACTAAGCCATTATCTTTGGCGGAAAGTTCAGAGGCGTCCGTTTCTAGTATGGTAGTGGGTTCCTCACCATTGCTGATAAAAATTGCAGCAGGATTGGGAGATTGTCTTGTAGCGGCAAAAGTCACCTCGCTGTTGTTATTGATGGCAACATCCCTAATTCTAGCTAAAGGTGCATTAACAGGCTGAACGCCGTTCAGTGGAGGTATAGCTTGAGCAATTGTGACATCAGGTTGATTTGCTCTGGTTAAGATGGCTTTGTAACCAGTGATACCAGTTCTCGAAATACCTTCAGTTAATAAATAAGTTAGTTCATCTTTGTCATTGAGAGAGAGCCTCAGATCTTGCACCTGTCTGGATAAACCCTTAATACACCAATAGGAGTGTAGT
>CAXTSI010000790.1:0-2224 GCA_964246695.1 uncultured bacterium
CCAACAACTAACAACCAACAACTAACAACCAACAACTAACAACTAACAACTAACATTCCCTATTCCTCATTCCTGACTGTTTAGCAGCACACAGAGAACAGACACCCCAGCGCTGGAGTTCGCCTGGTGGGGTTGGACAGTGGCACTGGGGACAAAGAGGTAAGTCATGCGATCGCGCTTGCACTGTTTTAGCCCAATGCTTAAAGACACTATTTACGTTCCCAGTAGTGGGTGTCACATCACCACCTACCCTGATTCCCGAAGTACTCTCCGGCAGAAGCCGTCCGACAGACTTCTCTCGATCGCCTAGGTAACTGGGATGGTGGGACGAAAGTGGGGTTTGTTGCTTCGATCTTGTGTCTTGAGGACGCTGCCACCCGGCAGTAGAAAAGCGAATATCTACCAAAGGAGTTGGCAGTTTTTCATTCAATTTTAAAAGCAGCTGCTGACGCTGGAAAGTCAGGTTTTGCGCCCAAGCAGCGCTAGAAGTTGCCACTCGCAAAACCTCACGCTGAATCGACAATGGTTGAGTATGAGCGGCAATCACTGCTCCCACGACTTCGGTCCAAAACTTGAGCAAGCTTTGGAAAGGTTGCTCCTGAAACTTAGCCTGAACCGCTAAAACACCTAAAATATCATTAACTGATTTAAACGACATTTTGCCAAACAAGCGCAAAAATTGCAGCTTGGTTCTGCAATCTAAGTAGTTAGGTATAAATAAACATCGGTAAATGCGGCTAATCGCTAATAGCTAATTGCTAATCGGAATCAAGTAATTAGCTATTAGCCATTCTTCTACTAGCAGACCTTACCAGTACTGACGCTGCCCTCTGACTTAATCTATGATAATCTTCGTAATAGCTTGGAATAAATGTATCTTTGAATTTATCCGGCAGTCAAGGTTGCAGACAGGCAATGAGTCAAAACTCTCTGGTAGATACGTCAACGGCTCAATTTTCCAAAACATCAGGGTTGAAGCCAGCACTAGCGGCAGCACTAGCAAGTTTAGAAGTACAACTAGATCAAGAGTTAGCCCGATACCGACGAACACGAACTGTATATAGAACTCTCACCCAACCCCGCGTAGGGAGTTCCACTACCAGTCAACTCCAACAGTTGACTGTCATTAGTACAAAAGAAGGTAAAAAGCAAACATCTGAAGACATTCGTAGAGGTAATCAAAATAATTTTGGAGCAGTAACAACAAACACCCCTGCACTAACTGTACAGCCAGAGGAACTATCTGTTGCTGACAAAACCAACACATCATCGGCATCTCCTGCAGAGACTCAAGAGGAGATACTAGCTACGCCAAAAACAAAGGAACTACACAACCTCCAGGTGCCCTCTGTTGGAGCAAAAACAAATTCTACTAGTATCGTGCCGAAGATCGCTGAAGATCGCAAGAGTGAAAATCCAAAAGAGCCAGATGACTTCTTGGAATCGTCTGAAGCACTGCTGCAAAGTCTAAAAGAAGAACCCAACACTCAACGGCGAACAAATTCTAGCGATCTGCTATCACCTTTGGGCATCGGCTCAATGCTGCTGCTATTATTGGCGAGTCTTACCCTAGGCTTCATCGTGTTTAATCCCACTCGCTTGCCGCAGTTTAGTTTAGACGGATGGTTGAAGCCAAAGACACTAACAAATGCAGAAAATACAGACGAATCCGGGAAGAATACCAAAACTGGGTTACAGCAGCCACAACTTACGCCTATACCCAAGTATCCTAATCTAGCGGAAAGCGAATTTCCGGAACTGAGAAACCCAAATGATGTAGTCGGCTTAAAACCCAAAGCTAGACCGACTCTTAAAGCATCTCCCTACCCAGCCGCTACCCCAAAACCAACAAATCCTCGAACTACAGCTATTCAGCTACAGCCTGTTGCTCCCCCCATAAATTCACCACCAATCTCAACAGCAATAACCCCAAATCTATCCTCCCACTTGCTAAATCAAAACCAACAACATGCTGATGCACAACTTAAAACGTCAAGAGATGGATATTATCACTTAGTCACAGAAAATCAAGGCGATCGCACTTTTGCCGAGGCAAAAAACGTAGTTCCTGATGCTTATTTAGCAACAGATGGCAAATTGATTTATCTAGGTGCCGTTAAGAATAAAGAGAAAGCACAAAAACTGCTGCAAAAGCTACAGGCACAGGGAATTAAGGCACGGATTCAACAGCCTTAGTCTGGATGTTGGGGAATGGGGAGTGGGG
>CAXTSI010000791.1:0-2216 GCA_964246695.1 uncultured bacterium
CCCCACTCCCCCCTTCAAGGTGTGCGCGTCTTGGTGGTAGATGATGAAGCTGATTCACGGGATTTTTTGGTGTTTGCCCTTTTAGAGTATGGGGCAATCGCCACTGGTGTTTCCTCTGCTGCCTCAGCAATGTCCGTTCTCGTATCGTTTAAACCAGACGTGTTGCTTTCCGACATTGGTATGCCTGAACAAGATGGTTATACTTTCATCCGTCAAGTGAGAGTACTACCACCCGAACTAGGAGGACAAATTCCGGCGATCGCCATCACCGCCTATGCTGCAGATAAAGACCGCCAAACTGCGATCGCAGCAGGTTTCCAAAAGCATCTCTCTAAGCCTGTCGTACCGGATGAACTTATTCATGCGATTGCGGAATTAGTTAATTGTTAATTGTTAGTGGTTAGTGGTTAGTGGTACTTATTGACAACCAACAACTAACAACTAACAACTAACAACCAACAACTAACAACTCCCCTATAAGCACAAAGTCTATATTTTAAGCAATACTGGTACAAGAAGTTTTACACAGAAGCCCAAAATGGAAATTCGCACGATTAATACCCCGATGCTAGAGTGGACTGGGGACGCTTTGGCAATCGGATTATTTGAAGATGCAAGATTAACTGGCGATCTAGCGACTTTGGATGAAAAGTTTGCTGGTTCTATAAAAGAACTGATTGCCGAAGAGGAATTTAAGGGTAAACAAGGCAGCAGTATTGTTACACGAGTGGGTACTGGTAGCCCAGTGCGGAAAGTCATACTGGTGGGTTTAGGAAAGCCAGAAGCCCTAAAACTAGAAACCCTACGTAAGGCAGCAGCAGCAGTTGCTCGTGTAGCCAAAAAACAAAAGTGCAAAACTTTAGGGATTAGTTTACCAATTTGGAACAACGATACCGCGCAAACCGCGCAAGCGCTAGCCGAAGGTGTTCTGTTGGCACTATACCAAGATAACCGCTTTAAATCTGAAGTTGAGGATAAAGGACCACAAGTCGAACAAGTAGATTTACTGGGGCTGAGTGGACAGGAAGCAGCTATTACCCGCGCCGAGCAAATCTGCTCTGGGGTCATTTTGGCACGGCAGTTGGTAGCAGCGCCAGCTAACGCGGTCACACCAATTACTATGGCGGAAACTGCAGCAGCGATCGCTTCTGAACACGGTTTGCAAGTGGAAATCCTCGAACGGGAAGACTGTGAAAAGTTGGGCATGGGAGCTTTTTTGGGAGTGGCACAAGCTTCTGATTTGCCACCTAAATTTATTCACCTTACCTATAAGCCAGAAGGTACACCTAAGCGGAAGCTGGCAATTGTGGGTAAAGGTTTAACCTTCGACTCTGGTGGACTTAACATCAAAGGTGCAGGTAGTGGCGTTGAAAACATGAAGATGGACATGGGCGGTGCTGCGGCTGCTTTAGGAGCTGCTAAAGCCATTGGTCAGCTTAAGCCTGATGTCGAAGTTCATTTTGTCTCCGCTGTTACTGAAAATATGATCAGCGGTCGTGCTATGCGTCCCGGCGACATTCTGAAGGCTTCTAATGGTAAGACTATTGAAGTTAATAACACTGACGCTGAAGGACGTTTGACTTTGGCAGATGCTCTAGTGTTTACTGATAAGCTGGGAGTAGATGCGATCGTTGATTTAGCCACCCTAACTGGTGCTTGCATTATTGCCTTGGGAGATGATATTGCTGGTTTGTTCTCTCCTGATGATGCTTTAGCTTCTCAGTTAGAGAAAGCTGGTGAAATCGCCGGCGAAAAGTTTTGGCGGCTACCGATGGAAGAAAAATACTTTGAAGGGATGAAATCTGGTATTGCCGATATGAAGAATACCGGACCGCGTGCAGGCGGTTCAATTACCGCTTCCCTTTTCCTCAAGCAGTTCGTTAAAGATACACCCGCTTGGGCGCACTTAGACGTTGCAGGTCCAGTTTGGGCGGATAAAGAGAACGGTTACAACGGTCCTGGCGCAACTGGCTTCGGTGTTCGTACACTAGTTAATTGGGTGTTAAGCGACGCCTAATTCTCATCAACGCTCCCTGTTCTACTTTTGTAGGGTGCGTTAGACAGGGAGAGTACGGCATCGCAACAGGCGATCGTCGATGCCTAATACCGTTTCTGAGTGAAGATGCGATCGCGAGTTCGACCCGCGTGTACAACAAATGATTTTAGAGGGTGTTTATAAATAAAAAATAAAGAGTACCGCAGTCATTCCTCAGCAC
>CAXTSI010000792.1:0-2184 GCA_964246695.1 uncultured bacterium
AATTTATTTGGCTCAGTAATAACCGATTGTGACACCTTTGGGTGCGGAATGTGGGGTATTACTACCATTGCAAGCACCTACGCTTAAAACCTGAGCCAGAAATTCTGGGATTTGTACCAAACCAAAATGATTCCCGACGAGCAGCCCATCGACAGATGCTTGCTGCGTTGCCATCTCAGTTGGAGCAAATGAATATCCGTGCTTTTCCAGCTATTCGCGATAGTGCTGAATTTGTCAACGCCAGTGGTCAAGGTTTACCACTACATCTTTACCGCCCCAGCCATGCCGCTAAAGATGACTTTAAAGACATCGCGTCATACATAGCTGGTTTGATTAGAAATAAGAAGAAAACAACTGAATAACTATGACCCAAAGGAAAGCTCCAGACATTACCAATTATTTTTCAGCAGCAAAGCAATCTCAGCAGTTATCTGAAGCTGAGTCAGAACTCCAGCAACTCAGAGCAGAGATTGAAGAAATTCGTGCCAAGGGTTCTACTGAGTTGGAAGAACAGATCCAACTGCTGCGATCGCAACTTCAATCACAATCAGGCATCCAATGCATTTCACTCGAGCAAATTCTACCGAACCCAGAGCAACCCAGACAGACATTTTTGCCAGAAAGTATCGAGTCCATGTCCCGTTCCTTAGCATCGGATGGACAACTAGAGCCAGTAATTCTGATTCAGCGAGAGAACTTAGTTATATTCGATGGCGAGCGGCGCTGGCGCAGTGCCAAAGCCTTGGGTTGGCAAAATCTCCAAGCTGTCATAATTCCAGAACCTGCTGCCTTGCATCGCAAAGCGCTACTAACCTCGCTGCATCGGGAAGACCTTAATCCTCTTGATAAAGCTCTTGCAATTGTGCGGGAATTGGCAACCAATACTGATTTAGACCCTCAAGATATCCCCCGCATTCTCTCGACAGTGGTGCGACGGTTAAACGCACAAAAACGCATGAACTCTGTCGTGGATCTGAGTACGGTCACAGCAGAAGAGCAACAACTTGGTCTAGCTACTTTAGACTTAGATGAGCGAGAACAGGCAATATTGGCATTACTGTTGGATTTACAGCTTAATCCTGCTTCCATCGATGCCAACATATTCCCGATGCTGTCCCTAGCAGAAGACCTCAAAGCTGCAATTAGGTCAAAAGGACTCAAAGGTGTTCATGCAATGGCACTTCAGAAACTCTCGGCAAAAAATTTGGGAGCAACAGAAGAGGAAGCAGAATCAATCAGGCTTAATACTACGCAGAAAGTCATAGCAGAGAAACTATCTGCTAGCGCTACCCGAAAATTAGTAGCCGAAGTAATAGCTGACAAAGTACAGCCATCATCAACGTCTGAAACCAAAATTAAGCCAGTATCACAAGAGGCTCGTCGCCTACAAAAACTCTCCTTAGAGTCGTTGAAGAAAACTGATCGAACTCAACTAATAGAGTTTCAAGAAGTCCTGCGTCAAAAGTTAGCAGAAATTGAAGAAGTCTTAAAGCAAAAGTAAGAGTTCTGTTGTGCGAAAATTAGGTTGAGTCCGGAGTAAAAAACTGTTGATCCCAATTTGTTATAGTGAGAGTCTTTTCACCATGCCCATCCTGCGCGAGCGCTACCCAGATAACTGGAATGAAATCGCCCTGAGTGTGAAAGATGCCGCAGGGTGGCGTTGTCAGCATTGTGGGCGGCTGTGTCTGCGTTCAGGGGAAAAACCACCTGACCTCACCCGCTCCCAATGGACTATGGCAACCCTCTCGGTTCATCATGCAAATTTTACACCGGAGGACAATCGCCCAGAAAATTTGATTCCCTTGTGCAGTCCATGCCATCTCGCCCTGCACGCAAGAACTAGACGCTCGAATGTTTCACCAGGACAACTGTCACTTTGGTGAGCAGCGGGTGTGATGCGCTGTTTAGTCCCACTTTTTAAGCGAGCATTTCCTGCGAATTGTTTTTTCTGTCCCTGTCTTTTTGTCGAATTGGGTGCTAACTGGTAATATGGATGTAATATCAAGCCGGAATTTTAAAGTGGATGCTCCTTAAATTTTACAAGTAATGCTTTATGGATGAAGTCTCTCTTAAGCTCTTAGGAATTTTTCAGAATGTTAATGAGTGGCTAAAGTTCGCTGAGGCTAAAAACCAGGGCAAACGCATCTTAACTTGGTGCGATATTGAGGTATAATTGGGGGCTGA
>CAXTSI010000793.1:0-2183 GCA_964246695.1 uncultured bacterium
AGTTAAATTATCCGTTACATCCGTTATCTCATCCGTTGCCAATGTTGTAGCAGATCTAACGAATGCTTGATATGTTAATTTGACACACAACTCATCCGTTTCATCCGTTAATCATCCGTTGCCAGGTTAGTTTATTAAATTTAGGAGATAAAGAAGTGGAATATATATCTGGAGAGCAACAAAATACTAGTCAGAGTGAAGCTGGTGAAACTGAGCGTTGGGCTTCTTTGATTGGCGGTAGTGCAATGGTGTTATTGGGTTTGAAGCAACGCTCCCTCAGAGGGGTATTGACAGCATTAGCTGGTGGCGGTCTGATTTATCAGGGTGCAACCAAACAAAGCACGATTAAGCAAGCACAAGAAGCAATCGGCATTAATCAAGCTATCAAAGTTGAAAAGACGGTAACGATTAATAAACCAGCCGATGAGCTTTACCGCTTTTGGCACAACTTTGAAAACCTGCCCACATTTATGAAGCATCTTAAATCCGTGACGGTGCATGATAACAAGCGCTCTCACTGGGTTGCCAATGCACCTTTAGGGGGAAGTGTGGAATGGGATGCAGAGATTATCGAAGACCGGGAAAACGACTTTATTTCTTGGGCTTCAGTAGAAGGTGCA
Organism: uncultured bacterium; assembly: GCA_964246695.1. Taxonomy (GTDB): domain Bacteria; phylum Cyanobacteriota; class Cyanobacteriia; order Cyanobacteriales; family Nostocaceae; genus Stigonema. The sequence continues at coordinate 621 of CAXTSI010000793.1, forward strand.
GATGTTGATAACTCTGGTTTTATCCGCTTCAAAAAAGCACCTGGTAACCGTGGCACTGAAGTAAAAGTTGTAATTGAATATAACCCTCCAGGTGGGGCTTTAGCTGCTACTTTCGCTAAAATTTTTGGCGAAGAACCAGAACAACAAATTGGTGATGAACTGCGCCGTTTCAAAATGCTAATGGAAGCAGGGGAAATTGCTACAACTGAAGGGCAACCAAAGGGGAATGGTTAAAAGCGTTAGTGGTTAGTAGTTAGTAGTTAGTAGTAAATAGAACAACTAACCACTAACAACTAACAACTAACAACTAACAACTAACAACAATCAATATGAAAGCAGTCTGCTGGTACGGCGCTAATGATGTGCGGGTAGAAACGGTATCCGATCCGAAAATTCTCAACCCGCGTGATGCTATTCTCAAAGTTACATCAGCAACCATTTGTGGTTCTGACTTACATATCTATGATGGCTACATCCCGACGATGCAAAAGGGTGACATTATTGGTCACGAATTCATGGGGGAAATCGTCGATGTTGGTAGTCAAGTCAAGCTCTTAAAAAAGGGCGATCGCGTTGTTGTATCTTCGATTATTGGGTGCGGTCAATGCCACTACTGCCAACAACAAATGTGGTCGCTGTGCGATAATTCCAACCCCAACGCTTCGATACAAGATAAAATATACGGGTTTGGGACTGCGGGTATTTTTGGCTACTCCCACGCCTTCGGTGGCTATTCGGGAGCATTTGCAGAATACGTGCGTGTGCCGTTCGCTGATTTTGGCGCTGTCAAAGTTCCGGAAGGTCTGCCTGACGAAAAAGTGCTGCCCATCTCCGACGCCTTCCCTACTGGCTACATGGGGGCAGAAATGTGCAACATTCAGCCTGGTGACATAGTAGCAGTCTGGGGTTGTGGTCCTGTGGGACTATTCGCTATGCGCAGTGCTTACATGCTGGGTGCGGAACGCGTAATTGCGATCGACAGAGTTCCCGAACGCCTTCAGATGGCTAGGGACTTTGGTCAAGCCGAAACTATCAACTATGAAGAAGTTGATGCTGGCGAAGCCCTCAGAGAAATGACGGGTGGGCGTGGTGCTGATTCTTGCATTGATGCCGTGGGACTAGAGGCACACGGCATGGGTTTGGAAGGAGTCTACGATGAAGCCAAGCAGACGGTTAGGCTGGAAACCGATCGCCCTCATGTACTACGGCAAATGATGCTGGCTTGTCGTAAGGGTGGGATTCTCTCGATCATGGGTGTTTATGGTGGCTTTGTAGACAAAATACCGATGGGCGCAGCCTTTAACAAATCCTTGACCTTTAAAATGGGGCAAATGTTCGGTCAGAAGTACATACCCAAATTGCTGGATCGGGTCTTGAAAGACGAAATTGATCCATCCCACGTTTTTACCCATCGCTTACCTTTAGAAGAAACGAAGCAGGGCTTTGAGCTTTTTAAGCATAAAAAGGACAACTGTATCAAAGTTCTGCTAAAACCATAGAATGGGGAGTGGGGAATGGGGAACTCGGGGCCCCCACGAAGTGGGGATTAGGGGCATGGGGAAT
>CAXTSI010000794.1:0-2174 GCA_964246695.1 uncultured bacterium
CATCTCCCCCATCTCCCTCATCTCCCTCATCTCCCCCTACTCCGACAATTTGGATTCGCACCAGTTGCGAAAGCGATTTTTTGCTAGTAGAAATTGCTGACAATGGTCCTGGCATTCCCCCAGAAATTAAATCTCACATTTTCGAGCCGTTTTTTAGTACTAAAGGTGTAGGTAAGGGAACAGGAATAGGTTTACACATCGCCTATCGCGTCGTTGTGGCAGATCATCAGGGTGATATTCAGGTTTTCTCTCAGCCTGGGGACACTAGGTTTCAGGTGCGTCTGCCGATTAATTTGTCATAATTCGCGCTTCAAGATCTTCAAGTTTTCCCAAACCAAGACTTAAGTCTGAGGATGTATATTAACTTGGGCAAAGGTTCACTATGATTTTGAATGTCTTATAGCAGTTTTCAATGGAATTGACCAGATTGTCAGGGCGGGGATACCCCTTCGGGGAAATCAAAAATCACTCATTCAAAAGTCAAAATTAAATAATTCTTAATTACTTTTGACTTTTGAATTTTGACTTTTGACTTGGAGCGTTCGCGCAGCGTCTCCCCTTGGGAGAAGCGACGTGCCCCGCCCCTACAGTTATATTGTGGTCAACTTGAATGAAATCTGCTCTCCAGCAATACAAAATAATCCCCAAGGAGTGTGCAATGCGAGCAACCGTTTACCACAGTACAGGTGACGTGAGAGTTGAGAATGTTCCCGACCCGAAAATTCAGCAGCCTACTGATGCGGTCGTGCGGATCACTCATGCCTGCATCTGCGGTTCTGATTTGTGGTTCTACCGTGGGTTAGATAACTGGAAAGCAGGGTGGCGCACTGGTCACGAGTGGATGGGTATAGTGGAGGAAGTCGGTGACGAAGTCCGCAATATTAAAAAAGGCGATCGCGTACTTGCTCCCTTTGTTTTTTCCGATGGCAGCTGCGAATTCTGCGGGAAAGGCTTGCAGACTTCCTGTGTTCAGGGCGGTATTTGGGGCGGAGAGTCCAACGATGGCGGACAGGCAGAAGCTGTGCGTGCGCCTTTAGCTGACGGTACTCTCGTCACCATTCCCAAGGAAGTCGAGGGCGACGATGCCATGCTTACCAAAATTCTACCGCTTACCGATGTCATGTCAACCGGTCATCATGCAGCGGTTTCTGCTGGAGTGCGGCGAGGCGGTACAGCGGCGGTGATTGGCGATGGTGCTGTTGGGCTGTGTGGTGTACTTGCGGCAAAGCGATTGGGAGCAGAACGAATCATTATTCTCGGTCGTCACGAGAAGCGTTTGGAAATTGCACGGCGCTTCGGGGCTACCGATGTGGTGACAAGTAAAGATCGGCAGGCTGTAGACGAAGTTCTGGAGATGACCAAGGGCGGCGCAGAGTCGGTGCTGGAATGTGTTGGTACTGAGTCATCTATGGATACGGCGATCGCAATCACTCGTCCTGGTGGGGCGATCGGTTATGTCGGAGTACCTCACGGTAGCGAGACAATTAATCTGTCAAAGATGTTCATGTCCAACGTTACGTTACGTGGTGGAATTGCGCCAGCCCGCGCCTACATTCCCGAACTACTTACCGATGTTGTGGGCGGTAAGCTTGACCCCTCCCCCGTCCTAGATCTTTCCGTTGACCTCGACGGTGTTCCCGGTGGGTACGCGGCGATGGATAAAAGGGAAGCAATTAAGGTGATGGTGCGACCGTAATTTTGAGATTAGTCAATAGTTCAATGGAATAGTATCTCCGCAGCGCATCCGTGAAGTAAGCATGAGGATTTTATGAGTAAAAACTGTACGCATCTCAATCAAATTCAAGATGTTACACCCAGCGCTAACGGTTGTGAAGAATGTCTCAAGATGGGTGATACATGGGTGCATCTGCGCGAATGCCTGATCTGCGGTCACGTCGGTTGCTGTGACTCGTCAAAAAACAAACATGCTACTAAGCATTTCCACGCCACTGCTCATCCAATCGTAAAATCTATTGAACCAGGTGAGGACTGGCGGTGGTGCTATATCGATCAGACCGTTGTTTGATAGTAGTTAGTAGTTAGTGGTTAGTGGTTACTATAACAACTAACAACTGTTTGATAGTAGTTAGTAGTTAGTGGTTAGTGGTTACTATAACAACCAACAACTGTTTGATAGTAGTTAGTAGTTAGTGGTTAGTGGTTACTATAACAAC
>CAXTSI010000795.1:0-2153 GCA_964246695.1 uncultured bacterium
TTTTTTTTTTTTTTTTTTTGTTTTTTTTTTGTTGTTTGTTGTTGGTTGTTAGTTGGTGGTTGTTAGTTGGTGGTTGTTGGTTGTTGGTGAGACGACCCTGTAGACAGGTTTTTTGCCCTAGGGGACTGCTTCGCGCGATCCTAGTCGGGACCAAGAGCTTCAGCCGTTCGGGCAGCGTAGGCGTGCGATTGAGAAGGGTTGTTAGACAATCAACAATTAACAATTAACAATCAACAATTTAGAAAGCTCCAACTCGACGAACAATAATGAGAAATGTTTTTAAAATTAATAACAAATCATACATTGGATACCATTTCTTTTGATATTGCAAGTCTAAATCGACTACAGCTTCAAAATCGCTCACTTTAGAACGACCGTTAACTTGCCATTCACCAGTTAGTCCTGGTTTAACATTTAAACGTTGCCAGTGACGCTGATTGTAGTGCTTCACTTCATCATTAGTTGGTGGACGTGTTCCCACCAGACTCATTTCGCCTACCAGAACGTTCCAAAACTGTGGTAGTTCATCTAAGCTGGTGCTGCGCAAAAGGCGTCCTACCTTTGTGACTCGGAAGTCATTTTTATTTTTAAAGATGAATCCGTTAGCCTCGTTACTTACTAAAGATTTTAATTTTTCGGCATCAGAAACCATGGATCGGAATTTACGGAGACGAAATGTGCGTCCTTGGACCCCATAGCGTTCTTGGGTGAAAAAAATTGGACCTGGGCTATCAATTTTTATAGCGATCGCTATTGGCACAAACACTATTGCTAGTATCGACAGCCCGATTAAGCTACCTATAATATCCAGAAAACGTTTAAAATTACTATTTACCGAAGGATGAGCGGTAAATTGTGATTTCCAGGAGTTAGAAGTTGAACCTTCAACAACGGTTATGAATGGAATTTGGTACATTGTCAACCCGAGTGTTGATTTAAAAACGTATAATTACTTAACTTTAATTCGACTATATACTTAGCCTTCTTCATGGCAATCGATCTTAACCGTAGTTTCACTGAATCTTCATCAAGATTATCGGGATCGTGACTTTTTGTAAAATTGAGATAAAGCGAGTTGAGTATATCTAAAGAAAGATGAAGAATTGCTTAAAGTATGGTGGGTTACAGCAATTGTGTGAGGATTTGCTACCAATTGAGTGCATATCCGACAAAGTTAAACTAATATCTAAGGGATGCAAATAGCAAGCAAAACACATTATCAAAAAGTTGTTTTGATTAGCAAATAAATGGGTAGGATGAAATGTTTTGCAGAATGCTTTTAGCAGATGTGAGTGACGCTAAGAGCGCTCTTTACAATTAGGGGGCAATGATGGCTTTATTATTCGGTGAAAGCACTAAAACGGTTCGGAAAGTGTCGATATCTGAAGCTATGTACACTTATTGCGCTACTCTTGGATTAAAGGGGTGGCGTTTCCGGTTGCTGCGCCTTACTAAACATTAGTTTAGGGTGCTAATGGCTCATGGTGAAACCAGTCCTTGCAGCTTGTTTCCCGCGCCCAGGGAACTGGTGTTAGCGAAGCGGTAGCGATAGCGAAGCGTTAGCCGGTACTCCGGCGTCGGAACGAGCGTCACCCGAAGGGCTAATTTTAATCAGACAATTAGCAATTAGCAATTAGCAATTAGCAGTAGTAACACCCAAGAGTCCTACTGCTTGTATTTACTTATTCCAAAATGAACCGCAAACTTACTGTAATGCTATATCAAAATTGAGGTAATAAAGAAATGATTGTAGCAGCAGGATTCGAGGTTAAAATCAATCGCTTGGAATCGATTGTTGAGCAAATTGGGGAAGCAGTACTTGCTACCACGGAGACTATTGAACGTCTCGCAGAAAGAGTCGATGCTCTTAGCACTCAAATCGAAGAACAGGGAAAGCAGGTGCAGCAGCAGGGCTATCAAATATTAGCATTATGTGATGCAGTACAAACTCTTGCTGAAACTCAAGATAACTCGCTGCAAAAACTTACCCAACTTACACATACCTTAGATCGTCTAACCAGATTAATTGAAGAGCCAGACTAAACTGCCCTTGTCCATTACTTGCACCCCCCTGGGGCTAGTAATGGCATAAACCTTTACCTAGTATGAATTTCATCTTTTTCCCATTCCCCAATGAGTAGGGAGTGGGGAGT
>CAXTSI010000796.1:0-2106 GCA_964246695.1 uncultured bacterium
GGCTAGAAGCCCACCCCACAAGAAATAGTTAGATATTTTTTTACTTGGAAATCCCTAGGTAAACAACTACTTAACCGTATTGCACCATATCCAGGTTTTGGTGGGCAATGCTACATTACTTAAGATTTTTCACGTTCTTCCGATGTCTACCTAATGATCCCTAATTCCCGGAAAACTTCATCCCTGCAAGCAGAGAAGGGTTAGGGGTAGTGTTCTTTTGTTATAGATAATTAAACGGACTTGATATTACTTAGTGGCTAAAACCCGAATAAATTCCAAAGGCAAACCATCAGCATCTGTAATAAAAGTAACTTCGTAGATGCGATCGCCTATTTGCTGTTGTGTTGGTTCTAAAAGCACCTCCAGAGGTGGCAACTGTTCGCTTGTATTTTGAGAAGCTACCGCAAAACGTTCTTTTAAACTTTTCAACCAACTGGGCAAATCTGGCGTTATTTCAGTTAAATCGAATGACAAATGATAATATCCAACGTAATGTTCATCCCCAAACGCATCTGGAGGAGATTTTGGTTGCGGAATTTCGATTAGTTCAATTCTGCCGCCCAGCCCTTCCATCCAGCAAGCCAGGGTATAGCCTGTGGTGAAGCGTTCGCAAACTGTAAACCCTAGCTGTTCGTAGAAGGCGATCGCCCGATGAATATTTGCAGTCCGAATAGAAGCGTGATGCATAATTAGTTAGTCAGTTGTTAGTGGTTAGTGGTTAGTTGTTGGTTGTTGGTTGTTAGTTGTTGGTTGTTAGTTGTTAGCCGATATTCTTTCACCACTAACCACTAACCACTAACTACTATCCACTAACAACTAACCACTAACCATTACTCAAACAGCCGAAAATAAGGGTAGCGCACAGGCACTCCAGGCTCTTTTTCCAGGTCAAAATTAATCACTTCCCAAGAGGGTTCTTCTGAGGGGTCGGGGCTAAAATCCACTGGTAAACCGTAAAGTCGTGCCGAGGTGGTTTCCGCTTGACCAGAACGCCAAGGTGTGCTGCGTTCTAAATACCCACTCATCAATTCCTGATAGCGTCGGGCTATGATTACCCGTGTTGCTCGGTAGCCTTGAGTATACAGCTTATCTAATGCTTCATGAATTTCAAACCGAATGCCATCGGGATGAGTATGTTGCCGATACCATTCACTATTCCATCTTCGCCAATGGCGTCCCGACTGCAAATGAATCAACTCTCCAGTTTTAGGATTAGCTTCAAATGCGCCATGACGGGGACATAAATACGTATCTGTTAGTGTCAGTGCCGGTATTATTTGACGGCAATGGGGACACTGAATTTCCGGACCAAATATTGGGTACTGCAAGCCTGGATTCATCATGAAGTGCGTACAAACATATTTTTGTATTCACCAGCCACTTTAGTTTTTTTACACTTCTGCTCCACCTTATTGTAGTGCTGAGTGCCTGGTACTGAATACTGAGTACTTATTTTTACTCACCACTCATTCCCCCGCACTATTTAGTGATATCCTGGTTTTGCAACCAGCCTCCAAGGTTGGAGTTTTTCCAATGTTCCTGGGTACCATATTCATATTCTATCGTGTCTACCGCTTCCTACTGGTCTTCTCCTGATATTTCTCTCGCTGCCTTCGTTGCAGCAAATGCTGTTGTTATTGGTTCTGTAAAAATAGCCGCAGGAGTTAGCATCTGGTATGGAGCAGTTGTCAGGGGAGATGTGGAACGCATTGAAATTGGCGAGTGTACGAATGTTCAAGATGGAGCAATCCTACATGGCGATCCTGGTAAACCTACAATACTAGAAGATCATGTTACCGTAGGGCATCGCGCTGTGGTACATTCTGCTTACATCGAACGTGGCAGTTTAATTGGCATCGGCGCTGTAGTTTTAGATGGAGTCCGAGTCGGTGCAGGTAGCATCATTGGTGCTGGCGCAGTTGTCACGAAGAATGTACCTCCCTTGTCTCTCGTCATCGGCGTTCCTGGTAAAGTCATACGCCAAATTTCTGATTTGGAAGCAGTCGAACTCATAGAACACGCTGAACGATACCAAAAGTTAGCTTTGGTTCATGCTGGATTGGGTACGGATATTGGTTTTTGATGGGGAGTGGGGAGTGGGGAGTG
>CAXTSI010000797.1:0-2068 GCA_964246695.1 uncultured bacterium
ACTACTAACCACTAACCACTAACCACTAACCACTAACCACTAACCACTAACTACTAATGTGGTGATTTTTGCTCAAAATGGGGAGCGTAAGATTGAAGTAAGGTACTGACTTGGCGTAGTACTTCATTACCAGTACTTTTACCCCCACCGACAGGCGTTCCGTCGTTAGGTCTGTCAAGGCTACGGGAAATCGCCTCGCCTACTTGCTGGGCAATCAATTCCTGTAGATCTGCCTTAGCGCGTTGGCGCTGGTAGTTAGCACCTTCCTCTGTAGTGGCATACAGAGGCGGTAGGCGGTTGAGGGCGTAAGCAGCAATATCCCCAACATCAAGAGAACTTTCGCTGGTGGCTTCAATTTCTGCTACACGGGAAATCGCCTCCGTCAGTACTAATTCTTCCATGACGTTAATAAACTGTTTGCGTGGTACCGCCACCACTTCACCAGTCAATAGTGCTCCCATCAGCCGATCAAGTGCCATGTACTCTTCTATTGAGAGTTCCGAGGCGTTGTCACAGATGCGCCCGACTTCTGCTTCCATTACTGGTGTAAGATAACCATCCTGGAGTGCTTGTTCCACAATTTTTTCAATACTCATAACGCTCATTATCTTTCAGCCACCCAACCAAGGTAGGGACGGTACCAATTCAATTTATTTTGCCCCAACTATGAATAAATCATCTGCAAATAGTTACTATTTAAATTCTTGGGATCGCCAGGGTACTGGGTCAACAGCTTGCCCATTGACATACAGACCCCAATGCAAATGTGGACCTGTCGCAGCGCCTGTTGTCCCAACTGCGCCAATTAATTGACCAGGTTTGACCAAATCCCCTTCTTTGACATTAATGCGACTTAAGTGCATAAAAATACTTGTTACTCCTTGACCGTGGTCAATACCAACGACGTTACCATGAATTCGGAACCCCTGAGATACCCTTCCAACCATTGCGATTCTTCCTGCTGCTGGGGCAACTACGGGCGAACCCTCTGCACCAGCGTAGTCAGTACCGCGATGATAATAGTCCTTTGCAAATTTACCATTATAGTAGCGACGTACACCATAAATTGTGGTGATTGGTCCCGCATTCGGCTTGATAAAAACACCACTCCAATACTTTTGTGGTGTTTGCAGCGCCTTGAAAGTTGCTACACGCTTAAGTTCCTGTTCTGTGGCGTCCACCCCAGCTTTTCCTGGAGGTAAATTAATACGTTGTACGGGGAAGGAGCGATCGCGCACCAGTACCGACAAGTTCTGCACCCGATCTTCCCCCGTAATCCGAATTGTTCTACTTCCTGGCTTTTCTAGTGGCGTTGTGGGGACAAAAGCCCGATACTGATTTGGGGCAATTTCAAATGCTGGGTAAGTGTTTTCACCACAAGTCACTTTCACATTGCTGCTAGGCGTTGAATTATCTAGATTAATCACAACCGATAGCGTATCCCCTAACTCAGGATTAGATGGCGTTACCCCTACCTGCAAAGCTGCTACAGGCAATGCTATGACGGGGAAAGCAGCAAGCATCCCTACTAAAACACTGGCATAGCGCTTTAAACCTAAATTATTAGCAAGATATTTAACCGTCATAGATAGAGAGAGCTACGTAAAATCTTAATCTTTCTGTTGAAACACAGACTAGCTTATTATCTCGACTGGTTCCCAAACTTTGCTGCTATTTTTTAAGGGGACTGGGAAAATATAGCAGTCCTATTTGATTTATGGACAAGGGTAGCCAGCGCCCCTTCGGGGTGACGCTCGTTCCCACGCCCAGGCGGCTATCGCGCTTCGCAACGCTTACGCCAGGAGCCACTGCGTGGGAAACCCGCCTCATGCGCGCTCGCTCACCGTGCTCTGGTTCCCAGAGTTGAGGCGACTGGTGAGTCCCTTTCAAAGACTTCTAAGAGATAATTTTTGGTAATATAGCGATCGACCTTGAAGAAATTATCATTGATTGTAAAAATTTATAAAGATATAAAAAATTGTGTTTTTTTAGATGCGTTTAACTAGATTTTTTGGTATCGGCTCAATAAATTGGGGTAGCCGAGAAAAATAAAAAGGTTCGCAAGCCC
>CAXTSI010000798.1:0-2040 GCA_964246695.1 uncultured bacterium
GTGGTTAGTGGTTAGTGGTTAGTGGTTAGTGGTTAGTTGTTAGTTGTTAGTGGTTGGTGGTTGGTGGTTAGTGGTTGGTTGTTAGTGGTTGGTGGTTGGTGGTTGGTGGTTGGTGGTTCTAAACAACAATCAACAATTCCCCAAAAAACTTATGGAGGGTTTTCCACACCTGTTGGTGCGGTTAGCTCCTCTAGAAAATGGGCGGAGTTTTCTTCTGCCACGTAGCACAATTATAATAAAGAGACAGTCACAGGTACGCTTGTTTTGTTCTCTGCCTAGCGGCAAATATCTGTTGCTGGTGATTTGTTGGTGATTTTTGTAAAAGGTAAAAGGTAAAATAAATTATTAATAAAACTTAACTGTTGCCTTCTGCCTTCCCGAACTTCTGAGCGACGGTTCGCAGTTGCTGACGACTGCAATCTTCGCAGCGTCGAGTCCGCGAGCGTCACCTGGACACCAAGGCGCTCAGAGTTCTATCTGCATAGCTGCAGACCTGCTTTCTACCTTTTAACTTTCACCTTTGCTATATGGCCCGCGATTATTATGAAATTCTAGGTGTCGCTCGTGACGCCGACAAAGAAGAAATCAAAAACGCCTACCGCCGCCTAGCCCGGAAGTATCACCCAGACGTGAACAAAGAACCAGGGGCGGAAGAGCGCTTTAAGGAGATTAACCGCGCTTATGAAGTGCTTTCCGAACCGGAAATCCGGGAACGTTACAACCGCTTTGGTGAAGCTGGGGTGTCAGGTGGAGCTGGCGTAGGCTTCCAAGATATCGGCGACATGGGCGGCTTTGCCGATATCTTTGAAAGTATCTTCAGTGGTTTTGCTGGTGGCGGTATGGGTGGTCAAACCCAAAGACGGCGCAGTGGTCCCGTGCGAGGTGATGACCTGCGGCTAGACCTGAAGTTAGATTTTCGAGAAGCAGTATTTGGCGGGGAAAAAGAAATTCGCATTTCTCATCTAGAAACTTGCGAAGTTTGTGCTGGAACAGGTGCTAAACCAGGAACTCGCCCTCGTACTTGTTCAACTTGTGGGGGATCGGCTCAAGTACGTCGTGTCACCAGAACGCCTTTCGGAAGCTTTACCCAAGTTTCGACTTGTCCTACCTGTAATGGTACGGGGATGGTAATTGAAGACAAATGCGATACTTGCGACGGTAAGGGTGCAAAACAAGTAACGAAAAAACTCAAAATTTCCATTCCCCCAGGGGTGGATAACGGCACACGTTTACGGATATCGCAAGAAGGTGATGCAGGTCAACGTAGTGGTCCTCCTGGAGATTTGTACGTCTACTTATTTATCAATGAGGACGAGGAATTCCAGCGAGATGGTATTAATGTCCTCTCGGAAATCAAAATTAGCTATCTCCAGGCGATTTTAGGCTGCCGTTTGGAGGTAAATACCGTAGATGGACCAGTGGAACTGATCATTCCCGCCGGAACCCAGCCGAATACAGTGATGAAGTTAGAAAATCGTGGCGTACCACGCCTCGGTAATCCTGTCAGTCGAGGCGATCATATGATTACAGTGTTAATTGATATCCCCAACAAAGTGACTACAGAGGAACGAGAACTATTGGAGAAGCTAGCTAAAATTAAAGGCGATCGCACTGGTAAAGGCGGTCTAGAAGGTTTTTTGGGAAGTTTGTTCCACCAAAGATGAGTCTATCCTCCCAACTAACTCCCGATGCTCAACTCGACTTACGCAGCACCCCCTGCCCGATTAATTTTGTCCGGACGAAACTGCGTCTGGAAAAAATGAAACCAGGCGGTTTGCTAGAAGTCTGGCTAGACCCCGGAGAACCGATTGAGCAAGTCCCGGATAGCTTGACGATGTCAGGCTTCATGGTAGAACAAATTACAGACTGTGCTGGATATTTTTCCCTGTTAGTACGCCGTCCCATTATTGCTGAATGAAAGGTTCCGCGAAAGCAGCCACTGAGCAGTTACTGGGTACGGTTGTAGCCGTGCAAGCGAATTTTTACACAGTACATCTGGATTTAAAAGAGGGAGAAGGAGACAATCCCCCTCTCTCCCCC
>CAXTSI010000799.1:0-2025 GCA_964246695.1 uncultured bacterium
CGTCAAAAGTTTTCCTTTGTCAATTCGCTACGAACTTATGCAAAGCTGTACTTAGAACAGCAGATTATTGATGCAATCAATCAGGCACAATCAACTGTGGATTTAGCGGTGATGCAGTTCAGACTGACAAAAGTAGCGGAAGCACTCAAGTCTGCCCACCAACGCGGAGTCAAAGTCAGGGTATTAATTGACAACAAATACAACAAAACTATCACCGACTACAAACCAGAAGAAATAGCACGGATGAATAAGCACGATCGGCAAGCTTATGAAGAGTTGAAGCGCTATCCTGCTGATGCCTTAGCCATGCTGCGTGAGAGTGGAATTGAGATCAAAGATGACACAGGTGGCGGACTCACTAAAGGTAGTGGACTGATGCATCACAAGTTTATCATCGTAGATGGGAAGACCACCATTATATCCAGTGGCAACTTTACGATTTCCGATATGCATGGGCATTTTGACAACTTGGAAACTCGGGGCAATCCTAATAATATGGTTGTAGTTCCCGATAACGTTCAACTTGCCCAAACTTTTACTAATGAATTCGGCTATATGTGGCAGGGATTGTTCAAATCTCATAAGCCCGAAAGACACCCCGTCACAATTCCGGCTGGATCTGGAACTATCACAGTCAATTTTTCACCCGCCCACAGAAATGAGGAGATCGCAATAACTAGTAACGGAATCATTGCTTCTTATATGCAGCAAGTTAAAAAGAGTGTACATATGGCATTGTTTGTCTATTCAGACCAAAAGATTAGCGATACTCTCAGCAGTGTACACGAGCAAGGGGTAGAAGATATCAAAGTTTTGATAGACCCAGATTTCTTCGGAAGACCTTACTCGAAAGCCTATGACGCGATGGGGGTATGCCCATATGCAGGTAAGAAACACCAATTAACCAAAGTTCATCCCTGGAAGCATCCAATAACCACAGTTGGTATTCCCATTTCCCCCATAGGCGATCGCGGAGTACATAGCAAGATGGCAATTTTAGACGGGGTATTGGCGATCGCAGGTAGTCATAACTGGTCTAGTTCGGCGGATTTCTTAAACGACGAGACTTTGGTATTTATACAGAATCCCATCGTCGCCCCACATTATGAGCAGGAATTTAGTCGGCTTTATGCAACAGCGCAGGTAGGTTTACAAACTTTACCTCATACTCAGAAGTGCAATGCGCAAGAAAGCACAACTTCAACTGAATTGGAAGCTTTACCTGTAGATAATTAAGGGAATTGCTAATTGCTAATTGCTAATTGCTAATTGCTAATTGCTAATTGTCAATTGTTACAATTGCCCATTCCCTATTCCCCACTCCCCACTCCCCACTCCCCACATTACTAGACAAGGGCAGATTATACTGCTAATCATGCTTTACTATTAATTCAAGTGTCTATTGCAAATAGGTTGTTCAAGAACCTGGACTCCCGACCCAGACTGATAATTTCCGTCGCCTTTGCTGTATTAGTCTCAGCAATACTACCGTCTTGGCTGCACTTGGCAACGCGCACTCTTTGTACTTGGAACTCAGGCGTTGAGTGTTTCTTAGGCTTGACTTGGTGGATAATGGTCAGGGCTACCCCAGAAAATATGCGCCGTTATGCCCAGCGTGAATACACAGGACGCTTGGCTATCTTCACTGTGATTATCGCCGCCGCTTGTGCTAGCGTGTTAGCGATTGGGTTTTTGCTCAGTGATAATAAAAAAGGGCAGCCAGCGTCTGTGCTAGCACTACACGTTACGCTTGCAGTCATGACAATTGTCAGTTCCTGGTTACTGGTGCATACAATGTTCACGTTGCAATATGCACATAGTTATTATCAATGTAGCGATAGAGAAGAAATAGCTGGGGGTCTGGATTTTCCTGGTGACAGTGAACCAGATTATTGGGACTTTTTATATTTTTCTTTTGTGATTGGCATGACTAGCCAAGTTTCAGATATTCAGACAACATCACGCTCTATGGTAACCGTTCAGGGGGTGCGCCTGCGGCGCACCACCCGGCAATCAAGCTGTAAC
>CAXTSI010000800.1:0-2023 GCA_964246695.1 uncultured bacterium
TTTTTTCTCTCAGTAATTTCCCTATCGTGACAGTTGGGGTGCGGAATGTGGGATTTAATCTTAACTAAGAGCTGGTTGAGGTGAAGAGATCTGCCATCACCGAGAGATCTCAGTTCAAGAGAACTAAGCTCATTCTTTTATCGCATGACCTGCATCTTCGTGATTAGGGTTTCTAATCGGGTTTTGCCGCAAGGTTCAGCGCTTTGGCAATCGTTAACTCGCTCTTTTTGATAAGATAAGCGCACTTTCAAGTTTAAGTAGGTTTTTTCCTTTGCACAAATTTCAAACGACGCACCAAGATCTTGGTAAACTTTTCCTTTTGCATCTACTAATGTGACGTAGCACATAATATCGCCATTTGTCATTTTTGTGACTGTGGCGATTGTTGGTTTTGTGACTGATTCCCGTGCTTGGACAGCAGTGGGGCTAGTAAAAAAGCCAATAGCAGAGGCGCTTAAGACCGAGACAGAAAAACCCAAGGCTAAAGATATTTTTTTGCCTTTCATTACCTTCTGATGTTGATCTAGCATTTTGGAGATTCTCCTGATTTAATTGCAAATTACGAATTACGAATGTTTGTATTAGATATCTACAAACTCAACTTTCAATTAGCGCTCCACTTAAATCAGCCCCTCTTAAGTCTGCCTGTTCGAGATTTGCACCTCTCAAATCTGCTTCACTCAAATTAGCCTCACTCAAGCAAGCGTGACTTAAATTTGCTTTTTTTAGGTCTGCATTCGATAAATTTGCTCTAGTCAAATTAGCCCTAAATAACTGCGATTGACTCAAATTGGTGTCACTTAAGTTAGCTTCTTTCAGATCTACATTTGTTAAGTTGGCTCTAACTAATTTAGTCCCACTCAGGTTAGCCAAACTCAATTTAGCCCAACTCAGGTTAGCTTCACTCAAACACAGCAAAGAAAGCTCTGCACACCTCAAATTAGCATTGATGAAATTCCTTTCTCCTATTGCATAACGACGTAGAAGTTCATCAACTGTTAACCTATTTAAAACGGCAAGGGAAGCATTTTGATAACACCATGAAGCTTCTATTAGACTAGCGGCAGTGTTAACGGCTACCTCATCACATTTAGGCATCACCACACCATTGCACCCATCCCACTCACCGCTCAGCATAAAAGCAATTTCTTGAGCGGCACCAATTGAGTCAAACAGCAAAACAGATTGTTGCGGACGCCGTAACCAGCTATTCAAATCAAGAAACATAATATTTTTTATTTCCATACTAACCTATCAAAAAGCCGCAGAGTACTGCAACCTTGGCGCAGCCGGATTGTAAAAGGATATGCGGATTAAAAACTGTTCAATAACAAAGTTATGTAAATATACGGTTGACATATACTATAGAGTTAAGATTGCTGCCACAATTAACGATAAATTAAGAATTCTATCTCGTAACCCTAACTGTTTTAGGACTTACGCATTGACAGAAATAGTTAAGGTCTGCGTCCGGATGAGTCCGGCAATTCCTAGACCACAATTTGACTGTAGGGGCGCGGTTTCCGCGCCCAGACGTTGGGGGACCGATCGCGAGTGGGCTATTTCATTATATAGTTATGTTTTATTGTGCCTACCTACTGACAGCAGTTTTCAATTGAAATGACCACATTGTAAGGGCGCGGAAACCGCGCCCCTACGGTTATATTGTGGTCTAGCCGACTAAGATTCGCTCTCATGTATTTTAACTGATTGACAAAACGTGCTTTATCTTCACTTCTCAGGGATGGTTTCTGGCAAATGGTACGTAAGTCCTGTTCATACAAATCTTAAAAGATGCCAATCAAATTGACCTTAGCTAAGATCCACTGTCAGGATTGGGTCAAGGGAGTAGTTGCTTCGTTAGTAGTTAGTGGGTAGTAGTTAGTAGTTAGTGGTTAGTAGGGGCGAACGGCAGGAGCGCCCGTACAGTAGTTAGTGATTATTTTTAACAACTAACAACTAACAACTAACAACTAACAACTAACAACTAACAACTAACAACCAACAACTAACAACTAACAAC
>CAXTSI010000801.1:0-2013 GCA_964246695.1 uncultured bacterium
TATAGTCTTTTACTTAAATTATCGAGAGTTGCTCCAGAGAGAATTAGCTGCTCAAAAATAAATTTCTTTTAATATATTGGAGTTGCTTTTTAATCGCTTTTCTTCTCTCTTTTTGTGACACCCGACGTTTCTTTGCTACTTCTAGATAATCTCTTCTAGCTATTTCCCGATAGGTTCTTGGTTTTTTCTCTAAATTCCCCTTTATTTGTTCATAAAGGGAGTCTATAATTTTTTCTGTCTGCTTTCTTGCTTGATTTAATAGCTCTAAATCTGTGGGATAGCTGATATCACCAGGCGCACAAGTGGCATCTAATATTAATTTTCCTCGATTTTTCGGTGTATTACCTTCTTTCTCTGGTTCTTCGGTTTTTTTTTCAGCTTGTTGAGAAGATGTGGTTTCTAGCATCTTCTTCACCATTTGTTGATTCACTTTGTTCACCATATCAGCACTAATTCTTTCTCGAAAATGTACTAACATTGATGCATCAAATGGAGCTTCATTACTATAATATGACATCCCTATAAAGTACTGTAGATAAGGATTTTCTTTAATTTGTTCTACTGTTTCCCTATCGCTTATTCCTAGCTTTTCTTTAATTATTAATGCGCCCAATGCCATCCGAAAAGATTTGGCGGGTGCTCCCATCTCTGGAGAGAACGATGAAGAATATTCCTCTTCAAATTCTGACCACGGTATTAACGAAGCCATGATTACCCAACGATTATTTTCTGATAGCTTACCCTCGAAGGTCAGTTCAAAGTTTGACGGTGGAATTGGCGGTTGCTCTTGTTTTCTGTACATGGTTACTAATTACACCATCTGTACTGACTAACAATGGTCATGCAAAGGTTTTGAGCTATTCTATCCCTTTTTCTTGCACTTAACAAGATGTATAAAGTTTACAATCTGCACAGTGTTATCTTTTTCTACTTTTTCAGCAAGCCCTAGTTAATCAGTGTTTATTAAACTACCAATTGGGCGCCCAGTGATAACAGGTGATCGCCCAAGTGGTAGCGATCGCGTACTAACTCCAGCTTCGAGAGTACCTGCTTAGTACATGCTTACTCGCTAACACTTGCAGCAGTGATCGTAACAACCATTACTAACCCTAAAGTATTAACGAGTATATGCCGTTGCTTCAAAGCATCTGAGCGCCACCATTAACCGCCAGGTATGTACCTGTGATAAACCTTGCTTCCTCAGAAGCCATTAGAAGAATGGCACCCGCAACGTCCTCAACTAGTCCATTTCGTCTCAAGGGAGTTATTTGAGCAGTGCTGTCCTTCCACTCCTGCGACATTGACGAGAGGGCATCCGTGAGAATTAGCCCTGGCGCTATGGCATTGACCCGAATACCGCAAGGACCCAGTTCCAAAGCCAAGCTTTTCAAGAAGCCATCTAATCCTGACTTAGCTGTAGTGTGGGCAGAAAAACCATTATTAGGATAGCGAGATGCGATAGAGCTGACGGCAATGATGCAGCCTTTCTGCTGTTTGACCATCGAGGGAATCACTGCTTTGCAAGGAAAAAATGCGCCCTTTAGTTCCCCCAGCAGTTTTGCCTCGAAGTCCTCCCAAGAATACTCAAGGAACGGTGCAATCGTAAATAACACGTTGGCATTTAGCACTAAAGTATCAATTGGACCAAAAGCCTCTGTGACTTGCTGGACCATCGCTTTAACTTGGGGCATTTCTCTGACGTCACCCTTCACTGCTAAGGCCTTACCCCCCTCGTTCGCGATCTCGTCTACCACCTGGCCTGCAGCAGACTCGCTGCTGTAGTAGTTGATGCCGACAGCAGCACCATGACGCGCCAAAAGTTTGGCTGTGGCAGCGCCAATGCTTCGACTGGCACCAGTGACGAGAACCACCCGGTTCCTCAACAACTTCCCAACCTCGGAGTGCTTTTCTGCCAAAGTATGTGTAGTATTCATGGTTTCCTCCAATTAAGTTAAATACTTAGAGGGTGTTTATAAATAAAAAATAAAGAGTACCGCAGTCATTCCTCAGCAC
>CAXTSI010000802.1:0-2007 GCA_964246695.1 uncultured bacterium
TAACAACCAACAACTAACAACTAACAACTAACAACCAACAACTAACAACTAACACTTATGACAAACGATGAAAAGCAAATTAAACCACAGCATGAACCTCAACATCCGGCATCAGAAGGGACTGATTCTCATCCCTTGGCGACAGGTTTAGGTGCTGTGGGAGGTGGGGTGGCAGGTGCGGCACTGGGTCGCTCAATTGGGGGAAAATTTGGTGCTGCTCTTGGTGGGGTTGCAGGGGCGATCGCTGGTAGCATTGCAGGCAATACGCTGGCAGATCTCACTGAAGAAGTTACTGAAGAGATCAGCCCCGCAATTGGGTTGGGATTAGGAGCTAATCACAAACCAGTCGAATTGCCTAGGCACTTCTCTTGGTCAGAGTTACAGGCGCTATCAAAACCTGAAGGCGGAAAAATATATGGCACTTAAGCCAACGATTGTACAGGTGCAAAGAATTCGAGCCATTGGATTGACGGTGAAAGACATCGATCAATCCCAGGATTTCTATACGCAAGCACTGGGTTTTGAAACCGTTTCAGACATCACTGTTGAAGGACAGGATTACAGTGACTTGGAAAACGTCCCGGAAGCAAAAATTCGCATTGTCACCTTGCAACTTGGAGATGAACTTATCGAATTGATGGAGTACCTCAACGTTGAGGGAAAACCCATTCCCAGCGATTCGCAAAGCAATGACTTGTGGTTTCAACATCTGGCGATTGTGGTCAGTGACATGGATCGCGCTTATGCAAAAGTGCGATCGTTTCCCATTGACCACATTTCTGTGGAGCCACAAACTATACCGCCAGACAATGAAGCATCCGCAGGTGTACGAGCTTTCAAGTTCAAAGACCCCGATCGCCACAATTTAGAACTTATTTGGTTTCCTCCTGACAAAGGACAAGACAAGTGGCACCAGAACACCGATCGTTTGTTTCTCGGAATTGATCACAGTGCGATCGCCGTTGCTAACACCGAGCAAAGTCTACAGTTTTACCGCGACCTCCTAGGAATGCAGGTCAAGGAAGGTAGTCTCAATCAAGGTGAAACGCAAGCTCGCCTTGATGGTTTACCAGAAGCTAAAGTCAGAGTTACACCACTGCGACCCGCGCAACTAAGTCTAGGTATTGAACTGTTGGACTATATTGCTCCTGCAAACGGTCGGACAATGCCGAGTGACTGGAAAAGTAGCGATATTGCACACATGCAACTTGAGTTAGTCGTCAACGACATTGCGCAAGCAGTAGAGATGCTGCGGCAGAATAAAGTTCAGTTCGTCTCATCGCGGATTATTCAGTTCACAGATAGCTCATACCCTTACCGCCAAGGTTGCTTAGTCAAAGATCCGAATGGACACGCAATGTTGCTAATCGCAGTTTGAATAATTTTGAAGTACATTTAAGGTGAGAATTATCGTAAATTCCACGTGTACTTAAAACGAAAATATCTCTTTATATTAAGAAAAATTGCAGTTATTATCTAGCGGTGTAACTACTTATTAGGCAAACTTTTTCAGCCTAATAAATAGTTACACCAATTCACTAAAATCTTGATACATTATAGATTTCTCGTAGGGGCAAAGGCTTTGCTCATTGGTGTCAACTTAAGAACAAACCTCTTACTAAACGGTCGTTCCCGACCTTTCTCGTTCCCACGCAGAGCGTGGGAATGCATTACAGTCGGCTCTGCCGACTCTTAAAGTTGGAGGCAGAGCCTCTAAGAACAGCGTTACTAGGCAGAGCCTAGTAACGAGAAGCCTGTCTTTTCAAGGGTTACAGGTTAAGTTGACACCAATGGGCAAAGCCTTTGCCCCTACCATTGTATTTGTATAGCGCTCCTAAATGATTCGTGAACGCACTCCTAACCCGGTTTCTTGCACTTTGCATTTTCACAATTCAAATAGGATTGCTATAGCAGTCCTATCTGATTTGTGAAATTATTAGTAGGGTGGGCATTGCCAGCCCTTTCAACGCGAACAAATGTACTAAGAAATCAATGACTGAAACCCGC